>JBAXVE010000070.1:0-17341 GCA_037129245.1 Desulfuromonadales bacterium
TCCCCATGCAACATTATCTCCCAAGGATGTTGCACTTGGAGTTTGAGCGCGCCGTCTTTAAATTAATCAATGGATGTGAATATGGCAGGCCGGAAATGTACGTCTCGCGAGACAAGGTCGCTGTTCCGCTGCTTGGTGATCTGATCATTGATCTGAATGATGTCTTTTCGGCTTGAATCTTGTGTACCACAGCCTACTGTTGATTGCATTATTGTTTATTTTCGAGCCGTTTCTGGCAACTGCCGACTTCTACAGATATGTCGATAAATCGGGAGTAACGAATCTCACCAACGACTATTCAACCGTTCCATCTCAATATCGTTCCAGAGTCCAGACCATCAAGGAATCTGAGCCACAAAAGAAACCAGCCAGCCAGAACAAATCAGCAGCATCACAACCCACCACCTCCGCACCAATACATGTTGCATCATCTACCGCATTTTCTCCGACTGAATGGGCAAAAAATCATCGCCCGCTGTTCAAGCATCTAGGAATTATCGCCCTGCTGATCATCAGCTCGATGTTTGCCATCAAAATGCTTTCGAACCTGCTTCCCAAAGGATTGGCGATCGTTCTCAGGATCACCATTTTCTGTATTATCGGCGTCTACATCTTCAAGGCATTTTCGACACAGATAACCGGGATGTTCGTGAAGCTGAAAGGTGACACGCAGGGAATCCAACGGGCCGTGGATACGCGGGTGGACAAGATTGACAAGCAAGTGGCGGGACAGTGAAGTATGCTTATCCCAATTCCATATCAAAGGCATCTCTTACTTCGACTCTGCTCAGTACAAGTCGTTGGCTCGTCATCGGCTCCTCAACGAACTGTCTGTAGGCCTCTGTTGCCGACGTCCTCACTGCCTTGAGATCATCTTTGATCTGGAATTGGAATTAAGCTGAGCCCCTTACAAAAATCCCTGTTTGTTCAAGCTCACACTTTGTAACCCCCCTCAATCCCCCCTTATGTAAGGGGGGAAGCGAGTGGAGCGAAGCAGGGGGTTAACGTTTTTGCCGTAAGTTGTCTTTTTACAAGAACCTCAACAGTTAGATTTTAAAGAAAAACAGGGAGTTGACATGAGTTCACGTTCTTACCATGCCTATCTGCAGGCAGCCGTTGAGGCGGCACGGATTGCCGGACGTTATCAAAAGTCCCGCTTTACCTCTTCTTTCGATATTGAGATGAAAGGGGACAAAAATCTGGTCACCGAGGTTGACAAGGAGTCGGAGCGGCTGATTGTGGAGCACTTACGCACTCATTTTCCCGATCATGACATAGTAGCCGAGGAAGGGGACTACCTTCAGAGCGGTTCCCCCTGCCGCTGGATCATCGACCCGGTGGATGGCACAACCAACTATGCTCATGGATACCCGTGGTTCTGTTCATCGATTGCGCTTGAAGAGGACAGGGAGCTGGTAGCCGGAGCAATCTACAACCCGGTGTACGACGAGCTTTTTACCGCGTCCAAAGATGGAGGAGCATTCCTTAACGGCAACCGTCTGTCTGTGTCCGTTCGCACCCCGTTGAGCAATGCGCTGCTTGCGACCGGCTTTCCCTATGATTGCGCTACCGATCCCGCCAACAATTTTGCACATTTTATTGCCTTTCAGAAGCAAGCGCGAGGAATCCGCAGGGCCGGCGCCGCTGCGCTCGACCTGGCATATCTGGCTGCCGGTCGTCTCGACGGGTTCTGGGAATTGAAACTGAAAGCCTGGGATGTGGCTGCGGGCGTCCTTTTGGTGCGAGAAGCGGGCGGATTGGTAACGACCTTTGATGGTTCTGCCTACGATATCTACAATGACAGGATCGTGGCCAGTAACGGTCTGATCCAAGATGAAATGGTAGCCATGCTGGCATCGATTCACTCCGCTGCAGCGAATGGATGAAGTGGGTACAACTCGACATCATTCTGGCAGTTGTCCCGCTATTGGCAATCGGCTACATCCATAGACGGATTGCAATGAGCGGCGCTTTTATGCTGGTGCTTTCAAATCTGCCGGTCACCATCATGCATGAGATGGCGCACTTCACGGTTGCCCTGCTGCTGGGCGCCAAGCCAACCGGATTCAGTATATGGCCGCACCGTGAGGGCAACCGCTGGCAACTGGGAAGCGTCTCCGCCAGAGTCAATTTCATATCGGCAGCACCCATGGCACTTGCTCCTCTGCTGTGGCTGGTCGCTGGTCTGTTCCTGTTGCTGCAAAAGGACACGATTGCGCAGGATTCGCTGAAAATTCTTGCTGGAGTCTACCTGGGTGTTTATCTCTGCATTGCTGCCAGCATCCCGTCACGGCAGGACATCAAGGTGGCACTGTCCCACCCGATGAGCCTGCTGCTGTGGGTGGCCATCATAGTGGCCGCAGATAGGCTGATTGGTTGATCGGTACGGGCCCGGTGGATATTTTTTATGCAAATCAGAAGTGAGCTATGGTAGTTTCCGGATATTATCTCAAAGGTCGTCACTTAATGTTGCAACGATCGGCAGATTTTCTCACACTCGGTGCCATGGCAAAGGCTCTGCCGTGACACTGAAAGCTTTCTGGAGCCGGAGAGGAGAAACGGGCATGAAACGAATGATCATGTGGATTGCAGTGCTGTTGGTGTTTTCGACGATAGCTGTGGCATTGGCTGAACCCGGTAACTTTGCCGGAACATGGAATATCAACTGTAACAGCTACACGGGACGGATGGTAATCAACGGCGACTCCGGAAATTATTCCGGGCGGATGTTTCTTCAGGGAAAATGGGAGGATATGCTTGACCTCACTGTTGAAGGCAACAGGATTAATTTCCGCCGGGCGACTGCCGACCAGATGTACTGGGGAAAAATTTCCGGTACGATGATACATGGGGTTTTTAATCAGGGAGGCAAGGGCAAATACCAGTGGAAGGCACATCAGAGAGGGGCGAACTGAAAGTGTGTATGATACGGCATCTCTTACGGGATTGTCTCTCTGGCCGGTTTTTCAGGAGAAAGTGTTGACGTGAAGAGGAACCCGACCATAACAACCGATAGCGGCAGGTACTTTTTGACCGACCTGATCCGTGATGAGGTCAATTTTTATCTGACAGAACAGAGCCAGGGGGTAGCGCCACCCCCGGTCCAGAAACCGGCTCAGCCACACAGCACGCTGCTTGAACTGCCACGCAGAGATACCTGGAACATACCGTCATGCGATCTGCAAGAAGCCATGGCCAACCGGAAAAGCCATAGACGTTTCATACAGGAGCCGCTTTCCCTGGATGAACTTGCCTTTCTGCTCTGGGCCACACAGGGAGTCAGAACCGTGCTGCATGAAGCTGCTGTCCTGCGCACGGTTCCTTCTGCAGGATGCCGCCACCCCTTTGAAACGTATCTTGCCGTTCTGAATGTTACCGGAGTGGAGAACGGTATCTATCGCTACCTGCCGATAGATCATGCCCTGGTCTTAGAAAAGCAGGTAACGAACTTCCCGTCGCATCTGACTGCTGCCACCCGTGGCCAAAGCTTTTCCGGCCAGGCAGCGGTCACTTTTATATGGTCCGTTATTCCGGTCAGGACAGAATGGCGCTATGCAGAGGCATCTTATAAGGTTATTGCATTGGATGCCGGCCATGTCTGCCAGAATCTCTATCTTGCGTGTGAAGCGATTGGAGCCGGTACGTGCGCTATCGCAGCATACGACCAGGTTTTTGTCGATGAGCTGATCGGCGTCGATGGCAGAGATGAGTTTGCTGTGTACATTGCCCCGGTAGGGAAAGTTTGAAATAAGCATGCTTTGAGCGACAGAAAGGTAGCGTTATGAATTGCACCATTGAACAGTTTGAGGATGTAGTTGCCAAATTCAAATATTTTGCAGAGTCGGTAAATATTGCGCTTTCATCAGAAGCGGAGGGCCTGCGGCAGGAACTGATCGTGGTTTGCGCAGAATTGTTGACGACAGTCAGGGAAGAAATTGAGGCGGGAGCTGATTCGATTATATAAAGTAGTCTTCGGATTCAACAAATCGCATTTTGTTGCGAATGAACTACCCCGCAGCAAGCTACGAGGTATCACGGCAGTAATTGATTTTTTCAACGAAGCAAGCTTCGAGGAATTTATCCGATAGCCGGGTTTGAAAGATTCCTGGCCAGGCACTCGATGTGTCGGTTATCGGTTCCGCAACAGCCCCCAAGCAGCTTCATGCCCAGTTCTCCATGAAGAGCCGCTACTCTTCTGCCAAATAGTTCCGGATCCTCCTCTATTAATTCCGCGCTGTTGTTCAGCTCTTCCGGAGTGAGTGCGGCGGTGTTGGCAAGCAGGCCGATGACCCGCTCCCTGACCAGCTGCGATGAGTTGGTTGCGTGAAGCATGGCACGATGAAAGGCCGAGGTGTGCGTACAGTTTACCAGGTATGCCAGCGGGCACGGGGTAACGGATGTATCGATAATGTCGATGGCTCTGTGGAGTGGCGTTCCATCCAGTAGTGTCCCTTCCGGTCGCACGACAAAGCTGATCAGGTACGGCAGTCCGGTTGCCGCAAAAACCCGTGCCAGACCTATCGCTTCGCTGAGGGCCGGCAGGGTAGACGCCAGCAGCACGTCTACTCCGGATGTCACAAGAGCTTCCGCCTGCCAAGTATGAAACTTTTCCGCTTTATCTTCTGTCATGGCCTCTTCAGGTTTGTAGGCATCCCCCCGACAGCTCATTAATCCGCAGATGGCTACCTTGCGGGCATAATCGCCGTATGTTGAACAAAGGTCAGCCAGAAAGCGGAAGTTGTCGCCGTTAAGGTCACGGCCGGCGAGACCCGCTGCTGCAATGCGTTCTTTGCCCGCGCGCCATGTCGGAGTGGAGATAAGCAGCGGCAGGTCGAAGCGCTGCCCGATATCCAGATACTGGCGGCAGATCGTCTCCAGGGCCAGGCGTCCGGCATCTTGATAGATCAACGCCGAATTGACGACATACTCATCAAGCTGAACGTCTGGCGAGCGCCGTAAGCGCTCGATGACTGCTCCTTCACCAAGAATTACTGGCGATGCTGACAATAGTTCTTGAAAGGATACTCTCATGTTGATCCTGTCTCTTTGAATGTAGTGCTGCCACTCTTACCGACGGTAACTGCGGATCTGCGGATTATCATATCGTTATTCCATCAAACTGCCGCATGGTCGCAAGTATCCTTGAAAAGAAAACTGCCACGGCGATTGCCAGCAGGATACTGAGGAGGAGGGTGGCCCAGACAACCCATCTGTTTACCCCTCCCATTTCCTGCAGGATCGGAACAAGATTGTGTGGTGGGTGGGTAGCGCGTGCTTCGAGAATCTTCGCTGTGGTGTGTCTGTAGTACAGGTAGTTCCCGACCATTCCGGCCCCGAGGTGCAGCAGGATGTTCACGCCGGGGATGCAGAACACAAGAAAGGTTATCAACGCCGCGGCGTACATTTTGCGGTAAAGCATCCAGACAAATGTGAAGCCGAAGCAGCTCCAGTTCCAGGTGACGCTGTACTTCTCGCACCCCGTAGCGGTGAACCTGGCAAAAGCCTGGATGTAGTAGTATGCGTTCGTCCCTGCGAAGGCGCGAATCTCGTCAGTAGTAAGATTGACGATGTTATTGACGTAGGTATCCGGGCTGAGCGTTGATCCGCAGTGTTTGCACTTGATGGCTCCGTCACGTATGTCTTCCTTACAGAAGGGACAGGTCATTTATTGAATGCTCGCGTCGTCGTTAGCTGCATATCCGTCATACCCGCCCCAGCTTTGTTTCGAGTCGTTCGATTACCTCAGCGACCGTACCGTCTCGGTCGTCCCCACGCACCGTAAAATAGAGATACTGTCCCGTATGGTGCGACCAGTAGACGTCTTCTACCGGCAGTGGCTCCAGCAGAAAAACAATCTTCTCATAGGAGATAAGCGGATCGCCGTCGGGCCATTTCCTGTCAAGCCTGGCCTGCTGGGCATCCGTCAAGGGGATCCGGTAGGTAATGGAGTAGACCTCCGCCTTCATTACTTCTTGATGTAGGCGTTCAGGCCGATGGTGATCGGCTTGCCATCCACCTCGGCGGTGGTAACTGCGTTCCCCAGCGTGCTGGCGACCACCAGCGTCTTGCCGGAGGATGAGGGGGTTGGTTTCTCCAGGTCGATCTCTATACAGAGCTTGTTGTTCCTGATTTCTACGGTCATCGCCATGGTGAGCTCCTGTCTTGGTATCTATCTTTTATTACACTGCAGTTTTTCTATCATCGAATGCAGTTCGGCAATAACAATATTCTGCGCGTCCAGGGTACCCAATTCAATTCGGAGTGGATCTTTCGTCTCCTGTTTTTTGTAGTTCTATCATGTCAGTTGGAGTTTCGTCAGCCACTCTTCAACGAAGAGATCGATGTATTCCTGGCTGATGGCGCTGGAATGGGGGGTGATCAGGAGATTCGGCTGCTCCCAGAGCGGTGACGTGACAGGTAGTGGCTCATTGGCAAAGACATCCAGTCCGGCCCCCGCCAGGGGCCCGTTCTGGAGCGCATAGAGAAGGTCTTCTTCCCGGTAGCAGTTTACTCGTCCCAGGTTGTAAAGATAAGACCCCGGCTTCATGGCCCTGAAACGTTGCTCCGTGAAAATGTTGTCGGTTTCCGGTTCTCCCGGGAGGAGCAGAACGACGTGGTCGGCATCCGGGAGTTCTTCTTCCAGCCTGTCGAAGGTGATCACGGTGTCAACATACAGTGTGTTTTCAGTTCCGGTTACGTTTCGTTTGACGCCGGTTATTCTGGCTCCGAACGCTTTCAACAGCTCCGCCATCGATTTCCCCAGTGAACCATACCCGACTATCAGTACCTTCTGCTGGAAGAGCGCTACGCAGTTATTGTAGTCGAGACGTCCCCACGTCCTGTGCTTCTGGTCGTTGACCGATTTACGGAGTTGCCGATTGAAGTATAGTATCATCGAAAGAAGGCTTTCGCGCATGATACGTCCGTGAAAGCTGCCGTAGAATGTCTGCACACGACCGGTCGGGTCTGCGGCTACCCAGTCATGCCCGGCAGCAGGAGTAAAGAGAGCTTTTAATCTTGGAGCATCGGCATACCATTCTGGTTTGAACACCCAGACCAGTGCACATTCGGCTTCGGGTAGTTTTTCACGAAAGTCCTGGTTCCCGCCGGCAACAGTAATGCGCAAATTAGGGAGATTTTTTCGAATATGCTCCAGATGACGAGGTTTGAAGGTGAAAGCTTCGACGTTGTTGTGCAGGTGTATGAGGAGGTTGTCGATTTTCATGGTGGGCTCGTTTTGTGAGATTCTTGATTCATCATCGAGTCGGCTCTGGGGGTGAATGTATCGATTTACACCGGCTCGGTCAATCCGAATGGTTGCGGATGCTTTTGATTTCTGTGAAATGTGAATTAGACAGAATCGTGAGATCTACTCTATATCGATATTTTTTACCCCATCCGGTCGCCAGCTGGGCGGGATTACGTGGCTCCCCGCTTTCTCTTTCCCCGGCAGCAGGGTGCCGAAGGTCACTGACATCCTGCCGTAGCGGTCGTTGATGCTATCCATAGCCTGAGTGGCAAATAGTTTTTTGCGCTCCTCCTCGAAGAGCGGCAGCTGTTCCGCCTGGTGCTTGAGGTTGCTCAGGCTGATTCCCAGGAGCCGGACGGGCTGCTCCAGTTCAACCGTGTTGAGGATGCCCAGCGCCGCCCGATAGATCTCGTCGCTGAGGTTGATGTAGCTCTTCAGTGTCGCCTGCTTGCCCCATGAGGAAAAGAAGTCCGCGTAGCGCACGTACAGATGGATCGTCTTGCCGCTGACGTTGTAGCGTCTGGCCCGGCTGCCGACCATCTCGCTGAGCTGCAGCAGAAACCGCCGTATCTCCGCCGGGTCGTCGATGTCCCGCTCCAGGGTGCGGCTATGCCCGACACTCTTGACATCATCCTGCCTGCCAAACTGCACCACCGGTGTGTTGTCAATCCCCTGCCCCATTTCTTTCAGGCGCGTGCCGATGATCCCGAACTTTCCGGTCAGTATGGCCTCGTCATATCGTCCCAGCTCCCCACAGGTGTAAATACTCAGCATGTTGAGGTGGCGTTCCATCTTACGACCGATGCCGCACAGCTCCTTGATGGGCATCCGCTCAAGTACCCGGCTCACGTCTTCCGGGCTGATGGTGGTCAGTCCATCCGGTTTCTGCATGTCAGAGGCGAGTTTCGCCAGCAGCTTATTGGGGGCGATACCGATGGAGCAGGTTATTCCGAAGAGGTGTTTTATGCGGGCCTTGATCAGGTAGGCGATGTTCTCGGCGCTGCCGAAGATGGAGAGGGAATGGGTGACATCCAGCCAGCTCTCGTCGATGCTAAAGGCCTCGACCTCCGGGGTATAGTCACGGAAGATCTCGTTTATTCTGGTGGATGTATGGGTATATTTCCTGTTGTCGCCGACGACGATGATCAGCTCCGGGCAGGCCCGTTTTGCCTCCCAGATCGCCATGCCGGTCTTTACGCCCTTGGCTCTGGCCTCGTAGGAGCTGGTTGTTATAACCGTGCGACCATGGCCGCCCACCACGGCGATAGGTTTCCCGCGCAGGTCCGGGTTGGCCGCCTGTTCGACCGAGGCAAAGAAGGCATTCATGTCGATGTGGAGAATGGTTCGGTGTCCGGTCATGGGTAATCCACTACTGAAGCTGCATGATCAATACCCTTCGATTCGGCTTAGCTCCCAGGTCTGTTCAACAATATTATACGTCAACTCGTACAGTCCGTTTTCATCCCGCACAGAGAAGTGCAGGCGCTTGGCGCTCCCCTTCATGTCAATCCAGGTGTAGGTGGTTTCGAGTATGGCATGCTTGCGGTTGTGCCAGTCAAACCAGACCGGCTTTATAGTGTGCCCCGGGCCAAAGACCACGGCAACGCGTATCGGCTCCTTGATCCGCATGGGGCTCACCCCAGGTCACGGTAGACGCCGACCACTTTTCCGATGATGGTTACGTCATGTGAGCCCTCGGGAATAATGATTGCAGCCATCGTCTGATTCTCGGGCTGCAGGCGGATGGTCTCCTTCTCCCGGAAGAAGCGCTTCAGCGTCGCTTCGCCTTCTACCATGGCAACTACGATGTCCCGGTTATCGGCCAGTGGTTGTGGGCGCACAAGTACGAGATCACCTTCACAGATATTGGCATTGATCATGGAGTCCCCTTTGACCCGCAGGAAAAACTTTGCGCCATGAATAAGTGCCCGATCCACGGAGATATAACCGGTGATGTCCTCTACTACCGGAGAGAGAGAGCCAGCCCTGACAGTTCCTGCTATTGGAAGCGACGCTGTGTCGGTGGTGGGCGTGGTGACGGCAATCCCTCGGGAGCTAGAGTCTCGCTTAATGTATCCTTTTTTTTCCAGGGCCTCCAGATGCCGCATGGCTGATAGGGTGCCGGATACTCCCAGGTGGGCGCAGATTTCCCGTAGCGTTGGTGGGTACCCATTGTTGTCGATGTGAGACTGAACGAAGTCCAGCACCTGCTGCTGGCGAACGGTGGGCAGAAGCATGCGACCTCCAGATAATTGTCATGCGCTATACGTTATCACATGACAACTATAGTGAAGTGCAGCCGTGGTGTCAATATGCATTCAGTAGACAAACGGCAGCAGCTTTCGCACACGACGCTGATACCCGGTATAGTCCGGAAATCGCTCCTGCAGCAGTCGCTCTTCAAAGCGTGACTTGACGTCAAAGAATATCAGGAGCAGCAGCGAGTAGCAAACCGTCAGCCAGCTGTGTCGCCACAAACCCCAGCCGAACGCCATCAGGATGATACCGCTGTAGATAGGATGCCGGACAAGCCGGTAGGCTCCTGTAGTTATCAGAGCCGCATTCTCTTTGGGGACCGGCAACGGGGTGAGATTCCTGCCGAGGTTGATCACTGCAGATGACGACAGTACTACACCCGCACAAAACATAGCACCTCCGGCCACTGTTCCGATCAGCGTGAACGGGTATACCCACTCTGCAACATACCAATTAGTTACCGGCCCGAATATCACCAGCAGGAACAGTACGGCCTGAATGACCAGATACCATTCGCCGCGTGAACCCCTCCAGAATGAATGCCGGGGCATTACGTTACCCGCTTGGCAGACACGAAGCGATGAACCGCTCGACCGCGCTGAAGTAGGCATCCTCGTTGACTGCCATGATGCTGTTGTGGTCGCCCCGCTCAAATATCTTCAGCTCCTTTGGTTCATCTGCCCACTCGTAAAGCCGTTCGGCGTGGGAGACTCTGACCAGATCATCGTTGCGGGTGTGCAGAATCAGTACGTGTCCCTTGAATGCCCGGATTTTATGCTGCTGGTTCAGGTGTCGGTCCACCGCCGCCTGAAGAGTCTCCATCGTTGCTCCCACGTGGCGCGGTTCAATGCGGACCAGTATCCGCTCCAAGGGATCCGCCAGACCGCTTTCGATGATCAATCCGGCAGCCTGCGGATAGAGCGATGCTCCGTGTGCGGCATACAGTGATCCGAGTGATCTCCCGAAGAATACGATCCTCTCCGGAGGCACTCCGCTGGCCTCCACGATCAGTTGTACATCCTCCAGCATGGCGGTAAGTCCCGGAACACCGTCAGACATGCCGTACCCCCGGTATTCCGCCAGCAGTAGATTGGCTCCCATGCCCGTTATGCGATCCTCGAAGTCACCCAGATAGTCCTCGACCGTCTCCCCATTGCCGTGGAAGTGGATAATAGTCGGCCCATCATCCGACTGGTTCAGGTAACGGCATCCCAGGCGGAACCCGTCACCGTTGACAAAGAATGGCCCTTCAAAGTGATTCGGGCAGGGATAGAAGTAACGGGAGGTTAGCAGGGGATGGTCGAGATACAGGTCGGTCATACTGGTTCCATTCATGCACCGGAGGAGCGTCGAAGACACATAGAGAAAGGGGCTCCGGATGAGCCCCTCATACTTCCTATTTCTTCTTGGCCGGTGCCTTGGCAGCCTTTGCCGGTTTTGCGGTCAGGTCTTTGAGGGCCTTGCCGGGAGAGAACTTGCCGTTGGTCTTGGCGGCAATCTTCAGTGGCTTGCCGGTCTGCGGGTTTCTGCCGGTGCGGGCGGCGCGGGTTACAGCACTGAAGGTGCCGAAGCCGACGAGAGCGATCTTGTCGTTAGCTTTGAGTGCGGTGATAGTTTCAGCGATGAAACAGTTAAGCGCCTTTTCAGTCTGTACCTTGGTCAGTCCTGCTCCTTCTGCTATTTTTGCTACCAGTTCCGTTTTGTTCATATGCCCTCCTGTGGTGGATTTTGCGCCGTTATATACGCGAAGCCCCTCGATGTCCATTGCTTTATTTGGCCAGCACCTCCTTCAGCATCCCCTCCTGCGGGTCGCCCAACTGGCGGGTCAGGTCGTCTTAGTACCGGACTCCGGGCGTAACTGAGTATGTTGGTAGTGCTACAGCTTGCGGTTGACGTTCCAGGTTTCAACGCCGATGTCGATATACTCCCGGATGTCCAGGTGGTGTTCCAGTGCAGCTACTACTTCCTCCTTTGCTTGGTTTAGGTCTGACTGCGATAGGGTGAGAGCTTCGGAGCCAATACCGCGGACTATGGCAGTTAGAACGTCATGCATGGTCAGCGTGTAGATGATTACTGATGGATCGGTGATACGTGAAAGATGGCGGACTATTTCCTGTTGGCGCATGGGGATTCCTTTCTGAGTTGGGCAAAATAAAAGCCCCCAGGATCGTGAGGATCGAGAGGATCGAGGGGGTTAGAATGGGATATGATTACGAATACTGATAACTTGGGCCAAGTAATACCAAGTTGAGAGTTCGTAGATTTCGACAGGAAGGTAGATCCCGCCAGACAGCACACCAAACCACTCGGCCCACTTCTTCCTCAACCACAGGCCAATTTGCTTCTGCCAGCCTCATAGACGAGTAGAGCAATGCCGCTAAGGCCATTGCCCACAGCTTATTGTCATCGAGGCTGTCTAACAGGTCGAGGAAGATTCGCGGATAATGGCTTGCCGGATTGAAATGAAAATTAGCGATCAGGCGACCGGCTATTTCGTGGACATCTTTGTGGATGAGCGCCAAAAGTCCGAAGCCGGCAAGAAGGACCAACACCCCCTTGGCTCCCTCGAACATGGCGACAATATGCAGACCTTTTGAGTGACGTGGTGCTACTAAAGTTGGTATTTTTCGCAGTGCAGGAGAAGTCATCTTCTCAACAATCAAGCCTTCCGCCGAAACCACGTCAGCACCGAATCGAGCGGCTGTGCTCCAGGTAGCTGATCGACAACACGTCCCTGTTTCAACAACACTATGGCCGGAATTCCCATAACATTGAATCGAGCGGCCAGATTTGGATTATCCTGGGTATTGATCTGTAGTACTGCCGCCTGTCCGGCCAGTCTTTCAGCAACGGTTCGCACCACCGGTGCGAAGGTATGACAGTGCGGTCAGGTGGAGGCCCATAATTCAGCCAGCACCGGACCGGGGTAGGAGTTGATAAATGAATCGAATGTCAGGTCGGTTACCTGTTGGGGATGGCAGTACAATTGCGGCAGTGTTGCCTTGCAGTTTCCGCAGTGTCCGCGAAGCCCTTCTTTATCAGCTGGGATGCGGTTGTCTGTACCACAGGATGGGCAGGAAACAATGTAACTTGCAGTAGCCATATCTCTTTACCTCGCTTGCATCTTGTTGTTCCTTTAGATACTTATGCCGTAAGGATATCAGAGCGCTGTTTTCTATGTCTATCTGATAATAGTGGTGAGTGTGCTGGCAGCTTCGGCACTGCACATTACGGTGATACCCCTCTTTTGGTAACGTTCCAGCACAGTTGCCATATTCCTGCCCGTCAATACACCGTCAGTTACGACGGTGACCCGGTAACCTCTGTTCAGTGCCCCAAGCGCAGTGTAGTAGACACAGATGGCGGCATCCAGACCGACCAGATACAGCTCGTTTACCTGATGGTCGATCAGGTACTGCTCCAGCTGCCGGTTTGAAAAGGCGTCGGTCCTGTTCTTTGCAAAGTCGTTGTCATTGATGACGTTGACCCAGCGGCAGATTCGTGGTTCCATTCTGCCGGCGATGATCCGCCCACCGTGCATACGGGAGATGAGGTTGTTCGAGAAAACCTGCCTGACGTACACCACCTCCATACCCGTTTTGTCAAATCGCTCGATAAGACGGTTTACGACTTCGATCATTGCCCCCAAGCGGGTTCCGGTCGGGAACGGGTGCGCGGAGCCGGTTCCTGCATTGCCGCTTTCCTGTATGTCCAGCACCAGCAGGGCTTTTTTAGGTGCGGGATAACTGGCGATGCGTCTGCCGCGTGTAGGCAGAAACATGCTCCTGGCGATATACAAGCCGATAAGCGCCGAGATAATGACAAGAACAACAAGGACTGTGACGACAGACGTCAGCATAGTGTATTTACCGAAGACTCATTGTGAACGGCACCATGTGTCATGGAAGGTAATCCTCCCGCACAGGGTTGAATGCTTCGACGGCACCCGAGCTTGTTTTTTACTTTGAACATTATATCTGAACAGTCAGTCAGACCCCAGCTGACGGGGGCAATTTCAGGCGATAATACGTGCCAGGACAGATCCAAGATATCAATTGGCCGGCGCAGGGTCCCTACCATGAGAATCCTGATCTTCTCAACATTGGGCGGCTGTAGAACGGATTGATTAAAGCACCAAAGGGATAACCCGCAGGTGGTCGAGAAAACTATTCATTGGTTCCAGTATCCTGTTCGCTTGTCACGTAGTCCGGCGGCAATTCACATTCGACGGGGATCTGGAATGGCACCGGATAACGGATTCCGGCTTTGTGGGTGGCTGATAATCCTTCAGCAGTACGCTCCAGCCACTGAAATGGAATACCGACCATCAATTCATGATCCTGGGCAACTGCAAATCGTCGATCCCCCATGCAGGGGATTTCGATCGTCGGCTCACCCGTCAGAGCCACCTGGGCAATTGCCCTGGAGCAGACTCCGGCGTCGCCGGATGTCTTCATCACGAATTCGCCACCTTTGTGATAGAGGAACGCCTGCACAAACCGCATGGCCTGAGCCGAATTGACGTATATGACAACCAGATCGGGAACAATGCCGGTAAAAGGGCGTGCAAGAGGATAAGTCAACACACCCGTGACACCAGGTTGGACGCGTGGCATCTTTTGCTGCATGGCTGCGGCGGCCTGCTGGTTTTCCTGATACACACCTGTGTTGACACTTCCGTTAAGAATCCTCTCAGGTGGTTTAATCAATCCGGTACAGGCGGCGCCAATAGCACAGTGGGACATGCTTGCGTCTACCCAAGTTGACCAGGAGTACATCCGGCTATAGGCGACCTGCTGACAGACAGCCAGTCGCTTACTACGCATTTTAATTTTGAGATTGTCAATAGTTGCTGGGTCTCTGATTAGATTGACCCCGACCGGTTGCGTCGCTGGGTTTACGGTCTCCTTAACTATGGCCAGAAAGTGCTCCATGTGCTATCCCTTTCAATTATTCGATTTATTGCTAATGGTTATACCGCCTCAAGATGTTCAGATGACGTTCTGCATCAAGGACTAAGCCGTTTGCACAGGTTTGATGCCAACTATTTGAATCACCGACGCCAATCCAGTATGCCGGCTCCCTTCACGCACTTCCCGTTCCAGTTTTACTGCATGTCTGAGCTCCAGCCCGGCAAGTTCCCGCTTCACATCTGCAAGCGACATCAGCATATCAAGAGACTGAGGTCCTCCGGTGTTATAGGCAAGCTGCTCCTTGCTGAATGCCTCAAGCATAAAGACGCCACCTTGTTTTAACCCGCGAACCGCTGAGTTATGGAGTGGAATGCGGATAGCTAAAGGCACGTGGCAATAGCAGGCAATGATCCCATCCCATTGTTCTGTCCCTATTTCGAAGGTGCCAAGGTCGGCGTGGATGGTGGTAATGGTAACACCACGTACTGCTGCAAGGGCTTGCGCCTTTCGCAGGCCGACTTCCGAGCCATCGACGCCGATGACATCATAGCCAAGGGAGGCGAGATAGACGGCGTTTCTTCCTTCTCCCTCTGCAAGACATAAGATCCTACCACCGGGTGTGATTGTCTCTGCCACTGACACAAGAAAATCATTTGGATCGGTGCCGTAACTGTAGCCCGGTTCATTGTAGCGCTCATCCCAGTTCATAACTGATATCCTCTCTGACACCCCACTAAAAGAACAAACAGTTATTATTGTGCTGGCTATGGCCTTGTCCACCCCCACTTCACAAAAATCTCCAGCCCCTCGCTGGATTGAATGAAGTCTGCAAATTCCTTGGCAATAGGTTTCTTTTCAGAACGGTTGGTAATAGCAATGCCGCTTGACCGGTAGATGGTGTTTTCTTTCTCTGTGTTAACCATGTCAGCTGAAGCAGGGCTTTCTTTCTGCCAAATGGTCCAGATATTGAGGTCGAACTTTGCCTGACTGTTTAGCAAGCAGTACCTGCCCCGGCAGTATCTATCACCACAGAGAGCCGCCGGGAGCCATCACCGTTCACGTCATGGCTGAAAGCCCTTTGCGGTCAAGGATATTAAGGAGCTTCAGCGACGGGCCGCCAGGATGTTTCTCGCCTATTTCCCACTTCTGAATTGTTGACAGGCTGGTGTTCAGAACGGTGGCAAGCACGGCCTGGCTGATGTGGTAACGTTCGCGGAGTGATTTGATCTGTTCCGATGTGTACTCTGGAACCGGAGGGATGCAGAGAGCGTTGTAGCTCGCCATCGCCCGCTTATCAATGAAACCAAGTTTATGCAGGTCACTGGCCGTCTCATGGACTGCATCCAAAACCCTACTGCTATTCTTTCTCATAACACACCTCCACAAGTGCGCCTTCATTGACAGTTTTCTGCAGCTGACCGGCTGATAGTCCAAGCAGGTCTTTTGCCACCATACGCAGGGCATCACGTTCTTTATCTGATATATTGGCCCGCTCGTTCTTCTCATACCCCAGAATAAATATCCAGCGATCATCGCGGTTGGTTGCCAGAAGTGTTCTGGCGCTGCCGCTTTTACCTCTCCCTGGCAAGGCAATCCGCTTTTTGAAGACACCGCCGCCAAGATCAGCATCAATCAGACCATTCGTCATTTCCTCGACAGCACGGAGTAACAGATCGTCAGACAGTGAAGTTTTGCCAGCCCAGCGATTGAAGTGACGGGTCTTGTAGATCATGCGATAACTATATCACTTGGTGGTATAAAAAAGCAAGGAGGTAGGAAATGATGATGGTCATGGATATGACAAGGAAAAACAGCAAGCCCTTGAATCATGGGAACGCAAGCTGGACAGAATAATCAACGAGAGGACAGATAATGTCGTCAGCATCCAAAATGGGCGCAAAAAGGCTGCTTGACAATATACTATTTGAAAGTATAGTGTGATGTATGGCATGGATTGTAACGCTGCATAGAAAAGCAGAAAAACAGGTATTGAAATTGCCACGAGCTGCAATAGCCGCTCTGTATGAGCTTATGGCAAGCATACAGCAGAGCGGTCCTGTACGTGGCGACTGGCCAAATTACTCCAAGCTGGATGGAGATCGACATCATTGTCATCTAAAAAAAGGCCACCCAACCTATGTAGCTGTGTGGACTGAAGACAAACAAACCATAACAGTGGAGATTATTTATGCAGGCACACACGAAAAAGCACCCTACTGAATCTGGTCTTGTCCCGCTGCGCTTCCTGGTGCATCCGGCCAACGTCAAAAGGATTACCCGCTATGTCAAAACTATCGAACCTGATGGAGATGTAGATGGTAGTATTACGGCAGATGAATTCTTTGATAAAAACTTTGCCGGGTTGTCAAAAGGATCGGTTGCATTGAAAGGTTATCGCTACCGTGAAAATCTTACTCAACAGCAACTGTCAGAGGCGACAGGTATACCGCAGCGTCATATTTCCGAGATGGAGAATGGCAAGCGTGGAATCGGCAAAGATAATGCGCTAAAGCTGGCAAACGCATTGAGTACCGATTACCGATTATTTCTTTAGTTTTGTTGAAGAGTTGGAGCATCATGGATAAAGAATTTTTCGGTCAGTTGCAATTGTAAGTTTGAAAGAGGCAGTTGCCATTGCCACAGGTAATATGTAACCGTCCCGTGTGTTCGCAGTCTACCCATTGAACTGAATCTGGAAGATGTTGCATTCATGTTTCCAGAATCAGAGCGGGAAATCGTTAGAGGAGGAAAATGCATCTCTTGGTACTATCGGTGGCGGTCATTTTGAGAAGGTGTAGCAAGGCACTGCGAGACCACACCAGAGACCACACAACGAAACAGGCACCTACAAGAAGTCTTGTAAGTGCCTGTTTTTATTGGCTCCCCTTCACGGACTCGAACCATGGACAAGGTGATTAACAGT
>JBAXVE010000071.1:0-17132 GCA_037129245.1 Desulfuromonadales bacterium
GCGGTTTGTTACGCTCGAATTTCGCCTTCGCCATGATAAAGGCCCTCCTGATGGAAGCTGTTGTGTGATGCTAACTCTTGAATTATGTAATTATTTCGCTTGAAAAATGGAGCCCACATCCGGACTCGAACCGGAGACCTCTTCCTTACCAAGGAAGTGCTCTACCTCCTGAGCTATGTGGGCGAATTAAACTGGAGCGGGAAACGGGACTCGAACCCGCGACCCTCAGCTTGGAAGGCTGACGCTCTAGCCAACTGAGCTACTCCCGCGCTACCAGATGAAGACGCTTGGAAAATGTACCGACCGCAAATTTACCAGTATTGGTGACTTTCGTCTCCTGGAATCGTCCCGTCGGCCATCTTCCGATGGTTTGTATGGTGGAGGGAGGAGGATTCGAACCTCCGAAGTCGCTGACGACAGATTTACAGTCTGTTCCCTTTGGCCGCTCGGGAATCCCTCCAGGGATGATCAAGCATTTCCAACGCTGCAATTCGACCGTTACATGGAGCCCCGTATCCGAATCGAACGGATCACCTGCTGATTACAAGTCAGCTGCTCTACCAGTATGAGCTAACGGGGCCGAAACCTGTTTTGGACGAACCAGCATAAAACGGAACTTGTGTGTTTATAGAAATATAACCCGAAAGTCAAGTTTATTTTTTACAAAAAAAACGCATGCTGACCCAGCACGCGCAGAATCGGAATTGCAGGTGCGGCACCGCAACTTCGTACGGGCTGAGTTTATGCGGCCGCGTAGTGTAGCAATGCCTGGCGGGTCTTTTTCAGCGCCCCTTCCTCGATCTGGCGCACCCGCTCGCGGGAGATTGAAAAGTGGCTGGCAATTTCCTGCAGGGTCATCGGCTCGTCAGCCGTGATTCTCCGTTCAATAATGAAGCGTTCCTTCTCATTAAGCTTGCTGACCACTTCAGCAACTTCGCGCTGCAGGCTCTGGTTTTCCTGAAATTCCGCCAGCAACTCTTCCTGGTTCATCCGGCCGTCGGCCAGAGACTCCAGCGCAGTGTTGCCATCGCTTCCGGGTATTTCGGCATTCAGTGAGCAATCACCCTGAAGCCGCTGTTCCATCTCGGAAAACTGCTGATCGGACACATTCAGTGATTCCGCTGCAAGGTGAATATCGTCCTCATCTTCACCCATTCCGATCAAGGCGTTTTTGGCCTGACGGAGCTTGAAAAAGAGCTTCCGTTGCGCTTGGGTCGTACCAATCTTAAGCAGGCTCCAGCTAGAAATAATATGGTTCTGGATGTAGGCTCTGATCCACCAGACCGCATAGGATATCAGACGAATCCCTTTGTAGGGGTTAAACTTCCTCACCGCCATCATCAGGCCGATGTTCCCCTCCTGGATCATGTCAAGCAGCTTGAGACCGTAATGTCTGAACTCGTAGGCCACCTTGACCACAAATCGCAGATTCGACGTAATCAGCGTCTGGGCTGAAGTAAGATCTTTTTCCTCAAAAAAACTGATCGCATGACGCTGTTCCTCTTCCTGATTCAGTACGGGAAATTTCCGTATCTCGTTCAGATAAAGTCTCAAACTGTCAGCGGCTACAGGCAACTGAGCGACCATGTCGTCCCATCTCCTCGGCGATAAAATAGCACTCTCACATCAAGAGTGCTAATGGTATATAGCAAGTAACTGCTAAAATTTCAAGTGCCATTTTTCATTCATTTTTCGGGTAGCCGGTTGCACTACAGGAGCGCCACACACTACCGCTCATCATGCAGACCGGGCGATATGTTTGGTTGTGGAAGCCTGCAATCTGGGGTATAAGGCCAGCATGAAAAAAAATCTCCCGCGCATCGTCCTTCTGGGTATATCAATCACCGGTATCAGCCTGCTGCACTACCTGACGCCGTTACATCTGCACTACCTGCACGATATTCTCCAACGTTGCTACTACCTCCCGATCATACTGTCGGCACTCTGGTTCGGCCTCCACGGGGGGCTGGCCTGTGCCATTGCGGTCAGCGTTGTCTATGCCCCGCACATACTCTTCCAGTGGGGGGGGGAATTAACACTGGAAATGGAAAAATATCTTGAGATTGTCATGTACAACGTGGTCGGCGGCGTAACCGGACTGCTGGCCCAGCGGGAGCGGGAACGGAGTGCCGAACTTGAACGCACCGCCATCGGCCTTGAAGAATCGAATCGGCGCCTCCAAGCCAAGTCGGAACAGATCATCATCGTTGAAGAACAACTCCGACGCGCCGAACGGCTTTCTACCCTGGGGGAGATGGCTGCCATGCTGGCCCATGAAATCAGGAACCCGCTCGGCTCCATCCGGGGGACGGCCGAGATCCTACGGGATGACTACCGCCCCGGAGATCCGAAGCATGAATTCATCGGGATTCAGATCAAGGAAACCGAACGCCTCAACCACGTAGTGGAGGATTTCCTGCGCATGGCCCGCCAGCAGCCCACAGAACTGAGTAACTGCTCTATCCGCGAGGAGCTGGAAACCATCGTAACCCTTGTGGCGCAGGATGCCAGAAGCCGTAACATTTCCCTGTTTCTGGATCCTCCCACGAATCCCATAATTGTTGCAGCTGACGGCGAAAAACTGCGTCAGGCTTTTCTCAATATAATTATCAACGCCCTCCAGGCAACGCCTGAAGGGGGAAAAGTCACGGTTTCCGCACGGCAGGTGGCAGATATGTGTGAAATCAGCTGCGTCGACACCGGCACCGGCATCGACAATGAAACGCTCGCACGCATCTTTGAACCATTCTTCACCACGAAACCGGACGGTACAGGGCTCGGTCTGGCGGTGACCAGAAAGATCATCGAGGGACACAACGGTTTGCTGACGGTGGAAAGCGATGTCAACACGGGAACGACCGTGCTGGTAAGGCTTCCGACGTGCAGCCAGGCCTGACGGAACCCTGTGCCGCTGTGACGAAAATTATTATTGTCTTATGGTTGCATTTCGTCTGATTGCTGATAAAATTGCGCACAGTCAATTGATCCGTAGAGGAAAAAACAGATGGACGGGACACGGGAAGGTGAAGATCGTTGGCGATACGCCATTGAAGGTTCCGGCGATGGAGTGTGGGACTGGAATATCCAGACCGGGGAAGCGTACTACTCCCGCCACTGGTGGGAGATGCTCGGCCACGTAGAAGGAGATATCAGCGGGGACAATAGTGAATGGGTCAGTCGGATTCATCCCGATGATGCTCCTGCTGTCAAGGACGCAATGAATGCCTACCTGGCCGGCACGTTGGGAAATTATGCCGTCGAATACCGTTTGAGGTGCAGTGACGGCAGCTATAAATGGATCCTCGGTCGCGGGACGGTAGTGAGCCGCAGTGAAGTAGGAGCCCCGCTGCGAATGGTCGGGACCCACACTGACATCACTGAACGCAAGCAGATTGAAGAGTCGCTTAGAAAATCGGAGGGCATGTACCATTCTCTGGTGGAAACGTCCCAGGATCTTATCTGGAAATGCGATACTGAGGGACGCTTAGACTTTCTGAACCTGGCCGTTGGGCATGTTTTCGGCTATGAGCTCAGCGAAATGCTGGGAAAGAAGTTCAGCGACTTCCAGAGCCGTGAGTATGCCGAACGTGATATGATCGAGTTTGCCCGCGTACTGGAAGGTGAATCGCTGGATCACCACGAGAGTGTATTTATTTCAAAGTATGGAGACGAAATTTATCTCGTCGTAAATGCACTCTTCGTTGCCGACGACAATGGTAACATCACTGGAGTGAGCGGTACCGCGTTCGATATTACCCGTTGGAAAAAGTTGGAAAATGAGCTGCTACAGGCAAAAGCGGCAGCCGAAGCAGCCAGTGCCGCCAAGAGTCAGTTTCTGGCCAACATGAGTCACGAGTTGAGAACTCCTCTCAACTCTGTCATCGGCTTCACCGATGTCGTGCTGTCAAAAAACTTTGGCCCTCTCAATGACGCACAGATAGAGTACTTGGGATACGTCATGCAGAGCAGTCGCCATCTTCTCGATTTGATCAACGACATACTTGACCTGTCGAAAATTGAGGCCGACAAGATGGAGATCCGACTCTGCAACGTCATTATCCGCGACCTGTTGAACAACTGCATCGCCATGCTCAGGGAGACGGCTGCTCATCGGGATGTAAAACTGATAGAAGATTTCGACGCTACCATACCGGTCTCCGTTAGAGGGGATGAGCGCAAGCTGAAACAGATCATCTTCAATCTCCTCTCCAACGCGATTAAGTTTTCCCCATCAGGCGGCATCGTCACCATATCAGGCGGCATCGTCACCATATCAGCCGGCAATCTCACTGACGCGGAAAAAATTCCCGAGGTGATCAGGGACACGCTGCCGGCTGACGGCATGCTTCACCGCAGATACCTTTCCATCAGGGTTTCCGACACCGGTGACGGCCTCAGACCGGAAGACCTTGAACGAATATTCAAACCGTTTGAGCAGGCCGACAACAGCGATACCCGGGAGTTTGAGGGTACCGGCCTGGGGCTCTCACTGACACGGAAACTGCTTGAAATGCACGGTGGCACCATCTGGGCCGAGAGTGCCGGGCGCGGTCAGGGGAGCACCTTCAGCATCCTTATTCCGGCGTAGTCAGACAACACTAATCCAGGCACAGCTCAACAGACACGGAGGGGTGGTACCATGAAAATACTGATTGTTGAAGATGACTTCCTGAGCAGGAAACTGATGCTCACCTATCTGTCACAACTGGGGGAGTGCGATGTGGCCGCAAACGGTACGGAAGCAGTTGAGGCCTTCATGATGGCCGGGAACATGGGCAAGAGCTATGATCTGATAACGCTCGACATTATGATGCCTGACTTGAGCGGTCAGGAGGTACTCAAACAGATCCGCTATATCGAAGAGGAAGCCGGCCTCCCCGGCGTGAAGATAATCATGACAACTGCACTGAAAGACAGCCCCAGCATAATGGAGGCGTTCAAGAACCAGTGTGACGGCTATCTGCCCAAACCGATCGAGTCGGGAAAATTGTGGGAAATGCTGCGCGAGCTGCGCTTGATTGACTGAACCTGAAAAGAACTTATGATGAATGCAACACGGCTACCCGGTCATGGAAACAACCTCTTCGTAGGTTGTTTCACCCTCCAGCATTTTTCTGATTGCAATTTCACGCAATGATATCAACCCTTCCTGACGTGCAGCGGCCACGACATCGGCCAGTTCAACAGAGTTGGACACCAGCGCCTTGATCCGTTCATTCATGTCCATTACCTCGAAGAGCCCACTGCGCCCCTTGTAGCCTGTCCCGCGGCAATCCTTGCAGCCGGAACCCTCCCAGACAGCGTGTGTGGGATACGGCAACTGCAGGTATTCGCACTCGTCCAGAGTAAGGGTGCGGGGCGTTTTGCAGTTCGGGCAAATTTTGCGCACCAGTCTCTGAGCGACGATGCCGAGCACGGTTGCCGAAATCAGAAACGAGGGAACCCCCAGATCCAGCAGGCGGATGATAGTAGATGCGGAATCGTTGGTGTGAAGCGTCGAGAGCACCAGATGGCCGGTCAATGCAGCTTGCACGGCGTTTTCAGCTGTCTCCCGGTCGCGAATCTCGCCGATCATGATGATATCCGGATCCTGACGGAGAATATTCCTGAGAATCGTATCGAAGCTGACGCCGATCCCCTGCTGGACGCCGATCTGATTGAACTCTTCCATTACCATCTCGATCGGATCCTCGACCGTGACAATATTGACCTCTGGAGAGGATAACGTGCGGAGTGACGAATAGAGGGTCGTCGTCTTGCCGCTGCCGGTGGGACCGGTGACCAGAATGATCCCGTTGGGACGCCGCAAAAACGAGTTGTAAAGGGTCATTTCACGCGGGAAGAACCCCATGCTGTCGAGATCCTGCAACAGAATGTCCGGATCAAAAACCCTGATGACGACCTTTTCACCGAAGGCCACCGGCACGGTAGAAACGCGCAGTTCGATGTCCTTGTTGTTGTGATTGGTTTTGATGCGGCCGTCCTGGGGCCGTCTCTTTTCCGCCAGATCCATGCGGGAGAGCATCTTGATGCGCGAAACGATCGGCGCATGCAGCGGCTTGGGTATCACGTGAATATTATGCATGACCCCGTCGATACGAAAACGGATCAGCGAGGTTTCACGTTTCGGCTCGATATGAATATCGCTGGCATGCTGGTCAAAGGCATAGTTCAGCAGGAAATCGACCGCCGAAATCACATGCTTATCGTTCCCCTCGATTTCCTGGTGCCCCTTGAGCTTGAAAAACTGCTCAAGATTACCCAGATCAACGGTTGTAGCAGCCTCCGCCTCGGCTGCAACCACCGAAGCACGAAATCCGTAAAACTCACGCAGGATTTTCAGAATATCGGTTTTGGAGCTGAGGACCCGCTTGACGTGGAGTTTGCACAGTTCGGTCAAATCATTGATGATCCGGATGTTGAAGGGGTCGGCAACTGCCACCGTAATTACGCCGTTATCCTCTCCAACGGCCACGATCAGGTTTTTGAGGGCGAAGGGGCGCGCGATGTGTGCAGTGACGACATTCAGATCAAGCGATAGAGGGTCTATTTTGAGGTACGGGAGGCCACAGGCAGAGGCAACCGCTTCGGTAATCATATCTTCCGTGAGAAAACGGCCCGGTGAACTGGGAATTTCAAGATTGAATGAGGAAATAACCTCCGCCGGCGATACCATATCAGCAGCAACATGGCTCCTCCTGGTCATGCCGGCGTGATTCTGGGCAAAGAGGCGCGACTCCTGCGCTCTCCCCCGTATCAAAAGGTTTCTGTGCTGTTCGTCAGATATCAGTCCGCATTTTTCAAGCAGTTGGGCAACGTTTTCAAGGGAAAGTTTCTGAGGATCAGGCATATTCTCCGTCAATCCGCTGGCAGCTCGCTAATCATTTAGTAGGCAACCATCGTAGTTATGAAATTTCTGAACAGCCGGAAGGCCATCCACCCCGCAAACAGCAGCGGGACGATGTCATCCATCCAGTAGTCAAGACTGTGCTGATTCACCATCTCCCCCGCCAGCAGGCCGGACGATGCGATCATCAGACAGAACGCGTTGCCGATGACCCTGTACTCAATGTCAGACGGAATTTTATACTCTTCTACGGCAGCCATGACCTAACCTCACACTGATCTTGACACGGAAAACCTGTAACCCCTGTGGTATCACACATCGGTATATTTATCTCTTTCTACAGATTTATTCCTCCGCAGCAACAGCGTCTGCAATCGGTCCATATAATAATAGACCACCGGTGTGATGTAAAGCGTCAACAGCTGCGACACCAGCAGACCGCCAACGACCGCCAGACCGAGACCGCGGCGTGACTCGGCACCTCCTCCGATACCCAGAGCAATCGGCAGGGTGCCCATCAGGGCCGCCATGGTTGTCATCATGATCGGCCGGAACCTGACCAGGCAGCCCTGTTGGATGGCATCCAGTGGGGTTTTACCCTCCGTGCGCTGCGCCTCCAGGGCAAAGTCGATCATCATGATGGCGTTCTTTTTGACAATCCCCACCAGCATGATGATACCGACAAAGGAGTACAGATTGAGATCCTTGCCGAACAGCAACAGGGTAATCAACGCTCCGAAACCGGCCGACGGCAGACCGGAAAGGATCGTCAATGGGTGGATGTAGCTTTCGTACAGCACCCCCAGCACGATGTAGATCACAAGAATGGCCATGATCAGCAGCAACGCCAGCCCCTTGGTGGATGCCTGGTAGACCTGGGCGGTGCCCTGAAAACCGGTGGTTATGGCAGCCGGCAGGCTTTTGGCCTCTTTTTCGATGGCCTCAACCGCATCACCCAGAGGGACGTCCGGCTTGAGATTGAAAGATATGGTCACGGCGGTAATCTGCCCCAGGTGATTGACCGAGAGTGGCCCCAGGCTGTTTCTGAGTGTGCCGAGAGACGCCAGCGGCACCAGCTGACCGGTTGTGGAGCGGACATACAGCAGCCCGAGCATGGAGGGGTCGCTCTGGTACTGGGGTTCCAGCTCCATGATCACCCGGTACTGGTTGGCCGGTGAATAAATCGTCGAAACCTGGCGGGAACCGTAGGCAGAATAGAGAGCATCCTCGATCTGGGCGGCGCTGACTCCCAGGCTGGCGGCTCGGTCCCGGTCGATGTCCATGGTGACCTGTGGGTTCTTGATCTGCAGATCGCTGGTAACGTCCTGCAGCATTGACAGACCGCGCACCTTCGATTCGAACGCGGTCGCCTGACGGTAGAGCTCTTCCGTGTCGGGGCATTGCAGCACGAACTGGTAGAGCGCCTTGCTCTGGGTGGTATCGAGCTGGATCAGCGGGGGGTTTCGCATGAAAACCATGATTCCGGGAATCGACGACACCGCGGGACGCAGCTTCTGGATGACCTGGTCGGCTTTCAGCGTGCGTTTGTGGCGCGGCTTGAGCTTCATGAAAAGGAAGCCGGAGTTGGAGCCGACGCGGGAACCGCTGGCACCGACTGAAGACATGAATGCCTCAACATTCGGCTCTTCAAGAACTTTCTCGACCACTTTCATCTGCTGATTTTTCATCTCCTCAAAGGAAACCCCCTGGGCGCCCTCGGTGGTGGCAAAGATGGCACCGATATCGTCGGAAGGCAGCAGCCCCATCGGCATGCGGGTAAACAGCCAGGCCGTCACCATGGCCATAACCAGCGTCACCAGTACTGTGGTACGGCGGTAATTTAATATTCTGGACAGGCTGCGCTCGTAACCGTGAAGAACCCGGTCGAAGAAGCGCTCCATCGCATTATACATCCGGCCATGCTTTTCCTCGGCCGGGGGCTTCAGGAAACGGCTGCAGAGCATGGGGGTCAGGGTCAGGGAGACCACCCCGGAAATCAGTATCGCTACGGTGATGGTAACAGCAAACTCGTGCAGCATGCGCCCCAGCATGCCGGCCATGAACAATACCGGAATGAAGACCGCCACCAGCGAGATGGTCATGGAGAGTATGGTGAAGCCGATCTCCTTCGAACCGCGAAATGAGGCCTCCCGCGGCTGTTCGCCCTGCTCCATGTGGCGAACGATATTCTCCAGCATGACGATGGCGTCATCGACAACAAAACCGACCGAAAGCGTCAGCGCCATCAGAGTGATGTTGTTGACCGAGAAGCCCATCAGGTACATGGCGGCAAAGGTGCCGATAATCGAGAGCGGCAGTGCCAGACTGGGAATGACCGTAGCCGAGATGTTCCGCAGAAAAATGAAGATCACCATGACAACCAGAGCGACCGTCAGCAGCAGCGTGAACTTGACCTCCTTGACCGATTCGCGGATCGACTCGGTACGGTCAAAGAGGATGTTGAGTTCCACCGAGCCGGGGAGCTGGCTGTGAAATGAAGGGAGTTGCCGCTTGATGCTGTCGACAACCTCAATGGTATTGACTCCCGGTTGCCGCTGGACCGCCAGCACGATCGCACGGGTGGAGCCACCCTTCGTGTTGAACCAGGCTGCGATCTTGTCGTTCTCGACGCTGTTGCTAACCACGGCGATGTCTGCCAGGCGGACCGGAGCACCACCGCGGTAGGCCACTATCAGCGGTTTAAAGGCGTTGGCGTCGTAGAGCTGTCCGGTGGCCTGGATGGTGAAGGCCTGTTTGGCCCCCTGCAACCCGCCGGTCGGCAGGTTGACGTTCCACTTGGCCAGGGCCGCGGCGACCTCATCGATGCCGATCTTGCGGCTGACCAGCGCCTTGGGGTCGAGCTGAACCCGCACGGCATATTTCTGGGAGCCATAGACCAGCACCTGGGCGACGCCGTTGATCATAGAAATGCGCGGGGAGACCACCGTGTCGGCAAATTCGTTGACATCCGACAGCGGCAGGCTTGGCGAGCTGAGCGCCAGGTAAAGTACCGGCTGATCGGCCGGGTTGACTTTCTGGTAGGAGGGTGGAGTCGGCATGTCCTGGGGCAGCTGGCGGGCCGCCTTGGATATGGCAGCCTGCACGTCCTGGGCCGCCGAATCGATACTCTTCTCCAGGTTGAACTTGAGGGTGATAACCGAGATGCCCTGACCGTTGGTGGAACTCATGGAGTCCAGGCCGGCGATAGTGGAGAACTGGCGTTCCAGTGGTGTTGCCACAGCCGAGGCCATGGTTTCCGGGTTGGCTCCCGGCAGGTCCGAGCGCACCTGGATGGTAGGGTAATCGATATTCGGCAGGTCGTTGACCGGCAGCAGTTTGTAGGCGAACAGGCCGAAGATCATCACCGCCAGCATCACCAGACTGGTCATGATGGGGCGCTTTATGAAAAGTTCGGAAATATTCATTTTCCGGCGGCTGCCTGACCGGGCGTGGATAGAGAGGGTGATTTTTCAGGTTTCTTTGTCTCTACTTTTCCCCCCGGAACGACCCGCATCTGACCATCAATCACCACCAGTTCGTCCGGTTGCACCCCCCGCTCGATGACCGTCACTCCCTGCGAAACTGGCCCGCTCACCACCGGCCGCAGCTCTGCTGTCCCATCCTTGACCACGAAGACGAACTGTCCCTTCTGGCCGGTCTGGACCGCCTGGCTCGGAACCACCACAGCACCGCTCTTCATCGACAGGGTAATGGAAAGGTTGATGTACTGCCCGGGCCACAGCTGTTTACGGGCGTTATCGAAGGCAGCCTTCAGACGGATGGTGCCGGTTGTGGTGTCAACCGTGTTGTCATAAAACGAGACCAGCCCTTTTTCGCGGGCGGCTGCGCTGCGGGGAACTTCTGCCTCCACGGCAACTTTACCGGTAGCCATCTGGCGCTGCAGAACTGGAAAATCACTCTCGGGAATCGTGAATGTGGCATGAATCGGAGTTATCCGGTTGATGGTGACGAGCACCGTTTCATTGGCCTTGACCACGTTGCCGCGGTCCACCGCCAGCACACCGAGGCGGCCGCCGACCGGTGCGGTGATTGTGCAGTAGCCGAGCTGCTCCTTCGCGCTGTCAAGTGTTGCAACGTCTGCATCCACATCGGCGGCCGCTGACTCAGCCTTCGTACGGTACCCTTCGGCCTGCTCCTGGGTGACAATGCCCTCTTTAACCAATTGAGAATAACGTTCATAATCCTTGCGGGCATTGGTCAGAATGATCCGGTCACGGGCCAGGGTGGCTTCGGCCTTGCGAACAGCAGCCTGGTAGGTGCGCGGGTCGAACTGAAACAGCAACGCCCCCTTCTGCACGTCCTGCCCCTCGCGGAAAGCAACCCTGACGAGTTCGCCACTGATCTGCGTTTTGACTGCTACACTTTCTGACGCTTCCGCCGTACCAATGGCCTTCAACAGAACCGGCACATCCTGCCGGGTTACTGCCGCGGTCACCACCAGCGCCGCCGGTCTCCCTTTCGGCTTCTCGACTTTCTTTTCACAGCCAATGGCCAGCACCAGCCACACTGCAGAGAGAACACCGCAGAACGCTACATTTCTTTTACGTATCGTCATCCACTACTCCATCCACAATTCAATTCACCTGGAAAAATAATCGTGTGAGTATATAACCAACTGTTCCACTCTGTAAAAGAAAAACCTGCCGTGGTTGCGATTGACAGCCTGCTTCGTTATGTTTAAGGTGCGTATGCATGGTACTCCATGCTTTGAACGCGCAGCGTCCTGAACCTGTGATACGATTAGAAACATCATGTACATATTCGGACGCTTCGGAGGTGGAATGATGTCTGAGGACAAGAAAAAACTGCTTGGTGAAGTACTGCTTGATAATCATGTGATTGAAACCACTGATGCCGATGAAGCTCTTTCCGAGAATCACGAAAAACGAATGCTTCTCGGTCGTGTGCTTGTTGATAAAAATATCGTAACTGAAAAAGATCTGAATGAGGCGCTCGAGGAGCAGCGAAGATCATCACGGCGCTTGGGCGATATCCTTATTGCACGGGGGCTTGCCACCCAGAAAGATATACTTGACGCCTTTTCACTGCAGATTCACCATCGCCTTGAAACCGATATGGAGCCGGTTGTGCCGTCTTCATACTTCAATCGTATTACGGAGATTCGCATACCAATCAGGATCAAACTGGCACTATTTATTACGGCCCTGATTGTCTTTATCATGACGGTCGCAAGCTACTTTTTCTATTCCAGTCAGAAGGAAGAATTTATTGTACAGACCATGCGTTTTGGTACTGCAATTGCCGGCAACCTCTCCCATAACGCTTCGGTACCACTTCTTGAAAACGATGAAGCCTCCTTGAATATTCTGCTTGAAGAAGTATCCAAGTTGCAGGACGTCCATTATGCTCTGGCTATCAATAAGGCAGGGCTCGTCATAGCTCATTCAGACATTCAGAAAATAGACCGGATATATGCACCAATTGCGAACCCAACGCAGATTACCAGAAACGACTCGACTGAAATCATCCGATACCGGGAAAAGGGCAAGGAAATTCTCGATTTTTCAACACCAATCAAGTTTGACAACATTACGCTTGGTGCGATTCACATCGCAATTTCTCTTGAAACGCTCCAGAAAAAAATTCAGCGCTTTGGTATTATAGCTTTGCTGCTTACCGGCGTTCTGGTGATCATCGGTGTTGGCGTATCATTTTACATAAGCTCCAATTTTTCCCAACCGATTACCGATCTTGTACATGGAACGGTTGAAATAAAGCAGGGTAATTTTTCTTTCCGTTCTGAAAAGCGCAGCAACGACGAGTTGGGAGACCTTACACTCGCATTCAACGACATGGCTGAGGGGTTGCGCAAGAAGGAGGTAATTCAGGACGCCTTCGGCAAGTATGTAAATCCCGAAATTGTCAATATGATCCTGAAAAATCCGGACAGCCAATGGTTCCATGGCAAAAAAATTCCAGCAACGGTGATGTTCACCGACATACGCGGCTTTACTGCCTTTTCGGAAAAGACTTCACCGGAGCAGGTCGTGGCAGTGCTCAATAATCATTTCACCATTGCAACCGAGATTATCATCAAGCATGGTGGCCACTTAGACAAGTTTATCGGAGATGCGGTTCTTGCTGTTTTTGGTGTACTGCTGGAGTACGACGACCATGCCGAACGGGCCGTTCGTGCGGCAGTTGACCTTCAGCAGGCACTTCACAAAGAACGCACGGAACAGAATCAGAACTCGACAGGCATACACATCGGGATTGGCATCAATAGTGGCGAGGTGATTGCGGGCAACATCGGATCGCAGCAGCGGATGGAGTACACGGTAATCGGGGATACGGTGAATATCGCGTCACGACTTACTGAAATTGCCGGATCTGATGAGATAATCCTGAGTGAATCAACCTATCGGTTGTCAGAAAAAATGATCACAACGAAAAAACTGGAGCCGGTTACGGTAAAGGGGAAAAACGAACCCTTGGCAATATATCTGGTGGCAGATGGTATTCAGGAAGGTTAACGCTGTTTTTTGAGGGTTTCCAGCAGCTTCGTGGCCTTTTCAATGTATTCACGTGCTTTCTGATGTCCTGAATCAATTTTAAGAACCAGATTCCACTTATTGATCGCTTCCTGCAACTTCTGTTCACGATAGAATTTCAGGCCGTCCTTGTAAAGGTTTTCAGCATTTTTTTTCAGTTCCTGCCTGCATTTTTTGACGTACTCGTTCACACGCTCAAAGTCGCTTTTTACATTTGAGAATAAATCCAGTGCCTTGAAATAATCCTTTTTATTGAACGAGCTGATGCCGAGGTTATACCAGGACAGGTTGAGGTATCGCGTAATTTCCGGATCACGCGGATAACGGGTTCTAACCTTTTGCAGCTCTCTGATTGCAGAAGTGTAATCCCCCTCTTCATAAAAGGATATGGCTGCATCCATGTACGAGACGGTTTCATAATCCTCAGCGACATCGGCTTGAGCTTTGTTGGGTGAGGGTGTCGCCTGTTTTTTTATCCTGGCTCTCAAGGACGCCTCGGAGGATTCAAGCTGAAGGTTTTTCAGTGCTCGCATGGCCTCCTGATAATCCGAACGGATCCTTAACGCTGCGATAAACTCCTTGACTGCTGCAAGAGGATCACTGTCTTTCAGCGCCATACCGGCCTTGAAACGTTTTTCTGCTTCGCGATCCCGCTTTTCCATGAGTCGAACCAGTTCGTCACGGACTCTTTTGTTGGCAGGATCAATGGTCAGAGCAACTTTCAGCTCCTCCACCGCTTCGGTAATATCACCACGCTCCTCTTTGATTACCGAGTTTTTGAACGATTCTTCCTGCCGCGGAGCGAACTCCTGCGCTGGTTCATGTGCGCAGCCGCATATCAGCAGACAAGCGAAAAGGAGAGCCGCCCACTGTTTTATGAATCGTTTGATATGTGCGGCGGATGTATTCATTGAATACCTGGCCTGAACGTATCCAGCAGTTTGGAGAAGTCAGCAATTTTTTCGCTGTTAAAAACCATTGAACGGTTCAACGAAAAATTATTGAAAAAGAAAGCGTTGCTGCCGCGTATTACCGTAAAGCCGGCCTTATAACCTGTCTCTTTAATACTTCCCATGACACTATCGTTAAAGGTGCCGTACGGATACGCAAGAAATGTTGCTGTTATACCTGTTTTTTCCTTGATAATGCGCCGGGATTCGAGCAGTTCCTTGCGCAGCTGCTCTTCACCGAGTTTGGTCATATCTGTATGGGTAACCGTATGAGATTCAACTTCGATAACACCCGATGATGCCATTTCTCGTATGTCGTCCCACGAAAGAGCTATGGAACTGGGCTTGTTTTTTATCAGGTCGGTATACACGAACAGAACCGCCGTGAACCCATATTTTTTGAGGATTGGATAGGCGATCGTTTTGAGAGACTTCCAGCCATCGTCAATGGTGATCAGAACCGATTTGGGGGGCGGGCGCCGACGATATTCTATGAAGTCAAAAAATTGTGCCAGTGTGATGACGTTATAACCGTTTTCTTTAAGGTAGGCCATCTGGCGGGCAAATGTTTCCTCAGACACGATCATCTTGTTCGTACTCTTCTTTACGGAAAACTGGTGATAATTCAGCACCGGCACCGTCATGTAACCGTCAGCAAACAGTCCGCCGGGGTTGACCGGTTTGAGCGGAATAACAACATCTTTGCCCTTGATAATGGGCCTGTTGTCATTGAACTCGGAAATCAGGTAGGCAAGTTTCCTGTCACCCAGATAGGTTGCGGCGAGCGATTCGTAGGTATCAGATGATTCGGCGATTAAAACGACGTAGTCTTCGGATCTCATTTCACGAGTTCTGACTACTGGTGTCTGAACATCAGCTATTGCGGCGGTAGTTGCCTGCGGCGCCGTTGCGCATCCGCCAGCCACCAGCAGTGACAGCAGAACGAGTAGGATGGTTAATCGAAAAAACGATGATGGCACGCGGGAAACATACGCCATGACAGAGGCCTCATGATTGCTTGGCGAACAATGAAATGAAGGCATCACTACGAAGTACAGCTTGCTCATCGGTCTAACAAAATACGGCAAATGTTTCCACTGTTTTTTTGCTGTCTGCTTTTATGCCCCGCCAAAAAAGATTGCCCACATCAGCCACCTGTGGTATGAGCAGCAAGCAATTCACACCGTTCACAGAATATTCATGAGAGACTCAAGAAGGGATGCTGTAATGGACGAGGCAATTACGTTCTGGCTCGACAACAAGGTCTCAACCGGTATCAAGGTAACCGAAATCGGATTGCAGATGCTGGTGGTGTACCGCGATAAATTCTATGTAGTCGAGAACGGTGCTGCGCTGATGAAGGGTGGCAGGGCGCTCTACTATTCGAAGACATCGTTGCCGGGGCTCTGGAAAAAAGCCCAGCGGGGGATACTGCCGCCGCCGGCCGCTGATGAGACTGTTTCGCCGGACGACTATCTGCCGGTTGCAATTTCAAAACGAAGGGAGCGCACAAAGATGCCGTCAACCAGCGAAGCGGTTCAGCAGGACAATTCACCAAACATCAAAACGCCGCAGGCTCCACGCCAGAGTGCTGCATCGAAAAAAAGCGGAGTAAAACCGGTCGCAACGACTCAAACCGGTGTCACAGCCGGCTGCCCTTACTGTAATTGCAAACATGAACTTTCTATCGAGAAGGGAAAAAACGGGAAGGCGTTCCTCGTGACCTGCCTGAAATGCAGTGGCGAATTCGGTGTGCGATTTGTCCCTACAACCGTATTTCAGGCGCAGGTGGCAGCTTTCAAGTAAAATACCACCATTTCATGTCAGTGTGGTGCTCTGCGACTGGCGATCCGGTCAATCAGCGGAGGCATGAGGTGTTGGCCGAACCGAATGCCGCTTCGCCCGCAACCGATTTCCTGCCCATCTTCCAGACCATGAAAATCAGAGCCTGCTGTGGCAAGCAGGCCCAGTTCTTCAGCCAACCGTCGCAACTGCTCCATTTCGTCCGGCCAGGCCATGTTGTTAAACACTTCGATACCGTCAAGTCCGAATTCAAGACATCTGACGATCAGGCTCCGTAGTTCCTGCAGATCTCTGGTGACGCTGGTCGGGTGCGCCAAGACCGCCGCACCGCCAATACGATGAATTTCTTCGATAGCATCCCCGATCGGCCAGTACGTTTTGGGTACGTTGCATGGTACCAGATAGCGTTGAAACGCCTCTTCAACCGTCCGGACATAGCGTCTTTCCAGCAGGGCACGGGCAATATGCGGCCGCCCGATGACATCCCTGGTAAAGCGCCGGACCTCCTCCTGTTCCAAGGGCAGCAGCCCTTCCCCTTCCAGCGCCTGATTCACCCGCACCAGTATCTCATCGTTGCGCTGCTCTCTCCGATTGCGGAAACCGTTCAGGCGCTGCCGAAACGCCACATCTTCACTGTCAATGCCATATCCCAGCAGGTGGACATCCTTGTAATCATCAAGTTGCACCGAAAGCTCGACGGCAGACAGCACCTCAATGCCGTGATCCCTGCCCGCAGCGATCCCTTCGCCGACCCCCGCCACCGAATCATGATCCGCAATGGCTATTACTCCCACACCAAGCTGAACTGCCCGTGCAACAAGGTCAGTCGGGGTAAAGGCACCGTCAGAAAAGCAGGAGTGGATATGCAGATCTATTTTCATGTCCGGCATACTACCCGGATGAAACAGAAAAGTAAAACCGCTATTGCACGTGGTCAGTGGTTAGGCTAGGAGTTTGTCGGGCTTGAGATTTTAACCAAATATTCTACCCGTTAGTTGA
>JBAXVE010000072.1:0-16756 GCA_037129245.1 Desulfuromonadales bacterium
CACCCTAACCCTCCCCCGCCAGGGGGGAGGGGAAGTTTAATCTTTTGACTTACTCTGCAATTCCGTGCTCTCCGTGTCTCTGTGGTGATAATCATTTTTTTTGAATCGAATCAATCGTCTCATTTTCACGGAGGAACCATGAAGAAACCGCTTATACTGATCACCCTGCTGATGCTGCTGACTGCGCTTCCCGCTGCAGCGGCGCCGCTGCGCCTGTTCGTCACTGAAATCAACGCCGTCGGCGTCCAGAACCGGGATGAAATGAAGCAGACGCTGCAAACCCTGCTGGCCTCGCGCCTGAACGGCGATACGATTGCTTCTGTCGGCAGCGCGGCCGAGGCAGACATCATCGTCAGCGGCTCCTACATCTCGATCGGCAAGGTGTTCAGTGTGGATGCCCTGGCAAAAAACTCTGCCGGCAAAACGCTGGCCCGCTCCTTCGTACAGGGGGACAAGCCGGATGAATTGATCCCGGCTATCGGCAAACTGGCCGAAAAACTGGCTGCCGAACTGAACGCCCTTTATCCGGTGGCCAGTCGCACGGCGGCGGCACAGCCGGCACCATTGCTCACTGCGCAGCCTTCGGCAGCTTCGTCCGACATCATCAAAAGTGCTCCGGCAATCCAGCAGGCTCCCAAGGGGGAGTTCATCAAGCCTGCCGAAGCAGAGCGCACGGCAACCGGCTCCTGGCTCAGCAAACGACTTGAAGGCGCCGCAAATCTGCTGGCTGTCGGCAAGACACTTTCGGGCGGCGACCGTGAGATATTCCTGGCCGAAGAACGTCGCCTCTCCTACTACCGCCAGGGAAGCGAGATGAAACTGGTTAGTGAGACCAAGTTAAATAATGATGAAAAGATCGTCTCTCTGGACACTATTGAAGGGAGCGATGGCAGCCTTGATATCTACGTCACCATGATCCGTGCCGACGAGCCCTCCTCGCAGGTCTGGCAGATCAAGGGGGACAAACTGGTCAAGGTTGCCGAAAAACTCCCCTGGTTCTTCCGCAGCTTCAGTCTGGCGGGTGGCGCGAAAAAGCTGTACGCCCAGGCAATGGGGCGTGACGCTGACTTTTACGGCGATGTGTCAGAGGTAACCCGCAGCGGCAGTTCGGTCAAACTGAGCAACCCCGTATCAATGCCGCGCTACGGCAACATTTACAGCTACAACCAGTTCCGCGCCAAGGATGGAACCGTGTACAGCGTGGTCATCAACCCGGACGGTTATCTGCTGGTGTATGACAAGGGGCAGAAAGAGCTCTGGCGCAGCAACGATAAGTTCGGCGGATCGGAGCTGTACTTCCAGAAGGAGGACCCGGATAACGTGCGCGTTACCGGCGATAAGTACCGCTGGATCTACATGAATCATCGCATCCAGGTGACAACTGCCGGCGATGTGCTGGTGGGTAAGAACGACGGCTTCTGGGTACTGGGCAACGCCCGTTCCTACAAAAAGGGAGCGGTATTCTGCATGGCCTGGAACGGTTCGAGCCTGGAGGAGAAGTGGCGTACCCGCGACACCCAGAATTATCTGCCCGATTACACCTATGACGAGGCCCGTAACGAACTGCTGCTGCTGCAGACCGTGCAGCGGCCGGGTGTCCTCGCCCGAGGCGCATCGTCGTTGTCGATTAAACGGGTGGAGTAGGCTTCAGGCAATAAACATTGAAACTCGGAGAAATGAGGGCGGGAGCAATCCCGCCTTTCGTTTTTGGTCTTTCCTTTGACGATTGCCGCAAGCTGTGCTACATTCCCGCTTCGCTGAATTCTCACGAATGACGACTGAAAAGAGCATATTCCCCGTGAAACAATCAACCAGAATCATCTGTATCGCCAATCAGAAGGGCGGAGTTGGCAAGACCACCACCGCCGTCAATCTGGCCGCTTCGCTGGCGGCTTCCGAGCGGCCGACGCTGCTGATCGACATGGACCCGCAGGGGAACGCAACCAGTGGCGTGGGTATCGACAAGGGTTCGCTCTCCTCCACCATCTACGATGTACTACTCCACGAGAGTGATTCCGGCAGCCTGATCATCGACACCGGCCACCCCTATCTACACGTCATGCCGGCCAATTCCGACCTGACCGGCGCCGATCTTGAACTGGCTGGTAAAACCGGGCGCGAGCAGCGTCTCAAGTTTGCTCTGGCGGCCGTTGCACCCCGCTACCGCTACATCATCATCGACTGCCCCCCGTCGCTGAATCTCCTGACCGTCAACGCCCTGACCGCCGCCGATTCGGTGCTGATACCGCTGCAATGCGAGTATTACGCCATGGAGGGGCTGTCCCAGATTCTGCAGACCATCGGGCTGATCCAGAAGAACCTCAATCCGCTGCTGACCATCGAGGGAATTCTGCTGACCATGTTTGACGCCCGCGGCAACCTGGGGAAAGAGGTGGCCGGAGAGATCAGGGAACACTTCCCCGGGCAGGTGTTCGAGGCGGTCATCCCCCGTAACGTGCGCCTGGCGGAAGCGCCCAGCCACGGAAAGCCGATCATCTACTACGATATCACGTCGCGCGGCGCAGTCAGCTATCTGCAGCTGGCCCGTGAAATCATCCAGCGGGAGGCTCCCGATGCTTAAAAAAGGAGGCCTCGGCAAGGGGATGGCGGCGTTGCTGCAAGTGCCGGCGGCAGCTGCCGACGAGTCACGCAGCTATTTCATCTGTCCGATCGAAAAGATCCGCCCCAACCGCAACCAGCCGCGCAAACATTTTTCACCGGAAAAACTGGAGGAGCTGGCCGCTTCGATCCGCGAAAAGGGTATCATCCAGCCGCTGGTGGTCTCCAAAAAGGACGGCCATTACGAAATAATCGCCGGGGAGCGCCGCTGGCGGGCGTCACAGAAAGCCGGGCTGCATGAGCTCCCGGTCGTTATTCGCGAGGCCGCGCCGGACGCAGTCATGGAGCTGGCCCTGATCGAAAACATCCAGCGTCAGGACCTGAACGCCATCGAGGAGGCCCAGGCTTATAGATCGCTGGTGGAGCAGTACGGCATCTCTCAGGAGGATGTGGCCAGAAGGGTCGGCAAGAACCGGACGACCGTCACCAACGCCCTGCGGCTGCTCAAGCTGCCGGAGGAAATCCAGCGCGACATCATTGAGGAACGGCTCAGCATGGGACACGCCCGGGCGCTGCTGGCGCTTGAAAGCGATGGGCTGATTGAAAAAGCGCGCAACGAAACCCTGCAGCGTCAGTTGAGCGTGCGGGGTACTGAAGAGCTGGTTCGCAGGCTGAAGGCGCATCCCGTGCCTGCTCCGACCAGAAAAATGAAGCAGCCTGATCTGCTGATGTCGTCACTGGAGGAACAGTTGCAGAAACGATTTCAGTCCCGCGTCGCCATCCGCAAGATCGGTGTAAAAGGGGGACGGCTGGAGATCCATTTCAGCGATCAGGACGAGCTGACCCGCATCATCGACCTGCTGGATTCGTAAGACATCAAAAAAATGAAGTTTCGCTGCAATTTGCTTGACACCTATTCGTTTATTGTGATAGTTAGCCTCTGTTTTACGCCCGAATCTGGGATACAGTATACAAAAACTCAGCATACCTGCAAGGGGTAGGTCGTGATTGAATTAAACTTTTCATTCGTTATCCAGCTGATCAATTTCGGCATCCTCGTTCTCGTCCTCAACACGTTCCTCTTCAAACCGATCCGCAAGGTGCTGGCCGACCGCCGTCAGGTGATTGACGGCGCCCGTGAGAAAGCCGCTGCGGTCGATGCAGAAGTACAGAGCAAGATGGCCCAGTACGAGGCCAGGCTGCAGGCTGCCAAGGCCGAAGCCGGTGGACGTCGCGCCGAGGCACTGAAGCAGGCTCAGACTGAGGAGACCGCCGTGCTTGAGAAAGCCCGCAAGCAGGCCTCCGACTCTCTGGCGTCGATCCGGGACAAGGTTGCCAAAGAGGCTGGCGAAGCGCGTGAACTGCTGAAAAAGCAGGCCGAGGTTCTGTCCGGTGATATCTGCGAGAAAATCCTCGGGAGGAGCCTGTAGTCATGCCGATGGTATCCGAACATTCCAAAAAAATAATTACAACGCTGGCCTGCATATCCCTCCTCGTTCTGCTGGCTTCTGCCGGCTTCGCCTCCGAAGGGGGCGGTGGAGCACATGCTGGCAGTGGCGCCCAGATGAAGGACTTTGGCTGGCGCGTGCTCAACTTTGCCGTGCTGGTCGGCATTCTGGTCTGGGCTCTGAAAAAAGCTGACGTTAAAGGTTCGCTGGCCGCACGGCAGGCAGACATTGAAAAGAGCCTCAAAGACGCTGAATGCGCCCGCGATGCCGCCGAAGCCAAGCTGAAGGAGTACAGCGCCAGGCTTGACCAGGCATCAAAGGAAATCGACGAACTGCATGCCGCCATCATCCGTGAAGGCGAGCAGGAAAAGGCCCGCATCATTGCAGAAGCCAACAGCGCTGCAGAGAAGATTGTTGCCCAGGCGGCACTGTCTGCCGAGCAGGAGACCGTCAAAGCCCGCAACGAACTGCGCGCCGAGGCTGCCCGGCTTGCGGTTGAAATCGCCACCGGCAAGTTGACCGGCACAATCCAGAAAAACGACCATGACCGATTTGTCGGCGAATACCTTGACAAGGTGGTACAGATCCAGTGATCAATAACGCTATTGCGAGACGATATGCCAAAGCGCTTGTGCAGCTCGGTTCCGAAGAGGGGTTGATCGACAGCTTCCGCAGCGAACTGGCCAGCGTTGACTCCCTGTTCTCCGGCAGCGGCGAACTTCGGGCCGCTTTTGCCAATCCGGCCTTCACCGCCGAGCAGAAAAAGGAGATCATGAAGGGGTTGATCTCCAGACTGGGTTGCTCCGGGTTGGTCGGCAACTTCCTGCTGCTGCTGGTGGACAAAAACCGCACCGCTTTCCTGGGGCAGATCATCCAGACCTACGAAAAGCTGGCCGACGAATTCTCCGGTGTTATCCGTCCGGTCATCAAGACCGCCTTCCCGCTGGACGACAGCCAGGTGGCCTCTATCCAGTGTGCCCTGGAAAAGAACAGCGGCAAGAAGGTCGTGCCGCAGGTGGCTGTCGACGCTTCGCTGCTGGGAGGGGTTGTCACCCAGATTGGCGACATCGCCTACGATAACAGTGTCAAGACTCAGTTGAAACGCATCCAAGATATATTACAGAAGGGGTAGGAGTTTCCATGGAAATCAGAGCCGAAGAGATCAGCGAGATCATCAGAAAGCAAATCAAGGAGTATGGCAAGGAAGTTGAAGTGTCGGAGACCGGCACAATCATCTCCATTGGTGACGGTATTGCCCGTATCCACGGCTTGGCAGGCGCCATGGCCGGCGAGTTGCTGGAGTTCCCCGGCGGCGTAACCGGTATGGTTCTCAACCTCGAAGAAGATAATGTCGGCGCCGCTATTCTCGGTGAATTTTCCGAGATTAAAGAGGGTGACACGGTTAAGCGTACCGGTCGTATTACCGAAGTTCCGGTAGGCGACGCTCTGATCGGACGTGTTGTCAACGCCATCGGCCAACCCATCGACGGCAAAGGCCCGATCAATACCAGCAGCTTCAGCAAGGTCGAGATCAAGGCTCCCGGTATCGTTGCCCGTAAGTCGGTTCATCAGCCGATGGCCACCGGCCTCAAGGCGATCGACTCCATGGTTCCGATCGGCCGCGGTCAGCGCGAGCTGATCATCGGCGACCGTCAGACCGGCAAGACCGCTGTTGCCATCGATACCATCATCAACCAGAAGGGCGGCGATGTTGTCTGTATCTACGTCGCTATCGGCCAGAAGCGTTCCACGGTTGCCCAGGTTGTTTCCAAGCTGACCGAGCACGGTGCCATGGATTACACCATCGTCGTTGCAGCTACCGCTTCCGAGTCCGCTCCGCTACAGTTCATCGCTCCCTACACCGGTGTCACCATGGGCGAGTTCTTCCGCGATAGCGGCAAGCATGCGCTGATTATCTATGATGACCTTTCCAAGCAGGCTGTTGCCTATCGTCAGCTGTCCCTGCTGCTCCGTCGTCCGCCAGGACGTGAAGCCTATCCGGGTGATGTTTTCTATCTCCACAGTCGCCTTCTGGAACGTGCCTGCAAGCTGTCCGATGCCTGTGGCGCCGGTTCATTGACCGCACTGCCGATCATCGAGACCCAGGCCGGTGACGTTTCTGCCTATATTCCGACCAACGTTATTTCCATCACCGACGGCCAGATTTACCTGGAATCCGACCTGTTCTTCTCCGGCGTTCGCCCGGCGATCAACGTCGGCCTCTCGGTTTCCCGCGTTGGAGGTTCTGCACAGACCAAGTCCATGAAACAGGTTGCCGGTACCCTGCGTCTCGACCTTGCCCAGTATCGCGAGATGGCTGCTTTCGCCCAGTTCGGTTCCGATCTGGACAAAGCAACCCAGATGCAGCTTGAGCGTGGCGTTCGCCTGGTTGAGATTCTCAAGCAGCCGCAGTATCGTCCGATCCCCAACGAGAAGCAGGTTCTGGTTATCTTTGCCGCCAACAACGGCTTCCTGGACGGCTATCAGGTGTCTGCTCTCAAGAAATACGAAACAGAAATGTATGCATTTTTTGATAACCGTCAGGCTGAGCTGGTTGCGGAATTGCGCGACAAAAAGGCAATCGACGACGATCTGAAGAAACGCATAGTTGCCGCGCTGGAACAGTTCAAAAAAGAATTCACCGCGTAATCAAGGACGGTTTGAGATATGGCAAGCCTAAAAAGCATTAAGAAACGGATCGTATCAGTAAAAAACACTCGCCAGATCACCAAAGCCATGAAAATGGTTTCGGCGGCAAAGCTGCGCCGCGCCCAGGAAAACGTGATAGCTGCACGCCCGTATGCTAAAAAGCTGGGTGAAGTGCTGCAAAGTCTGTCGGCGAATCTTGAAGGCGATCTTCACCCGTTACTGGAGAAGCGCGAGGCCAAGAAGCTCCTCTTGATTGTGCTTACCTCGGATCGTGGTTTGTGCGGCGGCTTCAATACCAATCTCTGCAAGGCCGCTGACCGCTATATCAAGGAGAAGTCAGCTTCCTACGAGCAGATCAGTGTCATGACGGTTGGTCGTAAAGGCTACGAGTTTCTTAAAAACCGCTGCACGGTGTATAAAAACTTTGCCAATGTTCTGGCAAAACCGAGTTACCAGACCGCTGTCATGCTGGCTCAGGAAGTAATCGATGGTTTTGTGGCTGAAGAGTATGATCAGGTTGAACTGCTCTACAACTCTTTCCGTACCGTCATGACTCAGGATATCACCTTTCAGCAGATGCTGCCGGTGGTGCCGGAAGAAACATCTTCCTCTGAAGAAACTACGCCGGTCGAGTTCATTTACGAGCCGTCTGTTGGTGAACTGCTGGCGGAAATATTGCCGAAAAATATTGAAGTGCAGATATTTAAAGCTATGCTGGAAACGGTAGCCGGCGAGCATGGTGCCCGTATGACGGCCATGGATAGCGCCTCGAAGAACGCCAACGAAATGATCGGCAAGCTGACCCTCCAGTACAACCGGGCTCGGCAGGCCGCCATTACTACGGAGCTGATGGAAATCATCTCCGGCTCCGAATCAATCAAAGGTTAATTCACCCGTTACGTAACACTATATGAGGCCGCAGGGCCGCAGGAGGACACCGTTCCATGAGTCAGAACACAGGTAAAATTTCGCAGGTCATCGGCGCCGTTATCGACGTTGAATTTGAGCCCGGCAAACTGCCGGAGATCTACCACGCACTGCGCGTGACAAATCCGGCCATTGATGACCGTGAAAACAATCTGGTACTGGAAGTTGCCCAGCACCTCGGCGAGAATTCGGTACGTACCATTGCCATGGACTCCACCGACGGTCTGAAGCGCGGTCAGGTAGTTATTGATACCGGCAAACAGATCTGTGCTCCGGTTGGCGCCAAAACCCTCGGCCGTATTATGAACGTCATCGGCGAGCCGGTTGACGAAATGGGCCCGATCGGTAATGAGAAAGAGTACGCCATCCATCGTGAAGCCCCTCCTTTCGAAGACCAGTCCACCAAGGTCGAGGCCTTCACGACCGGCATCAAGGTCGTTGACCTGCTCGCACCGTATGCCCGCGGCGGGAAAATCGGTCTGTTCGGTGGTGCTGGCGTCGGCAAGACTGTTCTGATCATGGAACTGATCAACAACATCGCCAAGCAGCACGGAGGCTACTCCGTGTTCGCCGGCGTTGGCGAGCGTACCCGTGAAGGAAACGACCTCTGGATGGAGATGAAAGAGTCCGGCGTTCTTGATAAAGCCGCTCTCGTGTACGGCCAGATGAACGAGCCTCCGGGAGCCCGCGCCCGCGTCGCGCTGACCGCTCTCTCCGTTGCAGAATACTTCCGTGACGAAGAAGGTCAGGACGTTCTGCTCTTCATCGATAACATCTTCCGTTTTACCCAGGCAGGTTCTGAGGTTTCCGCGCTTCTCGGCCGTATCCCTTCTGCCGTTGGTTACCAGCCTACGCTGGCAACTGAAATGGGTGAACTACAGGAGCGCATCACATCCACCAAAAAAGGTTCCATCACATCGGTTCAGGCCATCTACGTACCTGCTGATGACTTGACCGACCCGGCTCCTGCAACCGCATTCGCCCACCTTGACGCTACGACAGTTCTTTCTCGTCAGATAGCAGAACTCGGTATCTATCCGGCCGTTGACCCACTGGACTCCACCTCGCGTATTCTTGATCCACAGGTCATCGGTGATGAACACTACGCTGTCGCCCGTTCTGTCCAGTACGTTCTGCAGAAGTACAAGGATCTTCAGGACATCATCGCCATCCTTGGTATGGACGAGCTCTCCGAGGAAGACAAACTGGTTGTGGCACGTGCCCGCAAGATCCAGCGTTTCCTTTCCCAGCCGTTCTTCGTAGCGGAAGCATTTACCGGTTCCCCCGGCAAATACGTCGAGTTGAAGGACACCATCAAAGGCTTCCAGGAAATAGTCGCTGGTAAACACGACAACCTCCCCGAGCAGGCCTTCTACATGGTCGGTTCCATAGAAGAAGCCATTGAAAAAGGTGCCAAGCTGGCGGCTGTTTAAAAAAGACAGGTTAAGATTGAGGTTAAGGCTGAGATGTCTCTTAACCTTAACCTCAGCCTCAACTTCCAGAGGTTTTGTATATGGCTGAAAAGATGAAGCTGGAAATAGTCACCCCTTACAAAAAAGTGGTCGACACCGAGGTGGAGGAAGTTACCGCCACCGGCAAGCTGGGTGAGTTCGGCGTTCTGCCGGGACATGCCCCCTTCCTGACATCACTTGACATCGGCGAGTTGGTTTACAAGAACAACGGCGTTGCCGAGCACCTTGCACTCAACTGGGGATATTTTGAAATCTGTGACGACAAGATCATCATTCTTGTCGAGACGGCCGAAGCGGCTGCCGAGATCGACATAGAGCGGGCAAAGGCTGCCCAGGCCCGTGCCGAGGAGGCCCTCAAAAAGCTGACCGCCGAAGACAAGCAGTTCAAAATCTACGAAGCAGCTCTCGTGCGCGCCATCATCCGCATGCAGGTGGCCGGCAAGTCAGTCCGCAAATAGATTTCGACGGATTTTTGCAGGATTCACAAAGAGCGGCAGCGATGCCGCTCTTTGTGTTTGTAACCAGCTGTAATTATGCTACTAATGTGACTTAATCATATCTCAATTGTTCTACAATTTGCTCTACACTCTTTTAAATCTGCTGTCTACTTTATCCTGAGAACCTTTATCCTGAGAACCACCGAATAATATTGGCTGCGATCTCCGTTCACGTTTCCCGTTCCGCTAATGCACCATCCCTGACACCTACGCACACGTACGAAAGCTATTCTGAAAATCATCCACTACACTCATTATATTCTGCCCTTTTTCCGTCAAGGTAACCCGGTCACGATGCCGGTTAATCGGATCCTTGTGAGTACGGACCAGATCCATACCCTCCATGCTACCTGACTTCTTGTTGTAAAATATTCCCATCTTCTTGATGATGAGCGACATTGAACCCTGATCACACCCCATATAGCTGAGCTCTTCGTGTGTACTGAGCCCTGGGCACTCTTGACGGACAGCTCGAACTGTTCCGCCAGTCTGGTCGCATTAGGGAAACGGTCTTTACGTGCTTCATTGTCAAACCAGACAAACCGCTCCAGGTAAAGCTGATCCCCCATACCCCCGCTCCTTAGTTATTTCTTCATTAAAATTAGAAAGTTGCACGAGTATACACATCAAGACGTCACTCGTCAAACAGGGAATACTTATCGGGAATTGTTAGTACGTTTTTTTTTCGATTATCGCAGAATTATTTTGTGTCGGACGCTGGATGGGGGAGGTACCCCATTATGATGAGTTCAAAACCAACACCGGGAGGGACACATCATGGCAACAGCTTTCGAATGCAACGAGTATGACTCCATGCCGCGTTTGAGCAGACACGCCGGTTCCCGCATGGGGAGCCGACGCATCAGCCAGGACGATGTCGCCACTGTGATGAGTTATGGCCGTACCTACCATGTCCGTGGGGCGGTGATCTATGCCCTGGGCCGCCGTGAAGCAGAGGTGTGCCGCACTGACGGTCTGCACCCGGATAGGATAGAAGGGCTGCAGGTGGTCTGCGCTCCGCAGGACAATACCGTTATCACCGTTTACCGCAACAATGATTTCAGCAGCCTGAAACGAAGAAACACCCGCCGGGCACCATGAGCAATGACCGGGAATATCTGAAAGGAAATCATATGCAGGCATTCACCTGGCCCGGCCAGCAACACCGGGATCATATCGTAAATGAAGAGGAGAATACCTTCCTGACCGGCTGGCGGCTGGGATGTCCCAACTGCGGTGAAATGATCGCCGCTACGTCATCCCAGTATATTCATGAGATCAACGAGTTCCGTACCGGCAGCCGTGTATTCGCCCGACTGTCTACCGTCTGTCTGCATTGCAGCTTCCCTCTGACAGAGCTGTGGAGCATCAACTGAAAAAGTACCAAAAGAGGACATGCCTGTGAATGACATCATGACCAGCAAAAACTCACCTCTTCGCATCGACACCATAGTACTGCCCGGCAACCGCGGGCAGATCGGCATGACCTTCTGCCCCGGCAAGAAGGACAGCGGTTACTCCGGCAGGATATGGGACCGCGATCTTTCTGCGGATCTCGACGTTATCTCTGCCTGGGGTGCAAATGCGGTTGTCACGCTGATGGAGGGGTTTGAGCTGGAGATGCTTGGGGTTTCTGCTTTGCCAGAGATGCTTCTGGCCAGGAGTATCGAATGGCATCACCTGCCGATCCGCGACGTTGGTGTTCCTGATCGTCACTTTGAGGAGCAGTGGCGGGTACACGGCCATCGACTCAGAGAAATTCTGATTAACGAAGGAAAAGTTCTGCTGCACTGCCGCGGAGGAATTGGCAGGACCGGAACCATCGCGGCCAGGCTACTGGTGGAGTTCGGCTTCAAGCCATCTGATGCCGTTGCCCTGGTGAGAAAAACACGCCCCGGCACCATCGAAACCGAAGCCCAGGAACAGCATGTGTTGAAGTTGAAGAAGTGGCCTGGGCATTCATCGGTATTCAGGGAACTGATGGCGTGTGTGTGAATATGTGGCGGGACATTTCGAGTGTCCATGAGTAATGTGCAGCATAACCGGATGAAGGAGGACGTATGGACTCAATTATCAGAAAACATCTGACCGAGAGGTTACACTTGGGCGATCTGCAGAACCACAAGGAGCTGTCAGTGGTACCGCTCTTCTGTACGGAAACGGGCGGCCCGGACTATGTTACCCTCAAGGAAGCGCTGGCTGACGGTAGTCTGACCATCAGTGAGGTTAGTGAAGGTGGCAGTGTTCCGGAACTGAAAGTGATCAACTCCGGAGCCAACAATGTCCTGATGCTGGATGGGGAGGAACTGGCCGGAGCCAAACAGAACCGGGTACTGAATACCACCATCCTGATAGCGGCAGGCAGCAGCGCTCTGATCCCGGTTTCCTGTACCGAGCAGGGGCGCTGGTCATATCGCTCTGCCCATTTCGAGGATTCCAATGTCAGCATGTCACCATCCCTACGGAGCCGCAAGAACGCATCGGTATCATTTTCACTGAATGAATCGCGGGGTTATCGCTCAGATCAGGGCGCTGTATGGGAAAGCATCGAGGAATTGCATTCCAGTCACCGGACATCATCTGGCACCGGTGCCATGAAGGATGCCTACGAGGCGCGTCGGGAGGATCTGAGTGCCTACCAGGATGCGTTCCCCTGCCTGGATGGTCAAAGCGGCATGGCGGTGCTGATCAAGGGACGGGTTGCCGGTATTGAAATGGTTTCACGACCATTGGCCTATCAGCAGCTGCACGCAAAACTGCTCAACAGCTATGCCATGGACATCCCCCAGGCACCAGCGGGGCAGAGTCCGGCAGCCATTGAAAAGGTACGTAAAATTCTCGAGAGGATGATGGAAGCAGAGGAAAAGCGCTTTCAGTCGGTAGGCAGAGGCGAGGACTGCCGCTACACTGCCAGGGGATTGCTTGGCTCCGGGTTGCTGGTTGATGAATGGTTCGTCCATATGGCATTCTTTCGTACCAACGAGCGTCATCGCAGCAGAACTACCGAAGAGCGGATGGCACCCATGAGCCACAGACGGGCTTCGCGGGCACTCTGAGTAAAGGCGGCATGGCTGGCTGGCCACATAAAATCTGCCAGCCATGCCGATATAGTCAAAGACGTAACTGGGAGAAACAAATGGAGCGAAACACACCTGAACACTTTACCGGCTGCCTGTTGGGCGGCGCTGTCGGTGACGCGCTGGGCTGGCCAGTCGAGTTTCTGGATTACAGCCAGATCGTCAAGGATTACGGTCCGGCCGGCATCACGGAGATGGTGCCGGGAGAGGATGAACTCTACGAGATTACCGATGACACCCAGATGACTCTCTTCACTGCCGAGGGATTATTACAGGCATGGTCATCGTCCCGGCACTACGGGAGCCCACCGGATTTTGCCGCCGCTGTTAAACATTCATATTACAACTGGCTAAAAACGCAGGGGGAGGAGGATACAGGTGATTCAATTCCTGATTCATACCGTGACGGCTGGTTGATCACGGTGGAAGGACTGCACCGGCGGCGGGCTCCTGGCAGCACTTGCCTGACGGCTTTACGGGAGGGGGATTATTCGGATAACGGTATCGTCAACAATAACAGCAAGGGATGCGGTGGCGTCATGCGGGCCGCGCCTGCAGGACTTCTGGCCGCCCGTATTAATAATGGCAGCAGCGCAAATACAGCACGGCTGGCATTTGAAATCGGCTGCACCTCCGCTGCACTTACTCACGGCCACCCATCAGGCTATTATCCGGCAGGTGTGCTGGCGGCTGTTATTGCAACCATTGTAACTGGCGGGTCGCTGAAAGAGGGAATCGACATCGGCCTCAGTATTCTGGAAGGGCGAATCGGAGCGGCGGAGACTGTAAACTCAATCCGGGCAGCTCTTGACCTGAGACGGAATCAGGAAATCACTCCATCTCCGGCAGTGGTTGAAACGCTTGGAGGCGGCTGGACAGGCGAAGAAGCGCTGGCGATCAGTCTTTATTGCGCACTGGTTGCGGAGAATGACTTTATGAGGGGCGTACAACTGGCGGTCAATCACTCCGGTGATTCTGATTCCACCGGCTCAATAACCGGGAACATATTGGGTGCACTGCTTGGTAGCGCTGCAATTCCCGAAAACTGGCTTGCTCAAATGGAACTCGTCGGAGAAATTAGCCGGATCGGCGAAGATCTATATACCGCTTTTGGAGGGACTGAGCAGTGGGTGCGGGATTACCCGCCTTTTGCGTGACTAACCACTCGAAGTACTGGAATATTTTCAATTCAGAAGGTAGTATAGCTGCTCGTTGTACAATCAATAATAGTGCAGCATGCTGAACCCGCCAAATTATATCACTACTTGCCGCATCAAGGAGCATCATGGCCATCGAATCACTGGAATCCCTGCGTGACCATTTGAGGGTGTTTGCCAAAGACAGGGAATGGGACCAGTATCACACACCAAAAAACCTATCGATGGCCCTGATAGCTGAAGCTGCCGAACTTATCGAACACTTTCAATGGGTAGAAGGTGATCAGAGTCATCTGCTGGAGGATAAGACCCGTCGGTCAGTTGAAGAAGAACTGGCTGATATTCTGATCTACCTGGTCAGGATATCAGATAAGCTGGAAATCGACTTATATCAGGCAGCCGAACGTAAACTGCAAATCAACGAACGTAAGTACCCTGCTGACAAAGTGAGGGGAAGTGCCAAGAAATATACCGAATACGAGGATGCAAAATGACCAAAGCTGACATCGCCGAAAGAATCCAAAACGCCACCGGGCTCACCAAGAAAGAATCTGCTGAGATGATTGAATCCGTATTTGACATTATGAAGAGCACACTTGAATCAGGAGAAAACCTGAAGATATCCGGTTTCGGCAACTTCGTCGTCAAACACAAGAATGACCGCCGTGGTCGTAACCCGCAGACTGGCGAAGCAATTACCATCGAAGCTCGACAAATTCTGACCTTCAAACCGAGTATGTTACTGCGTAAAGCAATCAATACATGACATTCAACTGCACCAGGCCTACACCAGACCACCCAGCACACTGTTTGACCGGAAGGTGCCGACTGCCTTTATCTACACCATGAACATCTCGGAAGAAATGATGAGCGAGTATCAGTAGTCGTGGCTGATCCATTACTGCAAGCACGTGAGCGGTTGCTATCTAAAGTAGGGCCAAAACGATTCTGGGAAAACTTCTCGCCCCCTGTTGAGATGATTTTAGCGGAGACATCAACGAAACTTCTTTTAAAATCTGGAGAAACATCCATTATAGAAATTCCTTTCTTCCAATATTGCTGGGCTCTTTCGAGTCGCTGCCTGATGGCACCCGAATTTCTGTAAGGATGAGATTGCACCTGTCAGTAGTTGCATTTCTTACTGTCTGGATTGGCGTTGTCATTTCATTTGCTCGCCCATTTACATCGGTTGCTTTTTGGGCTGAGATTGGACCGGTTGGGATAATGGTAAGTGGTGCCCTCCTAATGACATACGTTGGATTCTGGTTTGAAGCAGGTAAAACAAAGAGGGCAATTCTGGATATTTACCAAAAGACAGAAGCAACTCGCCACCAGGGCCGTCTCAGCGGCGACAACATTGAATAAAGACGGTGGAGGAGGTGTAATAGCCGGAGGTGCTGGAGTAGGTGCGTTGGCGATATTTGATGTGTTCTGGAAAAACGAGCTAATAAAGGAGGAGGGCATTATGAAAAAGGTAACTGATGTAGTAATGGTTGCGTCTCTGCTTGTATTTGGCTGTATTATAAGCCAGCAGACACAGTTCTCAGGAAAAGCTTATGCCGAAGAAATTTCAAAGACCGAGATAGGAACAGCCCGTGACATTTACGATGGGGCGTTGTTCCCGGAAAAAGCCGTGAGGACATACAGCAACACCGACAAGATATTTCCCACACGCATTGTTAAGTCTGGGGGGAAGCCAAGCCCGTTGCAGTTTAGTGATACCCAAATCAAAGCGTTGAGCTTCACCTCGGCCGGCAAGACCTATGATCTGCCGGACTATGTCGCCTTGAACAGGAACGTCGGACTGCTCGTACTAAAAGATGGTAAAATTGCCTTTGAGCATTACGATTACGGCATAACTCCCAAGACGAGATGGATGTCCATGTCGGTTGCCAAGTCCTTTGTATCGACATTGGTGGGAGCAGCAGTCAAAGATGGATTTATTGCCAGCATAAACGACCCCGTGACCAAGTATCTTCCCCAACTTAAAGGAAGTGCCTATGAACAGGCATCGGTACGAGATGTGTTGATGATGTCGTCAGGCGTAAAGTGGGACGAAACCTATGTTGACCCAAAATCAGACAGGCGCAAACTCTTGGAATTGCAAATAGCCAGCAACAAAGAAGGCGCCATATTCGATATTATGAAGACCTTGCCCAAAGCAACGGAACCTGGAAAAAAGTTTAACTATAATACTGGTGAAACGGTTCTTATTGGAGAAATTGTCCAGGCCGCGACCAAGATGCACCTGGCTGATTATCTTTCCAAAAAGATTTGGATTCCTTTGGGAATGGAGGACGACGGGTTGTGGTGGCTTGATTCACCAAATGGCCATGAAGTTGGTGGCAGTGGACTTCTTGCCACGCTTCGCGACTTTGCCCGATTTGGCCAGTTCATTCTCAATGGCGCACAGATAGATGGCAAAAAGATTGTTCCAGATTGGTGGTTGGCGGATGCAACCAGTGCCAAACCGATCGAGGGAGTTCCAAACCCCAACGGCTACGGCTATCAATTTTGGACTATCAAGGCTGCGCCCGGCAGCATCCATGATGGTGCATTCATGGGGCGGGGGATCCACGGACAGTATCTCTATATTAACCCCAAATATAATGTTGTGATATCAGGACTTGGTGCTCGCTCAAAGCCGGTTGGGAAAAATGCCATTGACGATTTGGATTTCTTTGCGGCAGTTGTGCAGAAGTTGAATAGCAAGTGATTGACGCAATGCACACTTTACATTCTGATCTCAGCATCAGTTTTTTCATGTTTCCTGTCAAGTAGGCTGAGAGGGTTCATTTCGAGGGAAAGAGCTCAGGCCTCACTGACTATTCAGATCAGTGGGGCTTTTTTGGGGATGGAAATTGGAAACGGAGTATCCATCTGGACGAAGGCAGGCATAAAGAAGAGCAAGAATACCAAACGGAGGTTATGCGTTGCATATACTAAAGTTGGTGACAATCATTTCCACCG
>JBAXVE010000073.1:0-16346 GCA_037129245.1 Desulfuromonadales bacterium
CTAAAGGAGGGGGTCAGGGGGTGGGTGAAGCTGCAACATGCTGATTTCATGGCAACCTCCCCCCCACCCTAACCCTCCCCAGCAAGGGGTGAGGGGACTTTTTGAAATTTTAAAAGATGCTCATCTATTTCAGTTTCAGCGGTAAACCGCTCGCAACCAGCCACGCCTCATCCGCGCAGGCGGCCAGCTTCTGATTCGCCAGTCCGGCGATGTCGCGAAATACCCGTCCCAGACGGCTCTCCGGCACGATCCCCATGCCAACTTCGCTGGAAACAAGAATGATGGGCGTTTTCATTGAGGTAATGGTTGAAACCAGGCCATCAACCTCGGCTGTCAGCGCTGCCTCGTCACAACCGGACAATGCGTCCTGCTTCAGCAGCAGATTGGAAAGCCAGATGGTAATGCAGTCCACGAGAATTGCATCGTATGTTCCGTCCAGACGTTCCAGTGCATCCGCCGGCAGATACGGTTCTTCGGTAGTTGTCCACTGCTCCCCGCGCCGTTGCTGATGAGTTCCGATCCGCTCCCGCATCTCATCGTCAAATGCCTGGGCGGTCGCCAGATACCCGAGGCGGGAGCCGAAACGACAGGCCGTATCTTCGGCAAAGCGGCTCTTACCGCTGCGGGCTCCACCGGTGATGAATATGATCCTGCTGAGTTTCACTGAAGCACCTCCTTTTCAAGCCGAATAAGCTGCTGCATCCCTTTTCCACGCGGGTCAGCCTGGACGCCGCACCACTCTCTCAGCTTATCCAGAGCCCCGCCTGATGTGAGGGTATGGCGGGCATCCGCAACTCCATCGGCAAGGGTGCAGCTGGATCCGCACATCCAGAGGAGCGCCCCGGCGTTGAGTGCGGTAAAATCCTCACAGGCCCGGTACACCCCGCTGCCGGCCGCAACGCTGATAAAACGTGCTGTCTCCTCCTGCCGGGAAGCGGCAGCTGCCACGGCGGCAGCAGAATGGCGTGAAATGCCCGCCTCTTCGGGTGTCACTTCCAATCTGCTGATGGAGCCATCCTCCAGACAGGCGATCGTACTGGCACCGCAGACCGACAGTTCGTCAACCCCGTGCTGTTCCCCGTCCAGCGTGCCGTGGACAACCAGGGCCTTACGGTACCCGATGGTTGACATAAGACGGGCGACCGGCTCCACCAGTGCTGCGGAATACACCCCCCGCAATGCCCGGGAGGGACGTGCCGGATGTGCCAGCGAAGCGGCGATGTTGAGGATTGTGCCGAAACGGATCTGCGACAGTATACGTCCCAGTCCACCCGGATGTATCAGGGGCGACATGCCGTTGAACAGACCGATTCCAGCCTGCCTGACGCTTTCTGCGACAAGCTCCGCTTCACATTCGATGTTGATGCCGACTGACTCCATGATGTCAACCGTGCCGCAGCGGGACGTAATTGCCCGCGCGCCGTGCCGTGCCACGGGGATGCCGTGGGCCGCCACGACCAGTGCGGCGGCGCTGCTGACATTGAAGGTCTTGAAACCATCCATGCCGGTGCCGGAGTTATCCACGATCGTTTCCGGCAGATCGACGACATGTACCGTGTCGAATTCGTCGATGGCCTGCCAGGCCCCGGCCATCTCATCCACCGTTTCCCCTTTGGCTGCCAGCGCGGCCAGAAAAGCCCCCTGCTGCAGGTCCGACTGGCTGTTGCGCATCAGCTCGCTGAACAGGCGGTAACATTCCTGCCGCCCCAGGTCCCGACGCTCGATCAGTCGTTGGATATACGAGCCGAATTCGGCTGTTGGCATCGGTTGCATCACTTACCTCCGGGGATCAAGGTGAATTTTCATGCAGCTGCGTTGTTCGACCATCTGCAGGGCCTGGTCGAGTTCGGAAAGCGGCATAGTGTGGCTGACCAGGCCAACAACGCGCAATGAGCCGTCGGTGATCATCTCCAGCGCCAACCGACCGTGGCGGAAACAGCAGCCATACGCCCCGCTGATGGTCTGTTCAAGGTAATGCAGACTGTTCAGGCAGACTTCAGGCGACTGCGACTCCTTTGGCAATCCGGAAAATACCACCAGTCGCCCCCGTGGAGCCAGATGCGCGAGTGCCTCACGATAGGCATCATGGCTCCCCACGGCAGGGATGCAGACGTCAAAGTGTCGTTCACCGGGAACAGAAATTCCGCCGACAAGTTCCCTGCGCCGGGGGTCAGGTTCGATGACCGTCGCCTCCGCACCCAGCACGGTTGCAAGGCGCTGCAGCAGCGTCCCGGCCGGTCCCGCACCCCAGATGCCGATCCGTTCTCCGGGAGAGAGACGAGCCTGCTCCAGGGCATTGATACAGCAGGAGAGCGGTTCGGCAAAGACCGCATCGGCAAAGCTGCACTGACCAGGCAACGGTATCAGCGACTGCTCCGGCACTGTCACATACTCGGCAAAGCCGCCGTCACGGTGAAACCCCATGATCCGCATTTCGCGGCAGAGATTTTCGGCACCGGCACGGCACTGCCGACAGCAGCCGCACCACATACCCGGATAGACATACACCCGCGTTCCAACCGGTATTTCAACCCCGGCACCCCGTTCGACTACGGTGCCGACAACCTCTTCACCGGGGATGCGGGGCAGAAGCAGGTCACGATGACCGGAACGGATTATCTTGAGGTCAGTGCGACAGAGTCCCGCAAGCGCCACCTGCACCAGAACTTCACCCGCTGCGGGTCTCGGTACGGAACGCTCGCCATAGCTGAACGAGCCTATTTCTGAAACCGTTACCGCTTTCATTCAGATACTCCGAAAAAAAGGTCCGACGTTCTGCCCATAAAAAAACCCCTGTTCCGCAGAGGGACAGAGGCTCGAAGCTTGCTGGTTGCACACCGGCTCCGGCCCCTCGTTCCACGGAGGTTCCCAAAAGCATCGCAGAGGCAGGTTTCCTGGCTCGGGCATCAACCCTCATCGCGCCTTCCCGGCCTTGCGGACAGTGGCATCGTGCGACTCGGTACTCCCTTACAGTTGCGGGTCAGCGAGGGATTTGCACCCTCTTCCCTTTTACCCGTGCGCAGCAACGCACGGCACCATGAGCGGTTGGTTAAACAATTGTGGGGGGATATGTATCAGACTGCGATATTCAAAGTCAAAGAGAATCGTAACGTTGAGCTGTGGGAACCGGAAGAGTTAAATCCCCTCTGCAGCCGCGTTCCTGGCAACGCGGTAGGCTTCAATACGTGACGTCAGCAGCTTGCGCAGTTCATCGGGGCGGTAGGGTTTCTGCATGAAACCGGCTGCCGAATCGGTCTCGATGATCTCTAAAACCTCCTCAACACCGTAACCGCTGCAGATGACAACCGGAACAGTGGCCGACAGTTTCCGCACCTCATGGTAGGTGGCAACGCCCCCCAACTCCGGCATGATCAGGTCAAGCATGAGCAGATCTATTTCGCCTGATCGCTGACGGAATATTTCCAGCGCCCGGGCGCCGTTGGAAGCTGTCAGCGCCGTGTAGCCCATCGCTTCAAGCAGCTCAGCACCGATACTGCGTAATGCCTCTTCATCATCGACCAGCAGGATAGTGCCGCAGCCAGGCTCTACGACTGAAGCAACCGGCACCGGAATGTCCCCTTCGGTCATCGCCTCGGACAGCGGCAGGAATACCTTGAAGGTCGTCCCTTCACCCGGCACGCTCGTCAGCTGCAGAGCTCCCTGGTGCGATTTGATGATGCCGAGGATAGCCGACATCCCAAGACCGCGGCCGGTAAACTTGGTGGTGTAGAACGGCTCGAAAATCCGTTTCTGAGTGATTTCGTCCATGCCGCAGCCGGTGTCTACCACTTCAAGACAGATATATCTACCGGCAGGAATCTCTCTCCCCAGAAAATCCTCATCGGTTCTGTTTTCATCAAATTCAATGGTCGCAAGGGTAATTCTTATGGTCCCGTTGTCATCGCCGATGGCCTCGGCAGCGTTGATTATCAGGTTCATGGCAATCTGCTGAATCTGACTGGCATCGCCCATAATCTCCGGCTGGTCGCTGGTCAGGTCCAATTCAATGGCAACATTTTTCTTGATCGCCGACTGGAGCATTTTGGTGATGTCGTTGACCATTGACCGCACATCAAGCCGGTTCTGCACCAGCGGGTTTTTCCCGGCATATGCCAGCATCTGGCGACAGAGGTCTGCTGCCCGGTTGGCAGCTCCCTCGATCTGCAGCAGGTGGGTACGCTGGGCCTCTTCAGAGGTGGCATCACGGGACATGAAGCAGTGCCCGAGGATAATCGACAGGATGTTGTTGAAATCATGTGCTATGCCGCCGGCCAGAACTCCGAGGCTCTCAAGCTTCTGCGTCTGCTGGAACTGCTGTTCAAGCCTGTGGCGCTCCTCTTCATCTTTCTTGCGGTCGCTGATATTGGTGTTGGTACCGACAAAACGGAGAATTTCCCCCTTTTCATTACGGGAAGTCGGCTTGCCGCGCCACATGATCCAGCACCAGCCCCCCCCTTTTGTGGCAATGCGGAATTCGACCGTGAAATTGCCCTCGGCCAGATTCATCATCTGCCGGACGGTGCGCGAGGCCGCTTCCCGGTCATCGGGGTGCAGCAGTTCTTTCCACTTCTTAAAGGTAACAACAAACGCGTCCGGTTCGTACCCAAGCATGGTGTAGCAGCGGGGGCTCCAGTAGATACTGTTGTTAGGGACGTCCCAGTCCCAGATGCCGTCGCTGGAGGCATCCAGCGCCAGCCGCAACAGTTCGTTGTTCTGCAGCAGCGATTCCTCGGCCTTTTTCCGTTCGGATACGTCGCGTGCTACATGGACGGCGGCAGTCACTTTGCCGTCCGAATTAAACAACGGCGATACGGTAACGTCGAAAATACCGTGTAAGGTCTTTTCCTCTACGACCTCATTATGAACAAGATGGTCCTGCAGCATTTTGGAGTATGGGCAAAAGGAGGGGGGAATGTTGAGTGAATGCATTACTTCATGACATTTCCTTCCGCTCAGCTCTTCGGCGGTAACGCAGCAGCGCTCTGCCATGGCACGGTTAACCCGAATGATGGTGTGACTGGTGTCGATAATGGCTATCAGGTCGGGGACGGCATCAAAGGTCTGCTCCCACTCATGCTTGGCCTGGCTGACCGACTCGTACATAGATCTTCGTTCCTGCAGCAGCTTCCACTCGCGTAACGCAAGGCTGGCGAGGTGCGACATGGCAGCGAAGCTTTCGGGTGACTTGACCACATAATCAAGGGCTCCGGCCTTCATGGCCTCGACAGCCAGCTGCTCGTTCCCCTGAGAGGTCATCATGACGACCGGCCATACATTACCTGAAAGGGTAACCAGCTCTTTGCCGTCCCCATCCGGAAGATGGTAATCGGTCAACACCAAGTTGGGTGGCCTTACCTCAATATCCGACTTTGCAGCGCCCAGTGTGCCCACCACCGTGACGCGGTATCCCTGTTGAGCAGCATCAAACGATCGACAGATCAGTTCGGCATGGCTGTCGTCGTCTTCGACAACCAGTATCAACGGTGCTGTGACGTTATCGGTTATCATGCATCGGTTCCCCAGGCTTTTTCACCACGGGCATCTGTTCCAGACCAGCCAATAGCAGCCAAGCGTTTTGAGCATCTGGTGAAACTTCTCGAAATCGATCGGCTTGGTAAGATAGCTGTTGGCATGATATTCGTATGCCATCGCAAGGTCGCGCTCGGCATCCGAGGTGGTCAGAATCACCACCGGCAGCGCCTGCAGTTCGCTGCTCTCTTTCACAATTTTCAAGACCTGCAATCCATCCACCTTGGGGAGACGCAGGTCGAGCAGCATCAGATTCGGCAGGGGATAGCGCTCCCGGTCGGTGTAGGGGCCCCGCCCGAACAGGTAGTCCAGCGCCGCTTCACCATCTTCCACGTGGTAAATTCTGTTGCCAACCTTGAAATCCTCCATGCTCCGCATCACGAGCTCGGCGTGGTCCTGGTTATCTTCCACCAGAAGAATGCTCAACGGTTCTCCGTTCATGGCCGAACTCCTTTCCGCTTGGAAACGCGGAACCGCAGTCATTAATTAAAACCGCGTTTCCACGTTCTTACCATATTCGCGCCAGATTGCAAGACGAAATAAACCCTGAAAAGGCATACGCCGTGGCTTGACCCGCGGCCTCAGGGAGCCTGCGACAGGGTGAAACAGAACGTGCTGCCGGTTCCGTCTCCGGATGATTCCACCCAGATCCGCCCGCCGTGGACTTCTATGATCCGCTTGACCAGCGCCAGCCCAATCCCCGAACCTTCGCTGGCGGAATCCAGCTTGTTGAACAGGCCGAATATGACCTTGTGATATTTCTCGTCGATGCCTGGGCCGTTGTCCTGAACAAAAAAAACCCGCCCATCCGGGTCTTCGCGCAGACCGAAGGTGATCAGCGGCCCGGTGGGGTGTCCGATGTATTTTATGGCATTTTCCAGCAGGTTCTGAACCACCTCTGCGATTCGCAGACGGTCGCCGAGTACCATCGGCAGGCCCGGCTGCACGATCAGTCTGACGCCGGAATTCTCCAGGGGGCCGGCAAGGTGGGCGGCCACATCCTGCAGCAGCAGGTTCATGTCCACCGGCTCCGGCGCGTTGATGACCCGCCCGATGCGGGAGAGTTCCAAAAGATCGTTCAGCAGGATGTTCATCCTGTCGGCGGCGGCACTGATCCGCTGCAGGTCTGCGTCCACCCGTTCGAAGCTCCCTTTTGCCATGGCCTTCCGGATGGCTCCGGCGAACCCCTTGATGGTCACCAGCGGGCTCTTCAGATCGTGCGATACGGTGTAGGTGAAACGTTCCAGTTCAGCGTTCTTGACTTTCAGCCGCTCCTCCGCCTGCGCCCTTTCGGCGACTTCGGAGGAAAGCTCGCGGTTGCGCTGTTCCAGTCTTTCGAGCAGTTCGTGCAATCGTTGCGCCATGCTGTTGAAGGAGCGGGTCAGCTCCCCCAGTTCATCTGCGCGCCCGTCATCCGCCACCAGATTCAACTCCCCCCCAGCCAGAAGCCCGGCGGCGCTGTTCAGTCGCTCCAGCGGCCTGATAACCCAGCGGGCGGTCAGAACACCGATCAGGGTTGCTACACCCAGAAAAACAAGTATCAGCAGTGCGGTGGAGCGATTGTTGTCGTCGATGTGCTCCATGAAGTCCCGTTCGGGAATTACCACGCCAATCAGCCAGTTGAGACCGAGTTCGTCGCGGTAGGGGGAAACCTGCAGAAAATGGCGCTGTCCGTCAACGTAAAAATCCAGCTGCTGCATCGAAGTAATGGCGTTGAGGTTGGCAAAGCGGGATGCCAGGTGGCGTGACGTGTCACGGGTAAGGGGATGTGAACTCTCTGCAGCTGAAAAACGTTCCTGCCGGCCGGCGACAGAGCGAAACGGCTGTTCGCCGGTCGAGGTGGCAACCAAAAGCCCTGAACGCTCAATGATGAAACTCTGCCCGGAAGTCCCGATCTTCATTGATTTCAGCAGTGCCCCAATTTTGGAGAGGCGCACGGCGCTGGTGCAGACACCGGTCAGCACACCGTCCCTGTCATACAGCGGCTGACTGGCGGCAATCTGCAGCGCCGGATCGGCAAAATGCTTGTAGACAGCGCTCCAGGCCGGCTTACCGGTGCCGGCGGATGCGGTGTACCAGGGACGTTTGCGCGGGTCGTACTGCCCGGCGGCATTGAGCAGTTCGCGCCGTTCGCCGCGCGGCCCGCTGTCGTAGGTGTGCAGGTTGAACGATGTCGAGGGGTCGGCGAGCTGCAGCGCTGTCCGTCCGGTATCGCGCAGGTCGGCTCCGACATATTCACCCTGTTCGTTGCCCAGGGCGATATTGGTAACATTCCGGGATTCCCGCAGGTGATTCCAGAGATAGGAGCTTAACGACTCCGGCCGCCGCACGTCCAGCAGGCCGCGCTCGACGGAGATACGGATGGTCTGGTTCATCCGGACGGCAGAGGAAAGCGACGCGTCGAGATTCTGAGCTATGCGGGAGGTAATCTCGTTCCGCAGACTGGCGGCGATGTCATTAACGGCCCACTGCCCGTTGTAAAACGAGAGATACCAGATCAGGCCGCCGGCCACCCCCAACTGCAGCACAAACGGAACGATCAGGACGATCCGCAGCGGAATTTTCCTGAATCTTTGTGAAAAAAGGGATGTCAGCGCCATAAGCTCTCCCCTGCCGCAGCCGGATCATGCACCGGTTTCTGACGACTCACTATGCCGGGCTTAACGCTGGACAGCGTTTCCGGGCAGTGTGAAGCAGAAGGTACTGCCGCTCCCCGCTCCGTCCGATTCGACCCAGACCCGTCCGCCGTGAACTTCGATGATCCGCTTGACCAGCGCCAACCCGATGCCGGTGCCGGGACTCCCCCCGTCAAGTTTTTCAAACAGACCGAAGATGATTTCGTGGTATTTCTCCTCGATGCCCGGACCGTTGTCCTGTACGAAAAAGACCGGTGGCCCGTCTTCCTGGCGCACACCAAACACGATGCGCGGTCCGGGCCTGCTGCCGACGTACTTGACGGCATTTTCAACCAGGTTCTGGACCACCTCTGCAATCCTCAGGCGGTCGCAGGTCACCGTCGGCAGGCCGGGCATCACTGAAAATTCGATGCCTTCATCGCGCAGCAGCCCGGCAAGATTTGCTGCAACATCCTGCAGCAGCAGGTTCATGTCGACTTCCTCGGGCGTGTTAATGATCCGGCCAATTCGCGACAGTTCCAAGAGGTCACTCAGCAGGTCGCTCATCTTGTCAGCCGCCCGCCCGATCCGTTTGAGATCATCAGCCATCCGCTCGTAGTTGCCTGCTGCAAGCGACTTTTCCACTGCGCCGGTAAAACCCTTGATGGTTATCAGCGGGCTCTTGAGATCATGCGAGACAGTGTAGGTAAAGCGTTCCAGCTCGGCGACTTTCAATTTCAGTTCGTCTTCCACCCGCTGGCGCTCCACGATTTTCCAGACAGAGTCCATCAGCAGCGTCAACTGCAGTAGATCGGCATCATCGTAATCGCTTTCCTTGTTCGCCATGCCGACAACAGCCACAATCCTGCCTCGGTCAAAAAGCGGAACCGAGGCAAAGCGCTGCAAGGCAACATGTCCTCCGGGATAACCCCGCTTCAGAGGATGATCGGCATGAAAATCGTTAACCACAATCGGTGTGCGCTGCCGCACCACCTCTCCCCAGATGCCGGTTTTATCAAGATCGTAGAGCGACTGGGCATCGGACACGCTACACTCCTGCATGACGCCGTTCGACCAGGAGTTGAGGATGAACTGTCGCTTCTCCTCGTCATAGAAATAGATATAGCCGTAGCGACTTGACGTCAGTGTGAGGGCCTGTTCCAGCGCGAAATCCAGCAGGTCTTTATTGTCTCTGGCCTCGTACTGGAACAGCTTGAGCAGGATCAGCTGGCGCTCCCGGTTCAGATCGCGCTCCGCGTTGAGGTCATTGACCTGCTGCAGCGTTTTTGCCAGACTGGGAAGCTCGATGGCCTCGGGGATTTTCGGTATGAACAGCACGGCAGCGATGGCCGAAACCAAAGCGGTCAGCGCCTTGACATACCCCTCCAGCCAGTAGTCCGGCACATAGACCGTGTAGGCGGCAAGGAAGTGAGTGGTACCGCAGGAGAGGATGAAGATGGCGAAAAAGACGAACACCACCTTGAAAATAATGTCCCGCCGCTTGAAAGCAAAATAGCCCATCGAAAGGGCAATGGCGTAGTAGGAGAGACCGGTTACGATGTCGGATCCGACATGCAGACAGACCAGGCCCTTCTCCCATGAAAAGCAGTATCCGTGTGCCATGTAATCGCTGATCATTGTGTGGTTCATGATCTGTCTCCCTGACCGGCGCTTAGCGTTTCGGTCGGCGCCGCCGGCAACGTGAAACAGAATGAGCTCCCTTTCCCCTCCCCTTCGGACTCCACCCATATCCTCCCGCCGTGTGCCTCGACAATCCGCTTGACCAGTGCAAGTCCGACACCGGTACCTTCGCTTTTCGCATCCAGCTTGTTGAACAGCCCGAAAATGTTCTCCTGAAAACGTTTCTCGATCCCCTGCCCGTTGTCGTGGATGCAAAAAACTGCGCTGGCGCCGTCCGTCCATGATTCAATGACGATGCGGGGTGCCGGCTGTTCCCCCATATATTTGACGGCATTTTCGACCAGATTCTGCACAACCGTCATAATGCGCTGTTTGTCGCCGAACACGGCAGGGAGCCCCGGGCGGAGATCAACAACAACCTGCCGCTGGCTGAGCGGGCCGGCCAGGCGGGCCAGAACGTCGGCGACCATGCGCTCCATGTCAATCTGAACCGGAGTGCCCATCATCTTCCCGGCTCGGGAAAGCTCCAACAGGTCGTTGAGCAGTGAGGTCATCTTGGAAGATGCATCGACGATTCGTTTGAGATCACCGCTGATGCGGCTGTACAGGCCGGCTGTCACGTCCTGCTGAATCTGCCCGGCAAAACTCTGGATGGTAATCAGCGGACTTTTCAGATCGTGGGAAACCGAGTAGGTAAACCGTTCCAGCTCTTCATTTTTGTTCTGCAACTCCCGTTCAGCCTGTTTACGCGTCGTTATATCGTGCCCCTGGGCTATGGTTGCCACCGGTGTAACCCCGTCAGCAGAGTAGATGGTGGCAGAGTTCCAGAGTAAGGTACTTATTGTTCCGTCCAGGTGGAGAATCGAAATTTCCACCGTTTCCCACCTCTCTCCGGCGAGTGCTCTGCTAATCATCTTCATGGTGTTCTCAACCTGGTCGGCCGGAAAGAGGATCGAAATGTTGCGATCGCAGACATGCTCGGCCGAACGTCCCGTGAGCTGTTCGAACGCTCGGTTGAAGCGGGTCGTAATGAAATTGGAATCCCAGACGATGATCGGGGCGTTAGCGTAGTTGAAAAGGTTTTCCAGGTAGGAGTTCGACTCTTTCAAAGCCTCCTCAGTCTGTTTCAGCTTACTGATGTCAATGAAGGTAACAACTACCTGATGCAGTGCCCCGCCGGCATCGGTTACGGGGTAGGCATTGCAGATTACCCATACGATGTGTGAGGCGGCCGAATGTCTGATGCCAACAATCAGGTCGCTGCAGACCTCCCCGGATACAAGCACGCGGTTAACCGGGTACTCTGACGGCGTCAGAGCGGTCCCGTCTTCCCGCAGAAAACACCAGGCCGGATCGGTAGCCAGTTTTCCCGTCATCTGGTCGGCGGACAGCCCCAGCAGGGACGAGGCCATCGAATTCGAAAGCAGCAGTGTCGAGTCGGCAGCATGCACAACCACGCCTGCGGCCAGGTTGGCGACCAGCGCTCTGAATCTCTCCTCACTGGCACGCACAGCCTCCTCAGCCCGACTGCGGTCACGATCCATCATATTGAGTTTGGCCTGCATCTCGGAGAGCCAGCCCATGATGCTGGCATTCTGCCCGTCCTTGACCACAATATCGGAAGAGAAATCGCCCTGTCCGATTACGGAGATGTGCCGGTAAACATCGTTAACACTCCCCCCCAATGTATCGTGAAGAGCCCGGTAGGTGCGCCAGAGCATGACCATCAGCCAGAGTGAAAAACCAATAAACAGCAGCCGCAGCACCATCGCACGATTTTCGGCTGCATGAACAGCAACTTCGGTGCGTTGTGCCATCAGCACGTAAAAATCGTCAATCGGCTGCATGATGGCGACCTTAGCCTGATGATAGCGTTTATCAAACATCATCGTCCGTGCTTTCGCATGGGCCGCCTCTGCGCCCGGACCACTGGCCTCCGCCAGCTTCATGGCCTCTTTTTCCAGCACGGCCAATCGGTCTGAATTCGACTTGGCTTCGGCGATTTTGGCAAGTTCCTGCCCGGTGAATCCATGCTCACGCATCAGATCAATGAGTGGGATGGAGCGAGTGGTGTCGGGGCGAGGGGGCTGTCCGTCAATCAGCACCAGATCCCAGTAGACTCTCCAATATTCACGGGGGAGCGGCTTCCTGCCGTCGCGGATGTCCAGGATATCCTGATACTGTCGCTTGTAAAACGGTTCGCCGGTGATCACATACGTGCGGGCGAGGCGAGTCAGGTCGTCAGATGACTGGCGCAACACATCGGCCAGTTGCAGAGAGATGTGCCGCTGGTCATTGGCGTAGTCGATCTGCTTTTCGGCGCGAACATAGACTACAAATGCGAGAGCGAGCGGAATCAGCAGAGCGGCCGTCAGCAGGAGATTGCGGGAAAAACGTGCAAGTACGTTTCGGAAGACCATTGCGAGACTCCGTTCATTTCATGGCGTGCAGGGCAGGCTTTCCGGTTTGTGCAGTCAGCACGGTTGCGGTCGTGGCGTTCGGATATGCTGCTTATATGGGGTTCCATTCTAGCAACTGCCACGGGATTGTAAAGCTGCTTTTCATGAGAGGGAACGCCGCCTGCAAAAAAAATATTCCTGTCCCCTTGATTTTTGAAAAGGCACTGTTTATATTCAGCGAGTGTTAGCACTCACACTGGTTGAGTGCTAATTTAATCAACCAACCACCACACAAGGATAGAAAGGAGAAGTACCGATGAATTTGAGACCGCTTCAAGACCGCATCATTGTAAAACGTGTCGAAGAGGAGACCAAGACGGCAGGGGGGCTTTTCATTCCCGAAACAGCCAAAGAGAAGCCGCAGCGTGGCAAGATTGTCGCCGCCGGCAACGGCAAGAAAACTGAGGACGGCAAAGTGCTGCCGCTGGACGTCAAAGTAGGCGACGTCGTTCTGTTCGGCAAGTATGCCGGCACCGAAGTCAAGGTTGACGGCGAAGAGTACCTGATGATGCGCGAAGATGACCTGCTGGCCGTCGTCGAGTAAAATGTTGCTACCCATCTAACAACACAATAGACACCATATTACACGGAGGAATTACCAATGGCAGCAAAGCTTATCAAGTTTGACCAGGAAGGTCGCAACGCCATCCTGAAGGGCGTCAACATCCTCGCCGACACGGTAAAAGTAACCCTCGGCCCCAAGGGCCGCAATGTCGTTATCGATAAATCCTACGGTTCGCCGCTGATCACAAAAGACGGCGTAACTGTTGCAAAAGAAATCGAACTTGACGACAAGTTCGAAAACATGGGCGCTCAGCTGGTAAAAGAAGTCGCATCCAAGACTTCCGATGTAGCCGGCGACGGCACCACCACCGCCACCGTTCTGGCCCAGGCCATCTACAAGCAGGGCTCCAAACTGGTAGCCGCCGGCCACAACCCGATGGAAATCAAGCGCGGCATCGACAAGGCCGTTGACGCCATCGTCGCCGAGCTGAAGAAAATCTCCAAGCCGATCAAGGACCACAAAGAAATCGCCCAGGTCGGCACCATCTCCGCCAACAACGACAAGACCATCGGCGACATCATTGCCGAAGCTATGGAAAAAGTCGGCAAAGAAGGCGTTATCACCGTCGAGGAAGCCAAAGCGATGGAGACCAGCCTCGAAACCGTCGAAGGTATGCAGTTCGACCGCGGTTACCTCTCCCCTTACTTCGTAACCGACTCCGAGCGTATGGAAGCCACTCTTGAGAACGTGATGATCCTGATTCACGACAAGAAAATTTCCAGCATGAAGGACCTGCTCCCGGTTCTGGAGCAGACCGCCAAGTCCGGTCGTCCGTTGCTGATCATTGCCGAAGACATCGAAGGCGAAGCACTGGCAACCCTGGTAGTCAACAAGCTGCGCGGCGTGCTGAATGTCTGCGCCGTCAAGGCTCCCGGTTTCGGCGATCGCCGCAAGGCCATGCTGGAAGACATCGCCGTCCTTACCGGCGGTCAGGTCATCTCCGAAGAACTTGGTCACAAGCTTGACCAGACCACCATCGACATGCTCGGCCAGGCCAAGCGCGTCACCGTCGACAAAGATAACACCACCATCATCGACGGCAACGGCAAGGAAGACGCCATTCAGGGCCGCGTCAAGATGATCCGTGCCCAGGCTGAAGAGACCACCAGCGATTACGACAAGGAAAAGCTCCAGGAGCGTCTTGCCAAGCTGGTTGGCGGCGTAGCCGTCATCAAGGTCGGCGCAGCTACCGAAGTTGAAATGAAAGAGAAGAAAGCCCGTGTTGAAGATGCTCTGCACGCAACCCGTGCAGCCGTTGACGAGGGCATCGTCCCCGGCGGCGGCGTGGCTTACATCCGTGCACTCGTTGCTCTTGACGCACTCAAACTTGCTACCGAGCAGCAGTTCGGTGTCAACGTGGTACGGGCATCGCTTGAGTCCCCGATCCGTCAGATTGCCGAAAATGCCGGCATCGACGCCTCAATCGTTGTTGACAAGGTCAAAAACGGTAAAGATGCCTTCGGTTATGACGCAGCTCTCGATGAGTATGTCGACATGATCAAAGCCGGCATTATCGACCCGACCAAGGTCTCACGCAGCGCTCTGCAGAATGCTGCTTCCATCGCCGGTCTGATGCTGACAACCGAAGCATTGATCGCCGAGAAGCCGAAAGAGGACGGCGGCGCAGGCATGGGCGGCGGTATGCCCGGCGGTATGGGCGGCATGGGCGGTATGGGCGGCGGCATGTACTAACCCCTCTGCTCACATCATTGGAGTAATCAAGGCAGCGAGCGTAAGCTTGCTGCCTTTTTTTATATTTTCTCATCATCTTACTTGAACATTTCCGCAGTTTCTTATACAAACTGGTCGATAATAACTGTTCATGCCGGAAAGGCTTCCTATGACCACTGTCCTTTTATGTGCGGCACTGATTTTGTCGGTTGTCACGTTAATTCTCGTTATAAAGCTCCTGAAACAAGCATCTTCCACTGATAGCTCCTCAATACTCATTTCAAGGCTCGAGGCTTTCGAGAAGCTGCTGGAGAAGTCGGAACGGGTAATCAGGGAAGAGGCCACACTGAGCAGGGATGAAATTGGCAAGGCTGCGCGGGAACAACGTCAGGAACTTGGCAATGCGTTCAAAACCTTTGGAGGTTCGGTTGTGCAGCGGATATCCGATGTAGCCGGCATACAAAAAGGGCAACTTGACACGTTTTCCAGCCAGTTGGCCACATTTGCCAAAACCAGTACCGACCAGTTGGATGCCGTCCGCGCCGAATCAGCCAACGGGGCCAAACTTTTACGAGAGGAAGTCGTAGCCACCCTCATGGGCATAACGGAAACAACCACAAAAACCATGAGCGAACTGGCCAATCTTCAAAAAATTCAGCTTGAATCCATGTCGTTGGCAATTGGCAAACTCTCCGAGTCAAACGAGAAGAAACTGGAAGAAGTCCGGGCCACCGTGGAGGCCAAACTTCAGACCATGCAGACCGACAATGCCAAACAGCTGGAGCAGATGCGCCAGACCGTCGACGAAAAACTGCAGGGGACGCTGGAAAAACGTCTGGGTGAATCTTTCAAACAGGTCAGCGAACGGCTGGAATTGGTTCATAAAGGTCTTGGCGAAATGCAGACGCTCGCCACCGGGGTCGGCGATCTTAAAAAAGTGCTTACAAACGTTAAGACCCGTGGAACATGGGGCGAGGTGCAGTTAGGCGCGCTGCTCGAGCAGGTACTCAATCCCGACCAGTTTGCCACCAACGTTGCCACAAAAGGTGGTGGAGAACGGGTAGAGTTTGCAGTGAAACTGCCGGGGCAAGGCAGTAGCAAGGACGAAACGGTATGGCTGCCTATCGATGCCAAGTTCCCGGTTGAAGACTATCAGCGCCTGATCGAGGCTCAGGAAAGAGCCGACATCGCCGGTGTGGAACTGGCAGGAAAACAGCTGGAAAGTAGAGTCAAAGCATGTGCCCAGGACATCAGCGGCAAGTATCTGAACCCGCCCGATACCACTGACTTCGGCATCCTGTTTTTGCCCATTGAGGGACTCTTTGCGGAAGTCATCCGCAGAACAGGTCTGACCGAAACGATCCAACGGGAGTGCCGCGTAGTGATTGCAGGCCCCACGACCCTCTGGTCAATTTTGAACAGTCTGCAGATGGGTTTTCGTACACTCGCCATCCAGAAGCGGTCCAGCGAAGTATGGAACCTGCTTGCGGCTGTCAAAACCGAGTGGACAAAATATGGCGATGTTCTGGACGCCGTACAGAAAAAACTTCACCAGGCATCGGAAACCATCGAAAAAGCCAAAACACGTTCGCGTGCCGTCGGGAGAAAACTCAAGGATGTTCAGGAGCTGCCTGCCAGTGATGTCACCGCTCTGTTACCGCACACCCTGCTTGATGATGAAGATACGGGCGAGGTCGGCAGCATAGCGGCTGATCTGTCGGACAGTTGATCCAGTCTCTTGCTGCAGCTCCTATTCACTCCAAGCCAAAACAGCTCCGCATCTGATCTTGTATCGACTTGTAGGCTGATTATGAATAAAATACCCCGCCGCAAGCAGCGGGGTATTGGTGGAGTTCAGAACAGCTC
>JBAXVE010000074.1:0-16258 GCA_037129245.1 Desulfuromonadales bacterium
GCGCACTAGACTGGGGGTCTAGTGGTCGCTGGTTCGAATCCAGTCGCGCCGACCATAAATAAAGGGTTTACGGGGATTCCGTAAGCCCTTTTATTTTTTCTGCCTCTTACGGCCTCCAACATTTACAGCCCCTCTTTTTCACCAGTTTTTGATGATCAATTCCTGCCTGTTTTCACCCCTGCCGTTACCCCCAACCGTGTACTTGATCGATACCGGCAGTGTCGTCACTTTTTCATATTCCAGAATGCGCGGGTTATTACCATCACCAGGCACTTCACTCACGCCGATCTCAGCTCTAGCAATAGTCATACGTCTGGTATTTTATATACGTGCTACTACGGAAAATTATTAACGGCGGATTTTTTTGAGTAGTAACTGGTCAAACTGTAATGGTAGCAGGGAGCGAAATCAGGCTTATCAGATCGGGATAACTTGCTAGTAGAAAGGGAACGACAGGGTAGAGGGGTATATCAGCTGGAGGGGAATCGAAATAATTTTCTGCGGGTAAACAGTAACTCCACAAGTTTGACAGTTCCAGGGGTACTCTCTCAAATAGTCATCTGTTCATGTTTTATGGAAATTTTTCCAAAACATTAACCTCCCCGCAATATGTATGTAACGTGTCAATGTTACGATGTCTCCCAAATCATTAAAGGGGGACTGTATGAACGTCACGTCGAAAAGTTTCGGACAAGTGAAAAAACTGCGTCAAGTGGTATCGGCCGTAACTCTGGCCGCAGGTTTCATGCGCAGCATCTCCATCAAGAAGTACTCCCCTGCATTTCGCCGACGCGAATTTGCTCTCCTTGAAAAGAATCCTGACTTCCATCACACCCGCTGCAGCATCTATAAGGAAAAAGGCGCCGGTAACGTTCCTACCATTGTTCTGGGCGGCTTCGTTCCTGATGCAACTGAAACGGTTGAGTTCCAACGCACACTGCTGCGCCGACATGGCTCCATATACTTTTTGAATTATTCTCGGCATGGGTTCAACCAGGAGATGTTTACAGCCCAACTTTCCGACCTGATCGAAAGCCTGGCGAGCAAAGGACAGAAGCCATTGATTATGGGGGTCAGCTTCGGCTGCGGGCTGTTGTCGCACTTCCTTGCCTCTGCCAGTGAACGCCTGCTCGAAAGCATACGTGGCCTGATCCTGATAAGCCCGGTACTCACGACCGACGACCTGATCAGACCTTCCGACCGAAAACGCGACGGAGTACGGATACTTGAGAGCAATCTCAAGAAGATCGTTGCGGCCGATCCGGAAAACGAAACCGATATATCAAAACATGTCGAGCGCTCACGCCGCTGCTTCCAGGCACTCTTTAATGCCGGCGCAGAGAATCGCATTCTCAGTGTCCGTCACCTCTCGATCAGAAAGAAAATCAACGACGTCATAGAGCACACCACAGCCCGCGGCGGATACGAACGGGTGACGGCGCTCCGAGATTTCAACTTTCCGCACCTCTCTCGCACCCTCTTTCCCGGACCGGTGCAAGTCCTGCTGGCAGAAAACGAATACGACATACTGGTGCAGTCGTCACCGACCATGAAGCTCTTCAGCGATTCGGCACTCTACACCAGGATATTTCCCTCCTGCGTGGTGAAGACCGTGCGATCGGGAATCCCTGGCGACGGCGTTGCCCACGCCTCTCTGATCTTCCACCATGATGCATACAACACGCTGCTGGAAATCTGGTATGAAAAGACCCTCTATCCGCGTCTGAGTATGGCGGCATAAATGGGCGTTCTGACCGGCATCCAGCAGAACGCGATGTTTCAAAAATGGCTTCGGGGAGTCGCAGTCCGGCGGGCTGCGCGTTTCAACCGGCAGAGCCCGCTGGAAGCGCAGCGGCGAATATTTCATGAGCTGATTACAACCGCATCGTCGAGCCGCTTCGGCAGGGATTATGGCTTTGCTCGGCTGATAAATATCTCCTTTGAAAACGCCTATCATTACTACTGTACACAGGTTCCCATCCGCTCATATCAGCAGTTCATGACGGATTACTTTTATCATGACCATGACCCATCAACAGCAGGATTAACTGCACCGCAGCTTGATAACTGCGCCTGGCCCGGTTCCATCAAAATGTATTGCGAGACATCGGGAACTACGGCACCCAGCAAATTCATCCCCTTTTCCGAACAGATGTTCGCAGAGAACCGCAGGGCAGCGCTCGACATGATGGCCTGCTACCTGGCTGCGAACCCCGCATCAAGAATTCTTGACGGCAAGATTCTCTACATGTCCGGCTCTACCAGTCTGACCGAAGTGAAACGCGGCATCTGGTCCGGTGACATGAGTGCACTTACGCTCAGATTCCGCCCCTGGTACCTGTCACCGTTTGTCGAACCGAACACCGAAATATCCGCTCTTCCCTGGGAAGAGAAGCTGCAGGCCATGGCGGAATTGCTGCTTCGCGACAAGCGCATTCGCGTCATCTCCGGGGTACCTCCGTGGATAATCCTGCTTCTCAAGCGGTGCTCTGAGATCGGCGGGAAATCGTTGAGTGAGTTGTTGCCTGGCCTTGAGCTGATAATCCACGGCGGAACCAGTCTGGCACCCTACCGGAGTGAGTTCGAACAGATCTTCGACGGAAAGCCCCCGCGCCTGCTGGAGTTGCTCCCGTCATCGGAGGCGTTCATGGCTTTCCAGCAGCCCGGTGAAGCCAGGATGCGCCTGACTCCGTACTACGGTGTGTTTTTTGAATTCGTCCGGTTTGAAGATCTTGATTCACACGGCAAGCCCGCGCCATTCTGCAGAACAGTGTCACTGGAAGAAGTTGAGACCGGACAGCGATATGCGGTCATTCTCAACACCTGCTCAGGGCTGTGGCGGTATCACATCGGTGATACAATCCGGTTTGTTTCTACATCACCCTACCACATCGAGTTCACCGGCAGGGACCGGTTTCTCGATAAGCTTGAGGAGAAGGTCACTCAGGGGGAAGTTGAACAGGCAATCGAACAGCTTAATACGACCGGTTGCGGGAATGTTCGCGAGTTCATGGTCGGAGCAGACATTCAGGCCCGTCGGCATCAGTGGGTTCTGGCGGCAGAGGATGTCATCAACGTCAAGGAGGCAGCCAGGATTCTGGATGAAACCCTGCGAACGCTGAATGCTGATTATGCAACATTTCGGAACCAGGGTCGCATCAACGAACCTAATGTTACGCTTGTACCGGAAGACGGGATATATCGGTGGTCACAACTTGAGCGGGGCAAGCTCGGCGGGCAGACTAAAATACCGCATATCGATCCGACTCCAGATTCATCGATGATTGCAAGTCTGCGAAATTTTCACATGCAATAAACTACGAGCTGGAAAAACCTCCCCAATCACTAATCCGTAACATACCTTTTACTCAATTATTACCAAACAGCAACATAGCTGTAACACTGGTGTGATACCGTGCAAAAAATCGGAAGAGCGATAGGGAGATTTTTATATGGAACATATTCGCGCTGAAAAGCTGACTCTTGGCTATGGCCGAAAGGATGTTGTCAGGAACGTTGATCTCAATATTCGCAAGGGTGAATTTCTTAGCATAATCGGCCCGTCAGGAGTTGGAAAATCAACTCTACTGATGGGTATTAACGCCACCACCTCTATTCTAGGTGGGAAGCTTACGGTGCTTGGAAATGATGTCGGTTCTATCCGCTCTGCAGATATGAAAGTGCTACGGTCAAAAATAGGCGTAATTTTTCAGAGTTTCAATCTCGTGTCGCGCCTGTCGGTTCTGGATAATATTGCCAGTGGTATGCTGCATCGCAAACCACTATTTGCTGCTCTTTTCAAACATTACACGGCGAATCAGTACGAAGAGATTTATGAATACATGAAGGTGGTCGGTATTGAAGAAGAGGCTCTTAGCCGTTGCGACCGTTTATCCGGTGGCCAGAAACAACGTGTCGCCATTGCCCGTGCGATAGCCCAGCATCCGGAAATAATTCTGGCTGATGAGCCGATATCATCACTTGACCCGGTCAGCGCCCGTACTGTTTTGGAAACGTTGCGCAATGCAAACGAAAAATACGGCATCACCGTTGTTGCCAATCTTCATCAATTGGATTATGCCCGCGAGTTCTGCAGCAGAGTAATCGGCATTAACAATGGGTGCATAGTTTACGACGGTTCTCCGGAGCAACTCTGTCAGGCCACTATAGACCAGATTTACTGTTGCCCGCCGCGCCAGGACCGACAGGAAAACAAGGTACTACATTTTCCATTTTCACCCGCTGCCGCAGCAACAGCCTGAACAGTCAATATATTCAATTTTATAGACGCTATTAACTATCCTGAAAGGAAACGAATGCAATGAAACCTTCACTTAAAGCAGCATTAACCCTTCTTCTGGCAGCCTGTCTGCCGATCACCGCCCTGGCCGCAAACCCTGCCGACTGGCCGAAAAAACTGACTGTAGGTCTGATCCCGACCGAGTCTTCGTCACACATCACCGACCGCTTTGACAATCTGCACACGTACCTTGAAAAGAAACTGGGCCTTCCGGTCGAACTGAAGACTGCTACTGACTACGCCGGAATCATTACCGCAATGCAGTTCAAGCATATCGATTTGGCATACTTCGGGCCTAAATCGTATGTTGAAGCTGCTCAACGCGCCAACGCTGAATGTTTTGTCATTGAAGTTGATGAGGCTGGGAGCAAAGGCTACCACGGCGTCATCATCGCAAAAAAAGGCACTCCAATTACCTCTCTCCAGGCTGCCAAAGGTAAAGTATTTGCCTTTACCGATCCCAACTCTACCAGTGGTACGCTGGTGCCGACGGTCTACTTCGTCAAGGATATGAAGATTGATCCGGAGAAGTACTTCTCGAAAGTTATTTATTCGGGTAGCCATGAAGCTTCAATGCTTTCGGTCAAAAACGGCAAGATAGATGTCGCCGCCACCAACGATCTGGACATGAAGCGGGGAGAGGGTAAATCGTGGGAGAAGGACAAGGACTTCAGTATCCTGTGGACTTCCAAGTTGATTCCCGGATCGCCGATGGCCTATCGCAAAGACCTGCCTGATTCGCTTAAAAAAGCGCTTAAAGAAGCGTTCATTTCCTATAACGACGTCGAAGGCCTGAAAAAATTGAAACTGAAGGGCTACGCCACAGTAACGGATGAAGTATACGACCCGATCCGTGATCAGATCGAGGTAAAAAAACAGCTGGGAAAAAAGTAATTCAGAGTCGTGACCGGCGCCAAAGTGGTTCGGTCACGACTGCTCCCTCTAACTGGGACGACATACTGCTTCTGGAAATACTGGCCAATGAATCTTGACGAAATAAAGCGGCAGACCAATCCGTTTCATCCCTACAACATCATGATGCTGTGCTTTTCACTGATCGTGATCGGCTGGTGCTGGCATTCCACTGAGATGGGCATTGGCAAGCTACTGGATGGCTGGAGCAACATGCTGAGCTATATCAGCGGAAACCCCTCCATCAAGGACAGCGGATTTTTCCCTCCTGATTTCACCGGTAGCAGGATGGTAAAGTATTTTCTGTCGATGCTCGAAACGGTGCAGATGGCTCTGCTGGCGCTGATCATTTCAGTGCTGATTGCTTTTCCACTTTCGTTTCTTGCTTCCCGCAATACCCTGGCGATCATCATACCCGGAAACCAGGGGATGTCGCTGTTGTTGAAGAAGGGGCTGTACGCTGCCGTCAGATTGTTTGCCAACTTCTCCCGCTCCATCAATGAAATTATCTGGGCGCTGTTGTTTGTCTCTGCAGTCGGTCTCGGGCCGATGCCCGGTATCCTGGCGCTGGGAGTCCACACCTCCGGTGTATTGATCAAACTTTTTTCGGAGGGTATTGAGGCCATCCAACAGGAACCGATCGATGCTCTGACCGCTACCGGAGCCGGTTTTTTGAAGGTTATCCGCTACGCGGTATTTCCACAGATCACGCCATTTTTTGTGTCGATGACCCTCTACCGACTGGAATCTGATGTCCGTTCTGCCACTATCCTCGGTTTTACTGGAGCAGGCGGAATTGGGGTCTATTTGTTCGATAAGCTCAGGAGTTATGAGAACAGGGATGTCACCACTATTTTGATTATCATTGTCATTACCGTGGCCCTCATCGACAGGATCAGTGCGTTAATCAGGACACGTTACACCTGAAAACCCTTTGGAAGCCAGGCTAACGGAAGTAAGTGGAGGCTGAATACATGGAAGTAAAAGGGATCATCTTCGACTGGGCAGGCACGGTGGTGGATTACGGCTGCATGGCTCCTACCAAAGTTTTTATAGAAGTATTTAAAGACAAGGGCATAAGCATTACGATGGAAGAGGCCCGTGCCCCAATGGGGCAAGCCAAGAAAGACCATCTTAGAGCACTGATGGAGCTTGAGTCTGTGAGGGCACAGTGGCAGAGCGCACACAAGAACTTCCCCAGCGAAGATGACCTGAATGAATTATATGAACAGCTGGAGCCGAAACTGGCGGCTATCGTCGAGCAGTTCTCGGAAGTAATTCCCGGAGTTGTTGAGTTTTGTGAGGAGATGAAGGCACAGGGCCTCCAGTTGGGCAGTACAACCGGATATGTGATGAGCATGATGGAAAAAATTATCCCTCTTGCCAAGGCTCAGGGTTTTTGCCCTGATGCAATAGTTACTTCCTCCGATAAAGTGGGCGGCCGTCCTTATCCGTGGATGATGTATGAAAATGCGGAGCGTTTGGGTCTTTTTCCGCCATCGAGTGTGGTGAAAATCGGTGATACGGTTGCCGATATCAAGGAGGGGTTGAACGCAGGAGCCTGGACCATCGGTCTCACCACCTGTGGCAACGAAGTGGGCTTGAGTATGGACGAAGTGCGTATGATCCCCCCTGATGATTTGAAGGAAAAAATTCGGATAGCAACCCAAAAGCTTGAATCTGCCGGAGCGCATTATGTGGTGGAAAGCGTGGCAGAATGCCGATCAGTTATTGCCGACATAAACAGACGGATTCTCAATGGGGAAAAACCGTGAGCAGTAATGAACAGGATAAACTGTTGTTTACACCGGGGCCTCTTACCACCAGCCGCAGCGTAAAAGAAGCAATGCTTCACGATGTTGGTTCGCGCGACAGTGTCTTTATTGAAAAGGTCAGAAGCGTACGCACTGATTTACTCCGTCTTGCAGGTGTTTCACAGGAGTCAGGGTATGAATCCATCCTGCTGCAGGGAGCTGGCACCTACGGACTGGAGGCTGTAGTTTCGTGCGCCATTCCAAAGACCGGTCATCTGCTCCTGGTTATTAACGGAGCCTATGGTCATCGATTGAAGAAAATAGCAGACATTCATCAGATTAGAACAACCGGGCTTGTGTATCAGGAAAATGAGACGCCACAAGCTGAGGACGTGAAATCCGTACTGGATAAGGATGGCAGCATAACTCATGTATCCATCGTGCATTGCGAAACCACCACTGGTATGTTTAACGACATCGAAGCTGTCGGCCGCGTCGTAGCTGGCTTTCAGAAAGAATACATCGTCGATGCCATGAGCAGTTTTGGAGCAGTGCCGATCGATTTTGCAGCATGCCACATCGACTATCTTGTCTCCTCTTCCAACAAATGTATCGAAGGGGTGCCTGGTTTCTCGTTCATCATCGCCAGAAGAAGCTGTCTGCTTAAAACAAAAGGGCAATCGCGGACTCTCAGCCTGGATATTTTTGACCAATGGGAAGGTCTGGAGCAGAACGGACAGTTCCGTTTTACGCCGCCCACCCACACCATCTCAGCCTTTCATCAGGCTGTGGCCGAATTGCTGGAAGAGGGTGGGGTAACAGGACGCGCAAGGCGCTACAAGGAAAATTATGCTCTACTTGTCCAGGGCATGCGCACGCTTGGCTTCAGGGAATATCTTGAAGCGCCCAAACAGGGCTATATCATCAGTTCATTTTTGTATCCCGCAGACCCGAAGTTTGATTTCGACGATTTTTACAACAGATTAAATGGTCAAGGATTTGTGATTTATCCCGGCAAATTGAGCCATGCCGATTGCTTCAGGATTGGAAATATCGGGAAAATTTATCCGCAAGATATAGGCAATTTACTGAAGGCGATCGAGTCAGTCATTGAAAAAATGAATATAACCCTGTAGCCGTTCTGGCACGAAATGGAAAGCACCAATGGATATAAAGCTGCGTGAAGCACACGAAGAAGATCTGCCGGCACTGCTTGCCCTCTATGGTCAGCTGGGACAGGATGACGGGAGCGTCCTTTCACTTGAGGAGGCGCAGCTAATTTTTGCCCGCTTCAGAAGCTACCCGTACTACCGTCTGCATGTTGCTGAATTGGACGAAATATTGGTAGGCACCTTTGCTCTGCTGATTATGGACAACCTCGGACATCTGGGCACACCGACCGCTATTCTTGAAGACGTGGTCGTCGATGAAACTCTACGCGGCAAGGGAATCGGCAAGCGGATGATGGAATATGCCAACGATCTCTGTCGACATGCCGGGTGCTACAAAATGACTTTTTCCAGCAATATGAACCGTGAAACCGCCCACCGCTTCTATGAGTCGCTAGGTTTCAGGCGTCACGGTTACAGCTTCTATATTGACTATGAATAAAGCCTTCAGGAGGATTCATGCCGTTTGACGATCCAACCGCCGCCATTATCGTCATGAATGACCGAGAGGTCGATGAACTGCTGGCGCTGCTGGTTTCCGTGGAGATGGAGATAATCCGCCCACCCCGTGCCGGCCTGGTGATGATGACGGTCACCGACAGTCTGGCGACCGATTTTCATCTGGGAGAGGTTTTAACAACCGAAGCAGAGGTCCTGCTCGGCGGAGAACGCGGATACGGCATGATCGTCGGTGAGGAGCCGCGCAAGGCACTGGCACGTGCCGCTGCTGATGCCTTACTGCGTGGTGGCCGGCCGGTCATGCTTTGCAGGCAGGTGCGCGACTTCCTGGAGCTGGCCAGCCTGCGGCAGCGGGAGTATCTTGCATCCGAGGCAGCTCTGGTTGCATCTACCAGGGTAAATTTCGATCTGATGGCTGGAGCCTGATATGACAACTGCTGCCATTCACCGCGACCATGCGATGTTCAGGATTATTCTGCAGGCAACCAGCCATCCCGGAAAAAGCTTTGCGGTACCAGTTTCAATTGAAAATATCAGTAGACATGCTGTGTTGGTAAACATGCTGGGTTGCCTGATGGATAATGAGGTGACATTTGCAATTATTGGCGATGTTGACAATACCCTGGCCGAAGCTATCGCATTTCGTACTTGTAGTTCAGTGGTTGATATCAGCGAAGCGGATTTTGTAATTGTAAGCCGAGGCACAACTGACGGCCTGCTGGAGCTGATCAAGCGCGGCACACTTGAATATCCTGACATGGGAGCCACGCTGGTCTATCTGATTGACGACATCGCTGATCAAGGAGGCACAGCAGCACTGTCCGGTCCTGGAATTAACGGCACTGTCCAACCGGTTTTTAGCGGCCTGGCTGAAACCGAACTTACCGGTCTCTGCGAAATTAACACTGAATATCCGCTGGGTGTGGATGCCCTGTTTCTTGATAATCATGGCAGGATAGCAAGTATCCCTCGCTCAACTCGGATAGGGGCGCATTGATATGGGGTACGTTGCCGTCAAAGGTGGAATTGAAGCGATTGAAAACGCCTGCCGGCTGTTTGCCTGGGAGCGCTCGAAAGGAACATCGGAGCCGCTCACGACAAATCAGATTCGTGATCAGCTCTATCTGGCCGTAGACCGGGTGATGGGGGAAGGTTCCCTCTATGCTCCCGATCTGGCGGCATTGGCACTCAAGCAGGCTGCCGGAGACTCATCCGAGGCTTCATTCATGCTACGGGCCTACCGCGCCACACAGCCACGATTAGCCTATTCCCTCCCGGCCACTACGGAAGAAATGCGTATAGTGCGACGTATATCGTCTGCTTTCAAGGACATTCCCGGCGGGCAGATGCTGGGCGCTACCAGTGATTACACCCTGCGGTTACTGGATTTCGAATTACTGAACGATGATGCTGCGCGACGAGAGGCCTTCCGCAAGAAGATATTCAGCAGTCTTCCCTCGGATGTAGAAATCCCTGAGACCTTTCCCAAAGTTATCGATATTCTGCGGCGCGAAGGGCTGCTGGCAGACTCTCTCCCTGTTGGCGCTGCTGCTGAGCCATTCGACATTACCCGCCAATCGCTGGCGTTTCCTGCCCCGCGTAGCGCGGTGCTGCAGTCCTTGGCCCGCGGTGAGACCGGTGGCTTGCTGACCTTGGCCTATTCCAGCATGCGCGGCTACGGCAACATACATCCCACTCTCGGAGAACTGCGGGTTGGCTACGTACCATTGCGGGTGGCTCATCCGGTAACAGGTAAGCCGTACACTGTTGGAGAGGTCAAAGTTACCGAAGCAGAGGTTCTGGCGAGATTTGAAGGAACCGACGGTATGCCCCGTTTCAGTCTTGGTTACGGTCTTTGTTTCGGTCAGAACGAACTTAAAGCCATCTCCATGGCGGTTCTTGATCGTACCACCAGAACCGACAGGCCGACCTGTCCGGCCGAGGATCAGGAGTACGTGCTGTATCACACCGACGGCATCGAGGCGATGGGATTCTGCAATCACTGGAAGCTTCCCCACTACGTTGATTTTCTGTCTGATCTGGACCGCCTGCGCAAAGCCCAGGAGATAGCCCGCATGGAGGATTGCCATGTTGCTGAATGAGTGGCTTGACCAGGAGACGCAGCAGGCCGGAGGCTATCCTTACGGATTCATGGACGACGGAGCAAAAAAGGATATCCGACGCTGTCTTCTCAAAGCGGTGGCGATTCCGGGCTATCAGGTGCCCTACGGGTCCCGCGAGATGCCGATTGCGCGCGGTTGGGGTACCGGAGGCATACAGATAACGCTTTCCCTGATTACGCCGGACGACATCCTTAAAGTTATCGACCAGGGATGCGACGGCAGCGTCAACGCTGTCAATATCAAGAAATTTATTCAGGAGGTTGCCGGTGTAGAGATCACTAATGATACCCCTGCAGCGACAGTGATCCAGACCCGTCACCGTATTCCTGAGGAGCCGATGAGCGCAGCACAAATTCTGGTGTTACAGGTTCCCTATCCTGAAGCGCTACGCGAAGTTGAGGCATCGGAGGCAGAAACCAGGCGCATGCACGCCGAGGCAGATTACAGCCGGATGTGGCTTCACTTGTACGAAGACATCGTAAATTATGGTGAGATTACGATCAGCTATCGCTATCCAGTGACAGTAAATGGACGCTACATCATGGACCCCAGTCCTATTCCACGCTGGGACGTTCCAAAGTTGCACATGGCGGATACGCTTTTTCTATTCGGCGCCGGACGAGAAAAGCGGATATATGCGATACCCCCGTATACCCGAGTCGAACCGCTCGAATTCGAGGATCATACGTTCCGTGTTGAGGATTTCAGCGGCAAGTCATGCGCCCGTTGCGGTGCTGCTGACACTTTTCTGGATGAGGTCATCGATAATGCTGGCGGGGGACGGAGCTATTTCTGCTCAGATTCCGGCTACTGCGACAAGAGGGCGGCGCAATGGAACCACTGATCCGGATACGGGGGTTGTCGAAACGCTTCGGAAACGGCTGTGATGGCTGTATTACCGCAACTGGCCCGGAGTACGAAACAAACCGCTGCCGCCACTGCGGTTCCGTTATCGCCTGCAATGATGTTTCCTTCGATCTCTACAAAAACGAAGCTTTGGGCATCGTCGGTGAGAGCGGCTCCGGCAAAAGTACCCTGGTACGGCTGCTCCACTTTGAATGGGATGCTACCGGTGGAAGCGTGGAACTGCACGCTGATGCGACGCAACACCTGCAGCAGGAATTGTTCGATGGTGTCAGTGTGTACAGTCGCAACCTGCTTGGATTGAGTCCGTTCCAGAAGCGCCAGGTGCGCAATGCCTTAATGGGCATCGTCTACCAGAACCCATTTCTGGGACTACGTATGGGAGTCAGTTCCGGCGGGAATATCGCCGAGCGGCTGCTGGGCGCTGGTTGGCGCAATATAGGAAAAATGCGTGAGCGCTCTGCAGAGCTTCTGGAAAAGACAGAAATTCCGGTTGATCGCATGGACGAACCTCCAAAAAATTTCAGTGGTGGCATGCAGCAGCGGGTCCAGATTGCCAAGGCGCTCTCAAATAACCCCCTGATCCTCTTTCTGGATGAAGTTACCACCGGACTTGATCTTTCAGTACAGGCGCGGGTGCTGGATCTGATTCGAACACTCCAAAGCGAATTCAAACTCTCTTTGCTGGTTGTTTCCCATGATCTGGGAGTCATAAATCTGCTATGCCAACGCACCATGGTTATGAAATACGGCCGGGTCGTAGAGGCCGGTCTGACCGACCAGATCCTGCAAGATCCGCAGCACAGATACACCCAGTTGCTGGTTGCTTCACAACTATAAAAGGAGTCTGCAGTGTTGACGGTTGAAAATCTTTCCAAAGATTTTACACTCCATATGCTCGGCGGGACAATTATCGCTGCCTGCAGGGATATCTCCTTCCGAGTGCCGAAAGGTAATTTTCTGGGGCTTTCCGGTCCCAGCGGCGTCGGCAAGAGTACCATACTCAAATGCATTTACCGCACCTATCTCCCCGGTAGCGGTTCGGTCTGGTACGATTCTGAAGAATACGGGAGGGTTGACCTGGCCACCCTTGCTGACCGGGCGGTCATCGACATCCGTACCCGCGAGATGGGCTATGTCTCACAATTTCTCAAAGTGATTCCCCGCGTATCGGCATTGGATGTGGTTATGGAACCGATCCTGGCCAGAAACGGCGTATCACGTGACGAAGCACGGCAGCGGGCCGTCGGATTGCTGGAGCGGCTCCGTATCCCAAAGCACCTCTTTAACGCATATCCGGCAACTTTCAGCGGTGGTGAACAACAGCGGATTAACATTGCTCATGCGGTCAGTTGGAAACCGCAACTGCTGCTGCTGGACGAGCCTACCGCCTCGCTAGATTCTGCCTCTGTCGGCCTGGTGCTGGATATTCTCAGGGAGCTCCGCAACGAAGGAACTACCATGGTCGGTATTTTCCACGATCAGGACTTGATGGCGGAAGTTACCGATGAAATTTATACCATATCCTGAATAAACGGAGAGTGAGTAATGCCGCGTAGTTTTGTGCTGACCAACGCCCGGTTAGTAACACCGGAGGGAATTCTGGATGATACCACGCTGAGAGTCGAACATGGCAGGATCGCAGCAATAGGCCAGGATGTTCCTGCAGGGATGCACGAGGTGAACGTGCGAGGCAATTACCTGTTCCCCGGCTTCATCGACATGCATTCCGACGCCATAGAAAAAGGGATCGAACCCCGTCCCAACACCTTTTTCCCGGTTGATATCGCGGTTTTTGAACTCGATAAGAAAATCGCCTCCTGCGGCATCACCACCATGTTCCATTCCCTTTCTTTCGCCGAGATGGAAGTCGGTTTACGCTCGAATAGCACTGCTGCAGGCATTATCCGCCAGATAAACGGGTTTACCCCACGGCTGAAGGTGAATACAAAGATTCATGCCCGCTTTGAAATCACCGACCTGGGTGCCGTTCCCCATCTGGAAAGCCTGATCAGTGAAGATCTGATCCATCTTTTCTCATTCATGGACCATTCTCCTGGCCAGGGGCAGTTTCGGGACATCACCTCTTTCAAAAACTACTACGGGCCGGTGTACGGCAAGAGCGACGCCGAGATGGACGGTATCATCAACCGCAAACAGCAAGCCAGGGAAAGCGGCGCGCCTGATGCTATTGAACAACTGGTTGCGCTCTGCAGGGAACACTCGATTGCCATCGCTTCGCACGATGATGATTCCAAAGAAAAAATTGAATGGTTGCATGGAATGGGCATTGCCATGACCGAGTTCCCGGTCAATATTGAAGCGGTGCGGGCTGCACGTGAACTGGGCATCAGTGTCTGTCTCGGCTCACCCAACGTGGTGCGGGGCGAATCCCAGGCCCGTAATTTGAACGCTCGCGAAGCAATCAGTTGGGGTTTCGGTGATATCCTCTGTTCGGATTATGCACCCATGACATTGCTACACGCGGTACTGGCACTGGAGCGACTGAACATTTTGCCGTTGCATGAAGCGGTCAACATGGTCAGTCTCAATCCAGCCCGGGCAGTTGGGATCGCTGAAAAATGCGGTTCGCTGGAGGTTGGTAAGAATGCCGACATACTGATTGTCGATCACTCGGAAGGATTTCCCCGGATTCTTTCGACATTTGTTGGGGGCAAGGAGGTTTACTCCACATGCTGAGCATCGGCAGTAATATAAACGAAGTGAGGGTTGACGGGAGCCTGAATAAATTGCGCAGCGACCTGTCGTCCTTTCTTGGTTTCGGTCTGACCGCTGCCGAAATTACGGTTCATGGCATGGACGCCATCAGAAACGGCAGGCTTGACCCTCGGAGAACCGCCGAGGTCAGCGCGATCCTCGATGACTTCCCGTTCTGTTACAGCGTTCACTGCCCAAATCCGCTTAACCTGATGGATAAAGTAAATGGTGCCCTGCACCGTGACGTTTTGATGGCCTCTCTCGAATTTTCAGCAGCCATCAGGGCTGAGGTGCTGGTATATCACCCCGGTAGATTTCTTGTAGAGGAGGAGTTCTCAATTCGTGGCCCCCTCCGGCTGGAGCACGATGAACAACTTAGACTTCTGGAGCATGAAGCCGCCATTTTGCAGGAAGCAGCCGAGCTTTACCCTGATATTACTGTTGCAATGGAGAATGCCCGCCCGTATCTGCATCATTCACCCTACTGTTATGCAGAACTCCCAGCCGAACTGAAAAAACAGGTTGAACGGGTCGGGCGAAGCAATGTCGGCGTCACACTCGATTTCGGCCATCTGCAGATGTCATCACAGTTCTACGGACTTGACCCACTGGAGGAAGTGCGCGCCATAGCCCCTTTGGTCGTCCACTGTCATGTGCACGATAATTTTGGCAATCCAGCCTACCATACTGAAAAAATCCAGACTCACCAGATACCGTTCGGCAAGGGCGATTCTCACATGCCCATAGGTTGGGGAGCAATCAAGATTCGCGAGATACTTTCTGAATTTATCGACACGTATGACGGTATGCTGATCTGTGAACTGCGCGGCAGATATTTTGAACATACGCGTGAATCTGCTACCGTGCTGACCTCAATTCTCCATGGTTTGGGTATGCAGGCGCATATTGCAGAACTGACTGTTTCATAAACACATATACTGTCAGGGTTCATCGAATACCGGATAAATGTTTCAGTTGTGTTAAATATTCTCGCAGGTATTGCATTGTCAACGAAGAGGCTTATACTCCCACACTAATTACCCATTTATGAGGGGAGGTTACCATGATTCTGTATGTGGTGCGGCACGCCGAGGCGGTAGAGAGAAGGTACCCGGTAAAAACAGGACGACCTCATTCAAAAAGGCGTTCCCTCAACAGAATTAAAAATGTCAACGCTACCTGACCGATTGCCACCTGACTCAGCCACGATATTGGATCGATCCCGCAGTGTTTTCTTTGCTCACTGGGAGGAATTGCTCCGCTTGCGCGGCTCTGCAGTAAAATCCTTCGACCAGGATACAATCCATGACCTGAGAGTGGCGTCACGCAGGTTCAGGGCTGCTTTGGAACTGTTTTATCCCTTTGCACCTTCTGGCACGACGGCAACCCTGCGAAAAAAGATTCGTACTATGACAAGGATGTTGGGACGAGTTCGGAATATAGATGAAGCCCACCTTTTTTTTCAAGCTCGACTTGAGAATAACGCACCTGTTAGCTCTACATTGTTTGAATCACTTTCCACGTTGCGAAGCACGGAATTGAAGCGGATACGCAAGTTCCTGGTTGCTTTCGATCATCATAGCCTTGACCGGCTCGTCCGGGAAACGGTTGCCGCAATTAACGAGGAAAAGATCGCCAGTCAGAACAGGTTTTCGCTGCTGGCCTATTTCTCTGACGTTTCCATCAGGCTGTACCTGCCGATACACAAGCAGATGCCTGATTCATTGGTGTCTGCTCACAGCTCGGTCCGGCACTCGCTGCGCATAGCCATAAAAAAATGGCGCTATTTCTTTGAAATAGTCGCCCAGGTATTGGATCGTGATTATGGAGACATCCTCGGACAGCTTAAAGCATATCAAGGCATCCTGGGGCAGATGAATGACAAGGCAGAATTCAAAGTACTGCTCCGCGACGTGAAGCTCTCAAGAAGCGAACAAGAAAAGCTATATGAATTGCTAG
>JBAXVE010000075.1:0-16135 GCA_037129245.1 Desulfuromonadales bacterium
AGATGATGGTTATAAACAAACTCTTTTCCCTTAAAATATAGTTCGGGCATGGTGCTTTCCTTGGTGCTGTGACGTGTCCGATATATGATTATCCCGTCAGCTTTCTCTTCCCTGGCGGCAGGAAGTTTCAGCCGGTTACAATTTGTCACCGGTTCTCTACTTTTTCCCCAGCCTTCGAGATCTGCCTGATTGCGCAAGTCTCTCCCAAATTGCTTCGAACTCCGCCGCAAAGCCTTCCTTCACCGACCAGCGCCGCACCTCGGCCATGTCAACGGGATGGCCTTCGGCAACCAGTACCGCCTGTTCGAGGCTTTGCCGGTCCTTCCAGTGAAAGTAGGCGGCCAGACGGTCCTTGACGCTGTCGGTGGGCGACAGGAGCCGCAGCACGCCGGTCGGGTAGGTACGCGAGGCAATTTCACCTGGCGGCTCATCCCCGATGGCCAGAGGGCCAGAGGGAAATTCGACGAAGTACTCGGTTTCCGGATGCTTGAAATACCGCTGTTCTTCCGTAAAGCCGATTTCTGCTAGCGCCTGCCGGATGCTCAGGCGTCCCACCATGCCGGTGGCGATGAAATCCAGATCGAACGAGCTGTAGGCATTTTCCGAATAGATGCAGATGCAGGCACCACCCACCAGCACGACATCGATCCCTTTTTGGTGCAGGTGGTCGGCCACATAGGCGGCGAGTTCGCCAATGGAAAACCTGGCAAGCGATGTCACAGCGGTTTCGCTCTGCGGCGAGGCCGCCGCCGATCCAGCAGGAGCCGGTCTTGCAACTCCTGGTCGTAAAAGGTAAGTGACTTGTCCAGAAAGGCGCGCAATTCGGCAAGTAACGGATAGCGGGGGTTGAACTGGTAGAGCCTGGTGCGGCCAATGGTTTTGCTGACAAGCACACCTCCGGCCTCCAGCTTGTCGAGCTGTTTCTGCACCGGAGCGAGCGATGTGGCGTAAAAGGAGGCTATCTCTCGGGCATACCCTTCATCCCTGGCGGCAAGAAAGATGAGCGCCCGTTCGCAACTTAAGGAGCCGAGTATTGATTCGAGCATGAGATGAACCTTATCATAATATAGGTCATATGACTTTCATATTAGGTCAGTAACGGATGATGGAGAAAATGTCAAGCGTCTTATTTCACCTCTGGTTAAGCCCGACCTGGGATTATTCAGTCGGTTACATTTTGTAACCGACTTGCTACCTTCCTTGCTCAATCTGTTCTTAAACAGCACTTTTCCGGCATGGCTCATTACCAGAGCACTTTCAATCCGAGTTTTCGATAGGCGGCAAAGGCGCTATCCTGGGATATGAGTGTCAACTTGTGGGAGATGGCCTGCCAAATAATCAGACGGCCAAAAGGGTCTTTGTGTTCCATACGAGGCAAGTGGTGGAAGGTAGCGGCATCATCAGCGGCAATCGGCAGTATATCAAAACCCGACTGACGGACTATGGCGGGAAAATCATCCGGGGCTACGCCGGATAGCTCCAGCTTTCCGGTGGCGTATTTGAGAGAAATTTCCCAGAATGATACCACGCTGACAGAGACAGTTACTTCTGGATTTTTGATGTATTCCGCCGCTTTTTTACCGAGACGGGACGGGTCAAACAGCGTCCAGAGGAGGGCATGCGTATCGAGCAGACAACTCATAACGACAGCAATTCATCATCATAAATTTTGAAGTCAGCCGGGATTGCAAACGTCGCCTTGTCGACCAAAAGGCCGAGAATGCGTTGAGGTTTGCCTTCATAGCGGTCATAGGGAACCAGCACGGCAATTTTTTCCTTCTTCTTGCCATAGCTGATAACGACGTCCTCGCCATGTTTAACAAAATCGAGCACCTGGGAAAAATGGGATTTAAAATGGCCAACCGTCATGGTTTGCATGGTAATGAACCTCCGTTTGTCTAGTAATAATATCCTGTTTTCGTGTCACGTTGTCAAGCAAATGAACGGAACGATCAGAAGATAAAATCGGTTGACAGGAAACTGCTGCGCCGGTTGCGGACGATATCGGTCAGTATCGACCGGTTTGCCGGGTGATCTTTGGCCGCGACCAGGGTGCGGATCGAAAAGACCCGCAAGGCGTCGGCTACCGACAGGGTCCCCTCAGCGGAGTCCTTGCGGCCGGCGAACGGGTAGCTGTCAGGCCCGCGCTGGCACTGACTGTTCAGATTGATGCGGCAGACTTGATTGGCCAGCGGATCGATCAATCCGGCCAGAACCTGCGGATCGCTGCCGAAGATGCTGGCCTGCTGGCCGAAGCACGATTCGCGGATGTAGGATATCACCTCGTTGATGTCGCGGTACGGTACCACCGGCACCACCGGACCGAACTGCTCATTGTTGTACAACTCCGTTCCGGAAGGCACCGGGTAGACCACCGCTGGATGGCAGTAGGTGCCGTACTCCGTTCCACCTCCATGGTTCAGTACCCGCGCGCCTTTTTCGCAGGCCTCTGCGATCCAGGTTGCCATCTGCGCCGGTTTGCCCGGCACCGGCAGCGGGGTGATCTTCACCCCAGGCTCCCACGGCATGCCGGCTTTAAGCCCGTCAACTGCGGCGGTGAATTTTTCAAGAAACGGCCCGGCGATGCTTTCGTGAACGAACAGGATCTTCAGCGCGGTGCAGCGCTGGCCGTTGTAGGAGAGGCTCCCCAGCAGGCACTCGCTGACGGTCAGTTCCAGATCGGCATCGGGCAGGATGATGGCCGGATTTTTGGCCCCCAGCCCCAGCACGGAACGGAGACGGTGCGGTTTCGGGTGCAGCTGCTTGAGAGAATCTGCCACCCGCGAGGAGCCGATGAACGCCAGGCAGTCCACCCGGCCCGACTGCATCAGCGGCCCGATGACTGTCGACCCCTCGCCGTAGACGGTATTGACAACCCCCGGCGGGAAGCAGTCGCGGAATGCCTCCAGCAGCGGCGACAGCAGCAGCACGCCCAGTTTTGCCGGCTTGAAGAGCACCGTGTTGCCCATGATCAGCGCCGGTATCAGCGTGGTGAAGGTTTCGTTCAGCGGATAGTTGTACGGCCCCATGCAGAGCACGACCCCCAGCGGCGCCCGCCGGATCTGGGCCAGCACCCCTTCCTCGGCCGCAAAGCGCGATGAGGCGCGGTCCAGTTCCTTGACCGCATCGATGGTATCGATGATGTACTGTACGGTGCGGTCAAATTCCTTTTCGGCGTCCGGCAGGGTCTTGCCGATCTCCCACATCAGCAGTTTTACTACCGGCCCACGCTGCTCCTTCATCCGCCAGGCGAACTTTTCCAGATGCCCGATTCGCTCCGCCACCGGCATGGTGGGCCAGGCGCCCCGGCCGCAATCCCAGGCGCCGACGGCTGCCTGCAGCGCCGTTTTGACCTCTTCAACCGTCAGCACCGGGACCTTGCCTACCAGAGCGGGGACCGGCAGGTCGCCTTCCATGAAACAGACCGGCGAGCGAACTTCCATGAACGGCCCTTCCCAGGTGCGGATGACACCGTCGATCAGATAGCCGGTCTGGATGATCGGTTCGGCAATACGGTACTGCTCGGGAACAGCATCCATCGAGAGGGGAAAGCTGACATGCGGCATGATGCACCTCGCTTGAGCATTTGATGTATCTGTTGAAACGGAAAAATGAATGACGCGTGCTGATACCACTACTATACGGTTCGGCAGGTATCATACTTCAAGAACTGAATAATTTAAACAGATACAAAACGGAAATGCTGAAATGTGAGGTGGAGTGCTTCTAAAGTGAATTATGGCAGATCATGCGCCCTGGAACGGGTATAGAGCAGCAGAAGGTTACCGACCGTGAACAGGAGAGCGCCGGCAAGAGCCGTGGCGGCACCAGCTTCCCGATGCACTTCCAGTAGTGCTGTTGGTGGATTACCCGGTAGCGCATGCTTGATGTATACCCCGTAACCGCCGCTGAACCAGGGGTGGTTGGGAGAAATGGTCACCCCTCCCTGTGTCCGGGTATCTCCGGTGACGATCAGTGCCCGGTAGCCGAGCGGCATATTTCCGGCCATTGGTGAAAAGATGGCCCCGATGTTGGCTACCTGGACGCCGGTGCCGTCTGGCAGCTGAAAGCCGCCTCCCTGCGGAACTTCGAGTGAGCCTTTGAATCCCCAGATTGAACTCTGCAGATGAGCGAGCACAATCAGCAGAAAGCCGGCGTGAATCAGCTGGGGCGGGAGCCAGGTAAGCAGGCCGGTCCGGCTGAATCGCTGCAGCAAGTTGTCGGCACTGCAGCAGACGGTGTTCAGCACCAGCAGCGCCAGAAGGACGAGCGTCAGCCAGAGCCACCAGGTGGCCGCGAATGAGAACTCGCGCAGCCAGTCAAAGAGAGGCATCGAATTGAGGACCGCTGCCGCGTCACCGGAAAGCGAGAACGAGCCGGCGGCCATAGCGATACATACCATCGCCAGCAGCAGCAGACCTGCTTCAAGGGATATGAGCAGTTTCCAGAGCCGATTCATTTAAAAACTATGCGAACTTTGCATCAGCATGCTCACTCCAAGGTAGGTGAACAGCGTCACCGCAAATCCAGCAATACCCAGCCAGGCAGATAGAACCTCCCATCGGGTACCCTTCAGCCGCAGATGCAGCAGCAGCGCATAAAACAGCCAGAGAATCGAGGTCCAGAGCTCCTTGGGTGTCCAGAGCCAGTAGGTGCCCCACGCGTAATACCCCCAGATCCCTCCGGCAATCATCGACCCCGAAAAGAACGACCAGCCTGCCAGGGCGGTTTTGAAGTGAATGTCAATCAGTTGCCGATCCCGAACTGCCAACCACCCTGCCGACACCACCGCTCCGACAGCGAAGAGTGCGTACGCGAAAAAAGCCAGCACCACATGCAGTTCAAACCAGAGGGTATCAAGAATGGCCGGCATCGGCATGTTTCGGGCCGGAAACATGAGAGCCAGCCCGCCGAATACTGCAGTTAATATCCCGATGGCGGCATTGAACCAGTCTGCGTTTCGCAGCGGTCGCGCCAGCCGTGTAGCCAGTCCCATCGCTGCGATGGAGACGGCGAAGAAGGCGACCGTGTCATGGGGGCCGACCAGCGGCAGTCGGCCGAGAGACCATCCCCGGATTCCGAGATAGGAAATTCCTGCGGCCAGCCCCGCTGCGAGTAGCCAGCGGTTAAAGGCCCCGAAAAGGCAGAGTACCGCAAATGTCAGGAGAAGAGCTTTCATGTAGTAAATGGTTTGAAGCAGAGATTGAGTTTACGTTGTTAGATATACCCGTATCAGGATGGTACTGCAAAGCAGAAATGTCATTCCTGGCATTGAAAGCCGGAAATGTGCGGTTCGATGCGGAGTAAAGCTTTTTTCTTTGCTCGTAACAGTACTTCCGGTTAATATACCACGTTTCAAAAATTCACCATCCGGATGCACTCACATTATGGAAGAACCTAAAAAAGAAAAGCAGACCAAAGAACTGCAGGGTATGGCGCTGGCAGCGGCAGGATTATTTATTCTGGTTGCTTTCCTGTCGTTTAATTCTGCCGATGTGTCCTGGAACAGCTATTCCAACGAAGGGGGCATACGCAACCTGGGTGGGCGCTTTGGTGCGCAGCTGGCCGATGTTTTTTTCAACAGTTTCGGTCTGGCCTCGTACCTGATTCCGGTTGCCCTGCTGTATATGGCCTACACGCTCTTCCGTTTCAAGGAAATCCGTCTCCGGTCCTATAAGCTGGGTGCTGCTTTCGGCCTGCTGTTTTCGCTGGCGGCGATTATTACCTTTATCAGCGAGAAAGTGACGATCCTTGGTCAGCAGGTTCCAACCGGTGGAGCTATCGGAGTTCTGACGGTTCGCATCCTCAAAGACTCCATCGGTACCACCGGCGCGTTTCTGCTGCTTCTGCCGTTGCTGGCGGCTTCGATCATGATTCTGGCCCATTTTTCATTCATCCTTTTCGCCGGCTGGTGGCTGGAAACCCTCAAGCACAAGTGGGCCGTCTGGCAGGAGCGGAGAGCCTATAACAGGGGCGTGCTGGAGAAGGAAAAATCCAACAAGGATGGCCTGCCCACCGCTGTGGCAGCATCCGGCAGTCCGGTGATAAAAGCCTCTGCACCACCACCGCGCCCCAATCTGTTCAATAGAAACAAGGAGAAAAAAAAGGAAGAGGCGAAAACCGCCGCCTTCCAGGAATCATTCGAGTTTATCAAGGCCGAAGGGGATTTTCACACTCCCCCCTTCTCGCTGCTTGATATGCCGCCGGTCGAGGAAAAATCCCTCGATCGGGAATCTCTGGCCATGAACGCCCGTCTGCTGGAGAAGAAGCTCAAAGACTACAACATTGACGGCGAAGTGGTGGAGATCTGCCCCGGTCCTGTCATCACCATGTACGAATTCAGCCCGGCCCCCGGCATAAAGATCAGCAAGATCGCCGGCCTCTCCGATGACCTGACCATGGCACTGCAGGCCATGTCGATCCGCATCGTGGCACCCATTCCCGGCAAGGGAGTCGTTGGTATCGAAGTGCCAAACCGTGACCGCGACATGGTGTTTCTGCGGGAAATTTTCAACTGCGAGCATTTCTCCCACAGCAAGATGAAGCTGCCGCTGGCGCTGGGTAAGGACATAGCGGGGCTGCCGGTGGTCACGGACCTTGCCAAGGCGCCGCACCTGCTGGTGGCCGGTTCGACCGGGTCGGGTAAATCGGTGTCGATCAACACCATGATACTCTCACTGCTCTACACCTCGACCCCCAAAGATGTGCGCATGATCATGGTTGATCCCAAGATGCTGGAGTTTTCCATGTACGAGGGAATCCCGCATCTGCTGCTGCCGGTGGTAACCGAGCCGAAGAAGGCCTCGCTGGCGCTCAAATGGGCGGTCAACGAGATGGAACGTCGCTACATGCTGCTCTCCGACAAGGGTGTCCGTAATATAGAGTCGTACAACAGGAAACTGGCCGGCGAACTGACGGAGCAGGAGGAGTTGAACGCCATACCCGAGGCTGAAATCATTGAGGAGCTTGAGGAGATCGTAGAAGAAGGAGACATCGCCGTCGATCCGATCCCCTTCGTGGTGGATGACGACGAGGAGTTGGAGCACGTCCACCTGCCCTACATCGTCGTCATCGTTGATGAGCTTGCCGACCTGATGATGGTGGCCGGTCGCGAGGTGGAGGAACATATTGCCCGTCTGGCCCAAAAGGCTCGTGCATCGGGGATTCACCTGATTCTTGCTACTCAGCGCCCCTCGGTTGACGTTATCACCGGCCTTATCAAGGCGAACCTGCCGTCGCGCATCTCCTTCCAGGTAACCTCCAAGGTTGATTCGCGTACCATTCTGGACTGCAACGGGGCGGAGAGTCTGCTGGGGGCCGGTGACATGCTCTATATGCCTCCCGGCACATCCCGTCTGCAGCGCATTCACGGTGCCTTCGTCTCCGATGCCGAAGTGCAGCGGGTGGTCGATTTTCTCAAGAAACAGGGTAAACCGGTGTATGAAAAATCGATTCTGGAGATGAAGGACAGCGACGAAAAGGGTGGTTCCGGTGAAGAGGAGGAACAGGACGAACGTTGGGAAGATGCCCTGCGGCTGGTGGTTGATACGAAGCAGGCCAGCATTTCCATGATTCAGCGCAAACTGAGGATCGGCTACAACCGTGCTGCCCGTATTGTGGAAATGATGGAGAGTGAGGGTATGATTGCCTCCAGTGATGGCACAAGCAAGCCGCGCGAGATTTACACCGAAGTGATCAACGCTTATCTGAATTCGCAGCTGACGAAGTGACATCCCTGTGGTTTTTCGGCAATCAGATGCCCGGTACACGGGAGGCAATGAATGAATTTGAATAACGGCGAAGCTCTGCGGCGATGTGTGGCTCTTTTGATAGCAGCGATTGTAGTAATCGGATGCCGGGAGGCGGTCGCAAAACCGGTTACGGTGACCCGTGAGTACACGTATAGAGCCAGTGAAGCAGATAGCAAGCTGACATCTCGAACCATGGCTCTGGAACAGATTAAACGGCTGCTGGTCGAGGAGCTGGGAACCTATTTGATCAGCAACACCGAAGTTAAAGACTCGGCGCTGACCAGGGATGAGATTGTAACCTACACCGCCGGCTGGGTTACGACGGTCGTTATCAAAGAGAGCTGGAACGGTGAAGATTATTATCTTAAGGCGCAGATCAGCGCCGATGCCGGTGAGGTAGCCAGGGCCGTTGCTGCACTGCATGAGGATCGCGATAAGGCGACCGAACTGAAGCAGTTTCGCGCCCAATCCAATGAGCTGCTCGGGGAGATCAAACTCATGCGCCAGGAACTGGCGCAGCTGAAATCGTCAGCCAATCCGGGCAGTTCTGCCAGGGCAGCTGAGATACAGAAAAATTATGAAGTTAAAGTCTCAAAACTGGCGGGCGAAGAGGTTGAAACTTCGTTCGACGGTCGCTGGGCCGTGTCGCTTATCTGTGATGATGTCAAGAGTACCGGCGGCCTGGTCAAGGGTTACACGCTCCATTTTTATGCAAACGTTAAGGAGGGGAGGCTGCTGGGGCAGCATGGAGTTCCAGGACAACCCTCCTCATTGACCATGATCGGCTTTATCAGGCAGGGCGGGGGTGCGGAGATTCATGCCCGTGGTCTGACAGGCAACCAGGAATATAACGTGGGACGCGTGCTGCCAAACAGACCGTACTCGTATCGTATGCGCGGCACGTTCTCCCCGACAAGCGGCAAGGCGACCCGTGTTGAACTGCGGCCGTGTGAAGCCGCATTTTTCAAGCAGTAAGAGTTTTCAAAAGGGTTGAGGACAGGTGCTCACTGTTGTGCTGCAGGCTGGTAAGTAAACTGGCCATAAACGGTGAAATTTATTTATTGAGGTCTGCATGAAGAGGTTCTCTAAGTTTATCGTGTTGGTCGTCGCATTGGTTTTCATGACAGCATTGAGTCCGGTTGCAATGGCTGGCGAATTGAGTGGCCAGCTGGTCATCAGCGGTTCTGACGCCCTGGAAGCATTGACCGTTGAGCTCGCTAAGCGTTTCATGAAAATCCATACTAATGTCAAAATCGTCGTGCGGGGAGCTGAGTCCGGTAAGGGCATTTCAGAGACCCGTAGCGGTAGTGCCTCCATCGGCATGGTGTCTCGCCTGCTCACCCCACAGGAGGAGCTTGAGTTTCGCACCGTTACCATAGCGTACGAAGGGATCTGCTTTGTAACGTCGGCAAGAAATCCGGTTCATGATGTCTCTCCGGCTGAACTTAAGGATATCCTGCTGGGAAAAATCACCAACTGGCGAAGTCTCGGCGGTGACGATCTGCCGATTAACAATCTGATTCCATACCGAAAAAGTGCCTCCAACAAGATTGTCGCCGAATTTCTCGGATTAAAAGTAGCTGACTTGAAAGGGACAGAAATTAGCGATTTTGAAACGGGGATAAAGATAGTGTCACGAGACCCCAGCGCCCTGTTTTATGTCTCAACCGGCAAGGCTTTTTACGAAAAACTGAGTGGGATGCCGTTCAATGTCCTGTCTATTGCCGGGAAAAAGGCGAGCATGGTGTCCATTTCCCAGAACCGCTATCCGCTTACCAGAGCTCTGAATTTCATCACCCTGGGAGAGCCAAACCCGCTTGCAAGCGCTTTCATCGCTTTCTGCCAGTCGCCGGCTGCGGCACATACCATCCGTTCAAATTACTTTATAAAACCCAAATAAGCTGCAGTTCCAGTAAATGTATCTGAGGTGTTTCCCATGACTATCAATGCCGTTGCAATCCAGTTCACTGTTCGACAGGGTGATGTGGATGCTAATCTTGAGTATGTCCGCAAAGCGCTGCGCCGCGCCGCCGGGCAGGGGGCCACGTTGGCGGTTCTGCCGGAGATGTGGTCGAGCGGCTTCTCCTACAAAAATCTGAACATTCTGGCGTTGCGGACGGCCGGTATCGTGGAAGAGCTGCTGGAACTGTCGCGGGAATTGAAACTGGTGATCGTGGGAAGCATGCCGGAGCCGAACGGCGACAAGGTGTTCAATACGGTATATGTAGCGGATAACGGCAGGCTGGCGGGTATGTACCGCAAGCTGCACCTGTTTTCGCTCCTGGGGGAGGACAAGGCCTTTTCCGGTGGCGACTGTTGGCTGCTGGCTGACACCTCCGTCGGCAGGGTAGGGGTGATCATCTGTTACGACCTGCGCTTTCCCGAGCTATCCCGCCGTCTGGCAATCGAGGGTGCTGATGTGATCTGCATACCGGCCCAGTGGCCCAAGCCGCGTCAGGAACATTGGCGCACATTACTGCGGGCGCGGGCGATTGAGAACCAGCTGTACGTCGTCTCCTGCAACGCATGCGGTATCATCGGCAAACTGGATTTTTTCGGTATGAGCATGATCATCAACCCGAAAGGGGAGGTGCTGGCCGAGGGGGATGAATCGGAATGCGAAATTGCCGCAGTGCTGGACAAGCAGGAAATGGCGGCCTGGCGGGCCCAGATTCCCTGTTTCAATGATCGCAAGCCGGAGTGTTATTAAAATCGAATCGTTCGAAAAAGTCGCTGCTACTGTCACCAGCTGATCAAGAATCTGGTCAAGAATCTTGACATGGATGAATCTGTTTGGGTACTATCAAGCAATGAATCAGCTTCGCTTTATTTTCGCATGCATACTGCTTGTTATTTCTCTCGTGACGACGAGCGGCGCAGGTGCAGCCGTTGCATCACTTCTTCAGGAAGGAACTGTTTCGACTTGTTGTGAGGCCGATGCAAAAAAAACAAACTCACCGCTTGATGCACCCTGTTCAGAACCGGAATGCCAATGTATTTCCTGCCTTTCATTTGTAATGCCTCTCTATTCATACCTGCCAACTTATAACGATAGCCATGCTACTTCAGTATTCAGCTCGATTGTCAGGACACCTCCTCTTGAATATTTCAAGACCATAGACTATCCCCCCGAACTTTCCTGACACAAACAATCTGCTGCAACAAACGACGAAACACTCTCAGCATGCTACGTGTCCTGCCGCGCATTTTACGTGGCAATGGCTGTACGTGATACCTCACAGGAGATTCTATGAAAAAGAATATCTATTTTGCCGTCGCCCTGCTCGTCGGTTTCGCATTGTTATATGCACTTTTTTTCAGGGGAGATGCCAATGCCCTTCAGGTCAATCAACTTGCCTCCGATCCTTCTGCCTACAGCGGCACCATAACGGTCACTGGTATTATGGCCGGGACATCTCCGCAAGATCCAAGCGTATTTGGCATTTTCGATCTTAAGGAACTAAAATGCAATACGCCTAACTGCAATAAAATATATCTCCCGGTCAAGAGTCAGGGCACTATCCCCCGGCAGGGTGATGAAGTTCTGGTCACCGGCAGTTTCCTTAAGATGAATGATGGTTTTTTGTTTTCCGCCACAAGCGTCAAGGTTTTACGAAACCACAAGATTGGGGGCTAAATGACACCGGCCAAACTAGTCTTCAAAAACATAACCAGACGCAAGGGACGATTTGTCTTTACGCTGCTCGGCATAACCATCGGCATAGCCTCCTTCGTCACCTTCATGGCAATGGGGGGCAATCTCAAACGTGAAATCCACCGCGAAACGGCAGCACTTGGCGCGAATCTGCTGGTAATTCCGAAAGGATCGTGCGGCTATGAACAGCTCTCCATACTGACCGGTGACCAGATGCCTACCAATATCTCCGCTGCCGAGATAGCCAGCATCCGTGCCATCAAGGGGCTGACCGTGGTACCTTTCCTGGCCCAGCAGACCGCAATCAACAATAAACCGGTTACGGTCAGTGGTATCGAGCCGGCAGCGACACTGGCCTTTAAACGCTGGAGTGTCAGCCAGGGCACGTATTTCAGTTCTGCTGATCAATCCGGTGCCGTTCTCGGTGCAGTGGCGGCACGTCAGTTCAAGCTTACACCGGGAGACAACGTCACTGTCCGCGGCGAAAAACTCGCAGTTATCGGTATTCTCGGCGAAACCGGAGGACGGGATGATGCCACTCTGTTTCTTTCACTACCGGTTGCCCAGCGGCTGTTTAAATCGACAGACAAGGTTTCCTATGCGGCGATTCGAACCGAAAACCTTGACCAGACAGAGGGATATATCGAACAGATCCGGGTGGCTACAGGTTTGGGAGTGGTCTCCGACAAGCAGATGCTCAAGTCGGTGTTGGGGATCATCGGCACTGTCAACATCACACTGCAGCTGATCGCTGCAGTTGCAGTGCTTGCGGCGGCCTTTGGTATCGTTAATACCATGATGGCCGCAGCCTATGAGCGGAAGCGTGAAATCGGGATTCTTCAGGCACTCGGGGCGAGTCAGCGTATGATATTCGGCCTGTTTATGCTGGAATCGTGTATTTATGGAATCATCGGTGGAGTAAGCGGGGTAATCAGCGGTCTGTTAGTCGCTTCCATTGCGGCACCGTACATAACCCAGAACGCCTTCACCACCATGGTCAAAGGCTCCGGTAGCGGTTCGCTGCTTGATCCTAAAATCATAGCCGCGTCAATTCTGTTTTCGGCAATCATAGCTGTTCTGGCTGGACTCTACCCGGCCTGGCGGGCGGCTCGTCTGTCACCGGTGGAGGCGATCAGCTATGAATAATATCATCCATACGGAACATGCCGCCAAATCCTATACGATAGGCGAGATTACTACAACAGCCCTTAAAGACGTTTCCCTGGAGATCCGGCAAGGATCATTCACCTGCATTGTCGGCCCGTCCGGCCACGGTAAAAGCACACTCATGCACCTGATCGGAGGACTTGACCGGCCAAGCACCGGCAAGGTTTATATCGGAGAATATGAAATAAGTCGCATGGCAAACAATGAACTGGCTGATCTGCGGGGTAAACGGGTTGGCTTTGTGTTTCAATTTTTCAATCTGCTGCAGGGTTTAACCGCACGTGAGAATATCGAAATTGCCATGATGCTGGCTGGGATTTCAGAGAGTAAACAGCGGGTGCGTGCGGAAGAGTTGCTGGCGGTGGTCGGGTTGACAGAAAAAGCCGGCTCAAAACCGGGGCAGCTCTCCGGCGGCCAGCAGCAACGGGTGGCTATTGCCCGGGCATTGGCCAATGATCCCGATATTCTGCTGATGGATGAACCGACCGGCAACCTTGATTCCGTGGCTGAGGCCGAAGTGCTGGATTTGCTGCAGGAACTGCACCGGCAGGGCAAAACGGTGGTGATCGTCACCCACAGTGATGAAGTTGCCAGGCGGGCTGAACGGATTATCAGGGTAAAGGATGGTTTGATTGCCTCTTGAAATTGACAAAAATTTTGCAGCTTGGCGTTTACCCGGCTATATTATGATGGAGCGGTTGCCGATTCGTCACATTGAAAGCTATTTTTTAAAACAGGGGTATCTATATGGTCGATGGCAACACTCTGCTGCAGGAAAAAATTGAGGTTGATCTCCAGTTTCTGCTGGAGTGTCTGCATGAGGTACTGGTCGAGCTTGGAGAGGAAAATAGTGCGGCGATGATTCCCTGGCTTCAGGACTGTAATAATTCCGACGACCACAATCCTGCCGAGCGAATCTGCCAGCTCTATTCTATTGTATTTCAACTGCTCGGCATGGTCGAAGAGAACGCTGCCGTTCAGACGCGTCGCATGCTTGAAAGCACCAGCGGCTTGTCATATGAACGGGGCTTGTGGGGCAATACCCTGCTCAGACTGAAAGCTGATGGTCTGGATGAGAAGGAAGTCGCGTCTAGTCTTGGGGAGATTCATATTGAACCGGTACTGACGGCACATCCGACCGAAGCCAAGCGGTCGTCGGTTATCGCCAAGCACCGTGCCATCTACCTGCTGCTGGTAAAGCGGGAGAACCCGATACTGACTCCCGCGGAACAGGGGCAGATTCGTGACGAAATAAAGGAACTGTTAGAGCTGCTCTGGCGAACCGGTAATATCTACCTGGAGAAACCGGAGATTGGCTCGGAACGGAGAAACGTCATTCATTATCTGAAGAACGTTTTCCCCGAAACGCTGCCGATTCTGGATAACCGCTTGAAGGCTGCCTGGTTGAACGAAGGCTTTTCCGGAGAACTGCTGCAACACTATCGCCTGCCAAAACTCACTTTCGGCACTTGGGTCGGTGGCGATCGTGATGGCCATCCACTGGTCACGGCAGAGGTGACGCATGAGTCTCTTCAGGAACTGCGGCTTAATGCCCTCTCGGTTATTCGGCGCCGTCTGGTGGATCTGGCCGCCAAGCTCAGCCTCTCTGATTATCTCCAGGTGGTTCCTGATGTTCTCACGCAATGGATACATGATCGAGCGGCACACCTCGGTGCCGCCGGTGCTGAAGCAGTTGCCCGCAACCCGGTAGAACCGTGGCGACAGGCACTCAATCTTATTATAGCCTGTCTTCCCCTGGAAGTTGTACGTGACCATGTAACAACTCTGGACGACACATCAGGATATTATAAGAAACCGTCAGAATTGTCAGAGGATCTGACCATGCTTGACGGTTCGCTCCGTGAGGTAGGTGCCGCCCGCCTCGCTGAAATGGAGTTGTTTAACATCCGGAGACTGGTTGATTCGATCGGCTTCCATCTAGCCGTGCTGGATATTCGCCAGAACAGTACCTTCCACGATCGTGCTGTTGCACAGCTGCTCGCCGCTGCGGGCATTGAGGACAGCGACTTCCCCGGATGGTCCGAAGAAAAGCGTAGTACGTTTCTTACGAGAGAGCTTGCGTCACCCCGGCCCTTCCTGCTTCCCGGCGTTCGGGCCGGCGCAGAGGCTGATGCGGTTCTTGACTGCTATTGGGTGCTGGCGGATCATATCCGTTTGTATGGTGGTGATGGCATCGGATCGCTGATTGTCAGCATGACCCGGAGTTGCTCCGACCTGCTGACCGTTTACCTGCTGGCACGAGAGGCTGGACTGCTTGTGTATGAGAATGCGGGGAGTCGATCTTTGCTGCGGGTTGTGCCGCTGTTTGAAACTATCGACGATCTACAAGGTGCTCCTCAGATTCTCCGGCAGTTTTTGTCACACCCCATAACAAGGCGCTCTCTCGAAACAACCGACGGAAACAAGCCGCTTCAGCAGGTGATGGTCGGCTACAGCGACAGTTGCAAGGATGGCGGCATTCTCGCCAGCCACGGCGCACTTTATAAGGCACAACTCGAACTCACTGAAGTAGGCGATAGTTTAGCTACGAATCTTTGCTTTTTTCACGGACGCGGAGGCTCAATCGGACGTGGCGCCGGTCCAACGTTCAGATTTCTCGAAGCGTTGCCGCATGGTTCGCTGCGTGGGTCATTTCGTATGACCGAACAGGGCGAAACGATCTCCCAGAAATATTCGAACCTGTTGACTGCCACCTATAATCTGGAATTGCAGCTGGCAGGAGTTCTCGGCATGACGGCCAGAGTTTCACGTCAGACAGCATCGGCTCCGGAACTGCCGATAATCATGGATTTTCTTGTTGATGCCAGTCGGCTGAAATATGAAGAACTTATCGGCAGCGATGGTTTTATGGAGTTTTTTTCTCAGGCAACCCCGATTGATGTCATGGAGCAGTTGAGGATCGGCTCAAGGCCGTCACGACGCACCGGACGCAGAACGCTTGCTGATTTACGGGCTATCCCCTGGGTATTCAGCTGGAACCAGTCACGCTACCTGCTGCCGAGTTGGTATGGCGCCGGTACTGCTCTGGCACGACTCAATGAATCTCAGCCCCAGCTCTTTGAACTTCTCTGTGCTGACATCACTCGCTTTCCGCTGCTCCGCTACCTGTTCATGAATGTGGAACTTGCAGTTCTGCAGGCCGACCAGGACATCATGCGCTGCTATGCCGGGCTTGTAGAAAACAGTGACGTTCGGGAGCATTTTCAGAATAAGATAGATGAGGAATTTGAACTGATATCTGATGTTCTCCAGCGCATTTTTAAAGAACCTCTTAGTCAACGGCGGCCTATGCAGCTGGCGGGGATGACGCTTCGCAAAGCGCCGCTTGCCGTTCTCCACCTCCAGCAGATAGAACTTTTACGGCAGTGGAGGAAGGCGCTGGCAACTGAAGGTACGGTAGAAGCAGCCGATAAACTTCTGGGAGAACTGTTTCTGTCGGTCAACGCCATAGCAGGCGGTGTCAGGAATACGGGGTAATTGGAGTTAAATCCCTTCGGGTAAATTCCCCGCCGCTTGCGGCGTTGCTTGGTTTTTGGTAGTT
>JBAXVE010000076.1:0-15936 GCA_037129245.1 Desulfuromonadales bacterium
GAACCCTCATCAAGGACATTCTTTCGTCCGACCCGGAACTGCAGGTGGTGGGTGAAGCTACCAACGGCCTGGAAGCGGTGGAAAAAGTCAAGCTGCTCCAGCCGGACATAATACTGCTCGATATCGTCATGCCCGGCATGAACGGGATTGAGTGCCTCAAGCATATCCGGCTGATCAGTAACAGCAGGGTCATCATCGTATCGTCCCTGAGTACCGGCGATTCGGCCGAAACAATGGAAGCGCGCAAGCACGGTGCCTTCGACGTGATCCCCAAACCATCCGGGTCATTAAGCCTCGACCTGCGGTCGAAAAAAGGGAGCGATATCGTAAAAACGTCGCGCCGCGCCGGAGGACTGTCGGAATGCTGAGACATCATACAACGCTGAAAGGAACATTTATGCCGGCTGCATCGTATGCCCACAATTCGGATTTTCACCCATTTTCCGACTTTGAACTCTTCAAGGAGGGCATTCTGGCGTATCAGCAGCATGTTTGGGAACTCACCTCCAGTTACATGACCACGCTGCTGGAAAGCCACCCACGATCAAGACTGCGCGAAATGGCCCTGTTCTGGCTGGCACAGTCCTTGTTCAAATCCGGGAACCGCAGCGATGCAGCCCGTTGCCTGGCTCAGTTCATCAAGGAAAGCCCGGATAGAATCGATCTGCACGGCGATGTGGACGCCGAACTGCTCAACCTCAGCAGACGTTGCGGACGCAGCACCACCACCACAACACTGCCTGATACGCTGTTCCGGAAACCGGCCAGGAACAAACCACGCGGTCAGCACGCAACCACGAAAGGGGTACAGTCATGAAAACAAATCGTAGGGGGGAAAAGGGATTTACACTGGTGGAACTGCTTACGGTAGTCGCCATCATCGCCGTTCTCGCAACTGTAGCCATCCCGGTACTGGCGGGCTATCGGGTAAAAGCCTTTAACTCATCGGCAACAACCGATCTGCGTAATTTCAGAACAACTCTTGAGGCTGTCTACATCGACAAGCGTGGGTATCCCGCCATGTAATCCTGATTTTCAACAAGATGCAATTCCAGCAATAATCCATCTGCCACTTTCAGTGCTGATGCTATTGTACAGGCGATGTCATTTCATCCAGATTCATGAGGAACCTATCCACGCCATGAATGAAACTTCACGGACAACCGGCAGCACTCCTCTGGTGCACTTCAAATCGACCGGCATATCGTTGACGCTGCAGATTACGCTCTGGACGGTCCTGATACTGATTCTGGCCGCCATCGACACCTACCAGTCCTATACGGCCCAGTACAATAACGCCGTCGTCATGGCCCGGATCAATTACAGCAAGGACGCCATCTTCAGGTTGTGGGCATCCGGGCATGGCGGAGTTTACGTGCCGGTTACTCCATCCACCCAGCCCAACCCGTATCTGTCGCATATTCCTGATCGGGATGTCGTTCTCCCTTCGGGAAAACTCCTGACCCTGATGAACCCGGCCTACATGACCCGCCAGATGCATGAATTGGGGGCCGCGCGTGAAAATACTCATGGTCACCTGACCAGCCTCAACCCGATCCGCCCCCAGAACGCCCCCGACGAATGGGAACAGAATGCGCTGCGACTTTTTGAAACTGACAGATTAAAAGAACACGTATCGTTCTCCATGATCGACGGTGAGCCGTACCTGCGCCTGATGAGACCATTTCAGGTTGAAAAAACCTGTCTCAAATGCCACGAGAAGCAGGGATACAACGAGGGCGATATCAGAGGTGGATTGAGCATCTCGGTGCCCTGGGCTCCGCAGCGCAGGCAGTGGCTGGCGGGAATGCCGGTCGCCTTCGGTGGTTATGGCTGCCTGTGGCTGGCAGGAGCGCTCTCGCTGCGCTTCTTCAATCGCCGGTCGCAGCTGGAACTGCTTGAAAACGAAAAACTGGCTATCGATCTTGAACAGGCCATGTATGACGCCCAGGCCGCCAGCCAGTCCAAAAGTAATTTTCTGGCAGTCATGAGTCATGAGATTCGCACCCCCATGAATGGTGTCATCGGAATGACCGAATTGCTGATGACGACACCCATGACCGAAGATCAGCTGAAATACGCCGGGACAATCCGCTCGTGCGGGAAAAAATTGATGGTGATCATCAATGACATCCTCGACTTTTCCAAAATCGAGGCTGGCAAATTGGTGTTGGAGTTGTGCGATTTTGACGTTCGGGAAATGGTGCGGGACATCTTCAACCTCCTGCATGCGAAGGCTTCCGATGCCGGTCTGAAGCTGAGCTGCCATATTGATCAATCGGTGCCTCAGCTCGTCACCGGTGATGTCAGCAGACTCGGGCAGATTGTCATCAACCTGGTCGGAAACGCCATCAAGTTCACCAGCCAGGGAGACGTAATCATCCGCGTCAAGCTTGATTCGCAGCATGAGCGCACCTGCATAATCCGCATTGAAGTTCAGGATACCGGCATCGGCATACCGCACAACCGGCTGATATCAATCTTTGAGCACTTCACGCAGGCAGACAGTTCGACAACCAGGAAATTCGGCGGCACCGGTCTCGGTCTGGCTATCTGCAAAAAACTGGCTGAGCTGATGGGTGGAGAAATCGGAGTCGTCAGCGTAGAGGGAAAAGGTTCCACCTTCTGGTTCACCGCCCGGCTTGTCGTACCGGCTCATTGTCCTGCAGCAGCTCCATCCGATGGTGATATGTTGATAGATGCACTGTCGCAACAACCAGGAGACAACCAGCGTACGTCGCAGATACCGGATGGCTGTTCTGCCACATCGAAAACGTCACCGGCTCCCTTTAAAGGGCGGATACTGCTGGCCGAGGACGATCCCACCAGTCAGCAGATGGCCCAGTTCATCCTGGAGAAACTCAATTATCAGGTTGATGTGGTAGATAACGGGCATCAGGCTGTCAAGGCGCTGGAGGAGTTTGACTACGATCTGGTGCTGATGGACTGCATGATGCCGCTGCTCGACGGATTTGAGGCATCAACCGCGATCAGAGCCCCTGATTCACTGGTTATCAACCGCAACGTTCCCATCATCGCCCTGACAGCCAATGCGTTATCAGATGACCGTGATAAATGCATCGATGCCGGCATGAATGATTACCTTACGAAACCGATTAACGTTGAAGAGTTTATTATAACTCTTGAAACGTGGATAAAATTTTCTGCACAGCGGAAAAATTCGGATACCGCGCTATGACACACCGCGTATCGGGGCGCTTGTAACTTCGTGACTCGTTGGATATAGTGGGCTTGCATCCACTCTATCCGGCCTACACGGGTTCGTTGAATGAATATCCGGCTTGTGAAATTAATCGACCGTCTGCTCGGCACTGCCGTTGTGACGCTGCTCCCCTCCCCTGCCGCTCCTGCCGGCACTGTTGCAGGTGCATCCCTGCTGATAATCCGTCCCGGCGGCATCGGCGATGCCGTTATGCTGGCACCGCTTATCCGCACAATCAGAGCCGCACACCCCGAAATAACCATCACAATCCTGGCCGAGAGCCGTAACAGTGGTGTTTTCCCTTTAATTCCCGGAGTCGAGCGGGTTTTACGCTACGATCGTCCATCAGAATTTGCCGAAGCGCTTGCCGGCAGATACGATGCCGTAATCGACTGTGAGCAGTGGCACCGCATGTCTGCCATCGTTGCCCGACTGGTTAAGGCGCCACTCAAGATCGGCTTCGGCACCAACCAGCGACTGCGGATGTTCACCCATGCGCTCCCCTACTCCCAAGACGACTACGAAGCTGTCAGTTTTTTACGGCTTGCCCTGCCGCTCGGTCTTCCCGATCCAGCCGTAACAGTATCAACGCCATTCCTGACAATTCCTGCAGCTGCCGCTGAAAAAGCCGCCCGACTGACAGAGCGGCTCAACGGCCGGCAGTACATCGTCATGTTTCCCGGAGCTTCCATTGAAGAGCGGAAATGGGGAGCGGAACGTTTTCGCGCTGTAGCGGAAAAACTCTCCGAGTGCAGCTTTGCAACTGTTGTCGTCGGAGGGATTGAAGAGCGTAACGATGGAGAACGGATTAGCGAAAAAACAGGTTTAAATCTGGCGGGCGCAACAACGCTTGCTGAAACGGCGGCGCTGATCGGACGTTCACGGCTGCTGATCAGCGGCGACTCGGGGGTACTGCATCTGGCGGCAGGTCTGGACATTCCGACCGTCTCGCTGTTCGGCCCCGGCATCGCCGCCAAATGGGCGCCGCACGGTGCGCATCACGCCGTAATCGACCATCGACTCCCCTGCTCCCCCTGCACCCGTTTCGGCACGACGCCACCCTGCCCCCGTGCAGTTCGCTGCATGACGGAGATAACGCCGGACGAGGTTGCAGATGCCGCGTTGAAACTGCTGACTTCTGGCGGGCTTTAACCCTGAAAACATTGACTCGCCATGCCTTCCATAGTAGCCTGCCAACGCCTGATTACCTATATTGCGAGGAACCCCGATGACCGCACCCGATCTTACCTGGAACACCGCCCTGCTCTACCCCGCTCCCGATTCGCCCGAACTGGAAGCGGATTTGGCATCATTTGACAAACTGGCGACAGATTTCCGTGACCGCTACTTTGAAAAGGTAGCCACACTCGATGACATCGCCCTGCTGGAATCTATCCGCAGCTATGAAACACTGCAGAACCGCATGGCGAAGCCGTTCTGTTATGCCCACCTGCTGTTTGCCGCCGATTCCTCCAACGACACCTTTCGCACCCTGAGCCAGCGCTGCTCCGAACTGGGGAGCCGGCTTTCACAGCAGCTGCTTTTCTTCGATCTGGAGCTGATGCAGCTTGACGACAGCCGCTGCGAGAGCTTTCGCACATTGCCCGATGCGGCCGGTTATGTCCATTTTCTGGAGGGAATCCGGAAATTCCGTCCCTACTCTCTGAAGGAAAACGAGGAGCGCCTGCTGACCCGAAAAGATCTGACTGGAGTGCGTGCCTTCACAAAGCTGTTCGACGAATTATCAGCATCTTTCAGCTATACCTTTGAACTGGAAGGTGAAGAACGGACCTTCACCGGCGAGGAGCTGCTTTCACTGCTTCACCACCCCTCCGTCGATGTCCGTTTCCGGGCCATGTCCCTGTTTCTCGAGCGGCACGGCGAGCATGGCATCGTCTACAACGCAGTATTCAACAACATGGCCCTCGATCATGGCCAGGAGATGGAGCTGCGCAGCTACTCAACCCCGATCCAGCCGACCAATATCGGCAACGAGATCCCCGATGAGGCGGTCGAACAGTTGATGAGTGTCACCGAGGCCAATTACGGCCTGGCTCAGGAGTATTTCCGCCTGAAAGCCTCGCTGCTCGGCATGGACAGGCTGCGTAACTGCGATATTTACGCCCCGCTGGCCGAAGCTGAAAAAAAATTCGATTTCGATGAAGCCCGCGCCAGTGTAGTAAATTCATACCGCAGCTACGACCCGGAATTCGGCAGCATCGTGGAGGCGTTCTTCAACGAGCGGAGGGTGGATGTGCTCCCTCGCAACGGCAAATCGGGAGGAGCTTTCGCAATGGGAATCACTCCCGACCTGCCGCCGTTTCTGCTGCTCAACTACACCGGCACCCTGCGCGACCTGGCCACCATTGCCCACGAAGCCGGGCATGGTCTGCATTTCGTCCTCTCTCAGAAACAGACGCTGCTGAACTACCACGCACCACTCCCGCTGGCCGAAACCGCCTCGGTCTTCGGCGAGATGCTGCTGACCCGCCGCATGCTGGATGAGGAGCACGACCCGGCGGTTAGAAAATCACTCCTCTGTGCCAAGATTGAGGACATCATCGCCACCACCTTCCGCCAGACGGTCCTGACCCGATTCGAGTTGCGGCTGCATAACGAACGGAGCGGCGGCCTGCTGACCAATGACCGGATTGCTGCCATCTGGCTGGAGGAGAACGGCAAACTCTACGGCGACAGCGTGGAGATGATCCCGGCTTACCGCTGGGGGTGGAGCTATATCAGCCATTTTATCCACAGCCGTTTCTACTGCTATTCCTACACCTTCGCCGAGCTGCTGGTACTGTCATTGTTTCAGAAATACCGCGAAGAGGGAGAGCGCTTCAAACCGGGTTACCGCAAACTGCTGGAATCGGGTGGAGCCTTGTCGCCAGCCAAGACCGCGTTACTGGCAGGGATAGATATCACTGAAGCCGGCTTCTGGCAGAAAGGGTACGATGTGCTGAAAGAGTTGATCGGCGAATTGAAGCAGATTGCCCGATGAAACCTTTTTTTCTGCATGAGCCTTACACTGGATCTAGATGTGTGTATATCTGAATATTTGTGAAATTTATTGAAGTTATACCATGTGATGCTTGCAATATCATTTCATCTGGCATACACTCCGCAGCCGTTACAGGATATATGTCAGGATGGATTCGTTACCATACTATCCACCAAACTCAAGGAGGAAGAACAACATGGCAACACTTCTGGAATTAACGGCACAGATTGTAGCATCCCACGCATCAGGTTCGTCTTTGACATCTGAAGAGCTGTTACGTGAGCTGCAAAATGTCTACGGTGCACTCATGGCACTTGAGGCAGGTGAGGTAATTGCTTCTGAACAATTGACGGTAGATACTACGGCTGCAAAAAAAATAAATTTCAGACAATACTTTAAAAAAGATGAAGTAGTATGCCTCATCTGTAACAGGGGCGGCTTTAAAACACTCAAAAGACATCTGATGGTTGCACATCAACTCAAGCCGGGGCAGTACAGAAAACAATTCAACATCCCGGCGAAATACTCTCTGGTTGCATCGTCATATTCCGAACAGAGGAAGAAAGATGCCCTTGACAGGGGTCAGGGTGAGCTGCTGGCTAAGGCGCGCGCTGCAAGGACAGCCAAGGCGGTAAAAGCGGTAAAGGTAGCAGCAAAGGCAGTAAAAGCTGAAAAAAAGGTGGTAAAAGCTGAGAAGACAGCTAAGACAGACAAAGCGGTCAAGAGTGTAAAAACTGTGGCGGCACCGGCTCAATCGGCTCCTGCGGCAAAAACAAACGTAAAGAGCGCTGCTCCACCCATAAAGCAAAAGACACCGGCTGCCAAAAAAGCAAGTGCTGCTAAAGTCAAAGTCACGAAGAGCCCCAAAGCATCAAAAAGCAAGTAATACGTTGAGACGCCTGCGTTGCAGCAGCGACCAGGCGTCGTATTAACCACCAGGGATTCGCTGAAGGTAACCACCGGAACGTCATGAAAAGAGTGATACCTATAACGGCACTGATGGCGATGGCTGCATCACTGGCCTACGGTGCAGACACAGCCTGGTATACCGGTGACGAACGTTGTCAGCCGCCAAAAGATGATGGAACATATTCAGCGCCTTACAACGCCCAGGAATATTCGCGGGAGTACCCCACGTTTTCCGATGCCGATAAGCAGGGCTGGTCATGTTCCTACCAACGGGAGAACGGTACAATCGTTCAGTTCGGCGACAGCCGCTCGCCACAGCAGCAATGGCTGTCTCTGTGGGGTGGCAACGACAGTAATTAGCCCGCAAGACCGGACCTTAATGGAGATGCGGTCACTCTCTACGCTCACGTTTTCAGCAGTTCTCCAATTTTCTTCTTCAACTCATCCATGTTAAGCGGTTTCTGCAACAGAGAGATATGATCAGTGATCACCCCTTTCCGACCGATGGCATCCTGCGAATAGCCGGACATATAGATAACCCTGATTGCGCTGTTGATCTCCCTGATCCTCCCGATCATCTCTCTGCCGTTCATGCCGGGCATAATCACGTCGGTCAGTATCAGATCGAAGCTTGTCGTGCACTGTTCAAAAAGTTCTATGGCTGCGTGGGGGGATGAACAAGCTGTCACGTCGTAGCCGCTGCGACGCAGAAGTTTAGCCGTCACAGCGCGAACTGAGTCGTCATCCTCCACCAGTAGAATTGAAGCACTCCCCTTCGCAAGACGTACTTCCGCAGCATGAGCCGGTGAATCTTCGTAACGGTGACCGGGGATGAGTATCCTGAAGACCGTTCCGCCACCGGGCGTACTTTCAACGTCAATGAAACCGTTGTTCTGAGCAATGATGCCGTGGATAGTCGCCAGACCGAGTCCGGTCCCTTTTCCCACTTCCTTGGTGGTGAAGAACGGCTCAAAAATATGCGCAAGAGTATCTCCGTCTATGCCGCAGCCTGAGTCACTGACTGTTATCATGACGTAATCGCCGGACGGACGTTCGGGATGTCCTTCATCGATGGTGTAATTTGAAGTTTCGATAGTCAGGCTCCCGCCGTCGGACATGGCGTCACGCGCATTCACCGCCAGGTTCATCAGAATCTGATCGACCTGCACTGGATCCATAAAAATACTCAGGACTTCATGGCCAGGCTTGAAAATCAGCCTGATATCTTCGCCAATCAGGCGGGAGAGCGATTTCTGCGCTTCGCTGATTACCAGGTTAGTGTCAATACTGTAGGGCGCAATGATCTGCTGACGGGAAAAAGCCAGCAGCTGAGAGGTAATATCGCGGGATAGTTCCGCCGCCCTGGTAACCTCTCTCAGGTAATCGTGAACCGTCTCTTCCCCTTCTGAAAGTTCTTCCGACGCAAGCTGGGTGTACCCCATGATGACTGACAGTTTGTTATTGAAGTCATGGGCAATCCCGCCGGCAAGCCGGCCGACCGATTCCAGTTTATGGGATTGCTGCAGCTGCTCCTGTAGTCTCCGGTTATCCGTAACATCTCTGAAGAACCAGGCTCTCCCGAAACATTCACCGTTACTATCCACCAGTGGGGATGAATACCTGTCAATCGTGTGTCCGTCAATAAGCTCGATTACATCTCTGCTGGTCTGATCGTTGTGGGCGTAGAGCCAGTCGACCCTGCGGATAAACTCGTCCGGATTTTTCAGCTGGCCGGACACTGATGTCAGCAGCTTTGAATCGTCCTGTTCGTCAAAAACCTCCAGCGGGATCTGCCAGATTTCGGCGAACCGCCTGTTGGTCATGATAACCTTACCATCATTTCCGACCATCAGAATGCCGTCGATTGTTGATTCCGACATGGTTTCAAGCAGCCTGGTACGATATTCCAGCGTCGCGGTTCGCCTTTGCACACGCTGCTCAAGAGTTTCATTAACTTTTTCAAGTTCCAGTTTCTGCTGTTCAAGCCTGGCGGCCAGGTCACGTAAATCGTTCTCCATCGATTTGCCTTGTGAGGCGTCGCGGCCAATACCGAAAAAGGTCTGTTCACCGGTGCTGTTAATTATCAGCGACGCATTGGACACAAACCAGAGCCAATACCCATCCTTATGTCGAATCCTGTATTCAAGCCCTTCCCTGCTTTCTCCACTTGTTATTACATCCTGCAGAAATGTTAGGCTGGCAGGAAGTTCGTCAAGATGGATGAGCGGTGCGAATGAGGTTCCAATCAGCTCATCGGGACGATATCCCAACAGTTTTTCCACATTGGGCGCAACGTAAGTGATTGTTCCTTCAGGAGATAGCGTGTAGATGAGGTCGTTGGCATTTTCAACGAAGGTTCTGAAGCGGCGCTCATTTTCATCTACTTTTTTGAGCAGGTGCCGTTCGGAAATTTTGAAGGCGACGATCAGCGAAATTACAGTTCCGAATACAAGGAGAGCCAGGCTGATGGCAAGACGCCTGTTTGCGTCTTTCATAATCTGATCGCGCGAGATTTCTGCCCGAACATACATGAAAGGAGTAACTTCATTCGGAAGTTGAAGTTTCTGGTAGGAAAGAATTTTCGACCCGTCACTCCCTTCAGAGTCAAGAATACCTTTTTCAGGCCCCTCTTTCATGCGCCTGAACAGGGATTCCCGCTCCTGGGTACCGTTGAGCTCCGCATTGGTTGAATTAAAAAGAATCGTCCCTTTGTGGTCAAGTATAACAACGGACAGGGTGCCGGTATCCAGCGTATTCCCACCCAATTCATTCAGGTCGCCCAGTTCGACACTGGCAACTCCGGCTCCGATGAAGGTTCCCGTGCTATCCTTGAACGGCAGAGCAAAGCTGAACACCGGTCGTCCTTTAACTTTGCCGATGGCATATTCACCGGAAGAAAAATGCCCCGATGAGACCGCGTTGATAAAAAAGCGTCGATCACTGTAGTACGCGGCGCCCTTGATGGGATTCGTCGAGGCCCAGCGGGCACCGGTTTCATCAACAATGAAGAAGCTTGAAAACTGCGGATACTGCTTGACCATGCCAAGCAGCAGTTCATTAACGGCGGCTTCGTTACGTGTCTGCACGATTTCGAGACGGGAGAGGGTGTTGAGGAAAAGTTCCGAACTTCTGGCAAGCTGTGTCAGATACTGACTGGTCTGACCCACATGCCGGGTGGCATCGCTCATGGCATCATGAACCATACGATTCCGCTCGGCAAAAGCGGTATAGGCCACGATTATGCACGGAATAGACGCCATGATGGCGATCAGTATGATCAGGTCTCTACGAATCGAAGCGGTTTTGAATAACGTCATCACTTACCTGTCCGGGATCAGCCGGATTCTCCTTAGTTTTATGTCCGCTTTGATCTGGATCGGATTAATTCTCTGTTTCGCGGGAAATGATCCGGATTGCATCAAAAATCACACCGTCATATTTATCCTGCGCAAGTCCCGTCGCCACTTCCGGAATTTTAAGCAGCGACTTGACGAAGCCGAAACGGAGATCGCGTGGCAATACGGCAGAGTAGGAAACAAGATTCGCTTCCTGCTCGCCCGTGAGTACAGGAGAAACCTGCAGGGTGGCAGTCAGGTCATTGATTGTCGCAGCCTGCACATCATCCCGCTGGCGCTCCGCAGCAGCAGCCACCCTGGTCCAGTCGTTCAGGATTTCTGCAGCAGTCAGCGGACGCCCCTTGCTGTCAGCCAGCCAGCGCATGAAGGTGATCGCAGCCTCTGTGCCGATGATGCCGGCGTACACTTCCATTTCCAGCCCACCGGGAAATCGGCAGTTCTTCCTCAGGATACTGACCATCTCCCATCCCCGCTCGGTCGGCTCAACCTGCAGGTCCATAGGCGCCCCCTGGCGAGCCAGCAGGCCAGAGTTTCCCGCCAGAAACCGGCGCACATCGCCAGACAGATCCCGTTGCACCGCATAGCGGGCCCAGCAGTTGTAATCCGACTCCACAAACAGCATCACCATCCGATCGATCAGGGCGCGATCAAGGGTGGCCACCTGGTAGGTGCCATCGGGAGGATTGATACTGACGATCACCTTGTGCCGTTTTGAGAGCTGGTGGGTGTGCAGCGACCGGAGCATCCCTTCGGCAGGAGGTTCAACAAACTGAAAAATGGCCTGCAGGGTGTCCTCCTGCTGGGCCCGGTTCAACTCATCGCAGTGGACCACGGTCGGCGGTTCATCATCGCCGGGCCACCAGGAGGGGCGCGACCAGTGCATCAGATCTCCATCGCGAAAGGGGATGCCGATCAGATCTCCCACCTCCATCTGTCCCAGGCGCAGTGATACGTAGTTCCGGTCAATTTCACGGCAGGCCTGAATGATGCCGGCGCTTTTTCCGACGCCGCGATGCCCGACAACACAGGGCGTCAGGTCGGTTGTGGTGATGATCTCCTTGACGACAGTTTTCATCTGTTCGATGTTCATAAACAGCCTTTGTAATTATGCAGCATAGATAAGCGGATCCTGTAACCCTGCTTCCTCAAACCCCTTCAGGCGCAGGCGGCAGGAATCACACTTCCCGCAGGACAGCCCTTCCTGAGTCGGGTCGTAGCAGGAGTGTGTCAATGAGTAATCTACCCCTAATTCCACACCACGCCGGATTATATCGGCTTTACTCAGGTTTATCAGCGGTGCATGAATTGTGAAACGCGACAATCCCTCAACTCCGGCTTTGGTCGCCAGATTGGCCATCTTTTCGTAAGCCTCAATATAATCCGGACGGCAATCGGGATAGCCGGAATAATCAAGCGCATTGACGCCGATGAAGATATCGGCAGCACCCAGCACCTCGGCCCATCCCAGGGCAAATGAAAGGAAAATAGTGTTGCGTGCCGGCACGTAGGTGACCGGAATATCGCTGCCCACGCCATCTTTGGGTACTTCAATATCCGCTGTCAGGGCGCTCCCCCCCATCAACCTCAGGTCGAAATCGACAACCAGATGCTCTTCTGCTCCCATTATTTTGGCGTTTTTCCGGGCGATCTCCAGCTCATAGCTGTGCCGCTGTCCGTAGGAAAAGCTGATTGCATGCGGGACAAATCCGTCCGCCTTGGCGAGTGCCATGCAGGTGGTAGAATCAAGGCCACTGCTGTATAAAACTACCGCTTTTTTAATTTCCATGAGAATCTCCTGCAGATATCGTTAATGCATATCAGAATAACAGTCAAATAAATTTGCACACGTTCCAAAAAGATGTACTATCACTCCCGCACAGCTGAATCATTTACGAGCGGGAGAACACCGGTGATGAAACCTGTAACGAGCCACCAGACCTCACATGGTATGACCGATACCGAAACAGGCGTCGAAAAGGACGAGCTGCAGCCCTTACATATCGCGCTCAAAAAGAGTAAAAAAACATCCGGCTCTTCGTCAAAACTGACCAAATCAAAAAACTCCCGTGCAAAAACAACAAAACAAAAAGGCACTAAACCGAAGCAGAAGTCGGCAAAATCGACGGTAAAAAAACCGCATGAGCGAACCGTTGTGCCAGCTCCGCACATTGATCTGACTGACAGTCACTGGTACCTCAACCGCGAACTTACCTGGCTCGATTTCAACAGCCGCGTGCTGCATGAAGCTGAAGATGATCGTACCCCGCTCCTGGAACGGCTTAAATTCCTTGCCATCGTCAGCGCAAATCTTGATGAATTTTTCATGAAGCGCATCGGCGGCCTCAAACAGCAGATCGGCGCCGGCATGCGCGAGCTTTCCCTCGACGGACGTACTGCGCTCCAGCAGGTCAGGGAATGCCATACTGAGATACGGGCCATGGAAACGCGGAAAGAACTCATGTTTCAATGCGTGCGGGAACTTCTGGCGGAAAAAAATATCATTTTAGAGCAGTATGCCGAATTGCTTCCCAAAGAACGCAAACTGTTGCGCGAGCATTATTATGCCAATATTTTTCCGCTGCTGACGCCGCAATCCATCGACCCGGCACATCCGTTCCCGTTCATTTCCAACCTGTCGCTCAATTTGTTGGTGGCGGTCCGCTATCCCAAGGCACGCGAGGTTTCGCTGGTGCGCGTAAAAGTTCCGGTCGGTCTCGGGACGCCACGCTTCATACGGGTCGGCAAAGGGGATCACTTTGTCTGCATTGAAGACCTGATGTGTAACAACCTGGATATGCTCTTTCCCGGCATGCAGATTGTGTCGTGCGAGATTTTCAGAGTGACCCGCAACGCCAACACTGAAAAGGATGAGGATGAAGCCGACGACCTGATGGAGATGATCGAGTCTGAGCTGAAAGAGCGCAAATTTGCCCCGATCGTCAGGCTTGAAATCGGTAGCGGCATGGAACCGCTGCATCGCGGCAGACTGGCAGCTGAACTGGAACTGGACGAAGAGGATGATGTTTTTGAAGTTTCAGGACTGCTGTCGCTGCGAGACCTTTTTGAGCTGGTGAAACTCGACTACCCGCGCATGCACGACCCGATACATCACCCGATTGACCATCCCCTGCTGCTGTCCCAACGCAATATCTTCCACATCATTCGTGATGCCGGATCTATTTTGCTGCAGCACCCCTATGAATCCTTTTCAACTTCGGTGGAGCGCTTTCTGCGGGAAGCGGCTCAAGACCCCAAAGTACGCGGTATCAAGATGACGCTCTACCGAACGTCGCGCCAGAGCAGGATCATCGACGCCCTGATTCTGGCTGCCCAGAACGGCAAGCAGGTGGCGGTCGTTGTCGAACTGAAGGCCCGCTTCGACGAGGCAACCAATATCAGCCTGGCCGAGCGGATGGAAGAAGTCGGCATCCACGTCACCTACGGTGTGGTCGGTCTGAAGACCCACTGTAAAATCATCATGGTTGTACGTCAGGACTTTACCGGCCTGCGCCGCTATCTGCATATCGGCACCGGCAACTATCATGCCGAAACGGCACGCATCTACAGCGACATTGGACTGCTGACCGGCGATCGGGCCATCGCCGAGGATGTAACCGAGCTGTTCAACTATCTTACGACCGGTTTTATGGCAAAACGGTCGTACCAGAAACTTTTTCAGGCCCCCCGTGGTTTGAAAAAGGCACTTATTTCAAAGATCAATCGCGAAATTGAGTTACACTCCGTTCAGGGTGGTGGGTTGATCCAGTTCAAGATGAACGCTCTCGAGGACGGCGACATCGTCAGAGCGCTCTACCAGGCCTCAATTGCGGGAGTCAGGATAGACCTGATCATACGGGATACCTGCCGTCTGCTGCCCGGCATTCCCGGACTGTCAGACAACATCCGCGTGATCAGTATCGTCGGGCGCTTCCTGGAGCATGCCCGTCTCTACTACTTCCGCAACGGTGGAAATGAAGAGTATTTTATTGCCTCGGCCGATGCCATGAAACGCAACCTTGAAGCGCGCGTCGAGTTACTCTGCCCGGTCGAAGAGACTGCCCTGACAAAGGAGCTGCGCAGCATTATCGATACCCAGCTCGCGGATCAGCGTTCCGTGTGGGAAATGCAGTCAGACGGCACATATATCCAGCGTATCCCCGCCGACCATTTGCTCGAAGAAGGGTGCCACAGTCGGCTGATTACACGCGCCGAGAAACGCAGGGTTGATGCACAGAAACCCAAAAAACACAAAAACAAATTGAAATAGCAATAGCTGCCAACGGAGGTTTTTCGTGATTAAAAGTATGACCGGTTATGGTAAAGGCGAACTTGAGTCATCGCTGGGTACACTTACCGTCGAGATCCGTTCGGTAAATCACCGCTATGGTGAAGTGTCAATTCGTATGCCACGCCCGTTCTATCCGTTTGAAAACGACATCAAACGCCATATATCAAGCGTTCTCAAACGTGGCAAAATTGATGTTTCGGTTCAATGGGATGAAACATCGGATGGCGAGGCGCTGCCACAGATCAATATGGAATTGGCACGACAATACCATTCTATTTTCAAGTTGTTATCGGATGAACTTCATCTTGCGAATGAAATCCCTCTGACACTGCTGCTCTCCCAGAAAGGGGTTATCGGTGAAGCGGCCACCCGGCAGGATGACACCGGCCTGCAGCAGCATGTGCTTACGGCCGTAGGTTCCGCGGTAACCGCCATTGACGCAATGCGCAGACGTGAAGGGGAGAGCCTGGCGGACGACCTTGCCGCGCGGCTGAAGCAGGTGGCCGAATGGATCGGCGAAATCCGGGGGCGCGTACCGCATACGGTTGACGAATACCGGCAGAAACTGAAAGCGAGGCTCGCTCAATTGCTGGAGAACACCGAATTCGACGAATGGCGCCTGACGCAGGAAATTGCACTGATGGCAGACCGCAGCGACATAACCGAAGAACTGGTGCGGCTTTCCAGCCACTTTACCCAGTTTGAAGAAACTCTGCTGCTCCCGGAAGCTGTCGGCCGTAAACTCGATTTCCTGATGCAGGAAATGAATCGCGAGGTCAACACCATCGGCTCTAAGTCAAATGATGTGACCATTACTACCCTGGTCGTCCGGGTCAAGGCAGAGATGGAAAAAATGCGGGAACAAGTGCAGAACATCGAGTAAATCAAACTGTCGTGCGATCAACCCACTGCTTGATCTTGTTACAGTTATGCAACGACTATGTTAAAATTCTGACAATGTGCTCATACCTCGCGCTTCCCGGCCGTAAGATGTCAATTTGTACTTGACACCGTTTCACCGTGAGAGTATAGGCCATCAAACATTCCTCGTTAGCAGAGGCGTTTGCACAAACACAGGCTACTGCCCAAAAATGTCGAAAGACGCCAATGGGTAGACCAGGTATTGTCGGCTTAAGGCTTTACCTAAGGTAGCTGGTCA
>JBAXVE010000077.1:0-15752 GCA_037129245.1 Desulfuromonadales bacterium
CACTGCGGTCTCCTCAACCCGAGGCGTTTCAACTAAAAAACGAAAGACTCAAAATTGTTCCGACCGGAACACGTTCCGTTCAGATACAGATGGTTGCAACGAGAGGGTCAGGAAGCGATAATGACGGTTCCGCCGACAACCTGAATTTTTCCCTCTCATGCAGCGGGTCAAATTGTCCTTCTTCTACCACGTCCCCACCAGTCTCTTCGGGAAGCATCAAGCCTTCAATTTTTGCAAACAACCAAAAAGAGATTACAGTATCTGCAACATCTCCGGTTTCTCTTACCCTTTCGCTTGATACTGGTGGTAGCACAAGCCCTGCAGACTGGTGGATCGTATATGCAGCCGGTAATGACATTTACTGGCTTGGCTCCGATGGCGAGTTCAGTAAAGATATAAGGCCTGTTCTGAAAGGCATTCCTCTGCAACCGTTTTCAGCAATTGAAATAAGTAACGGGACTCTGGTGCCAGGCGACAACGTTTTCTGCTTTGCTGTCGATACAACTCCTGATGGTCAACTCAACAATCCGCTCTATTACGATTGCGCAGCTATCCATGTTACTTCCGGTGGCAGTACATCCGGTGGTAGTACCTCCGGTGGCGGTACATCCGGTGGCAGTACATCCGGTGGCACTTCATCGGGTGGTACTTCATCGGGTGGATCCTGTACCAACTTCAGCATTCAGGACATGATCGGCACATGGCAAGTCACTATGTCGGGATACAGCAGAAAACCGAACAGTTGTACTGTTGACACCACCCAGAAGTTTAGCATGGACTGTACATACACCTATTCCTCAACAACAGTTTCCGGTTCATGCACCTCGGGTGGATACACATTCGCTATTCCCACAACAAGCTTGAACATTAATGATATAAATTGCGGCAAAACATCAGGATCAGGGGACAGTTGCAATCCAACAATCACATCGGAGCAGACAAGTTCAAGTCCGATGACTACGAAAACGGTTTCGACGTTAAATGGCGTCCAGGAAATGACCATTACTTCTACAAAGCGTTAGGCTGTTCAAACACGGGTAACAGCATGGCCAATTCTCATGCTGTTACCACTCCCCCCTTTTATCTTGCCGAAATCGCACCATAAATGCTACCTTGCCTCCGTTGTGAATCATCAACGGAGGTTTTTTTGTGACCATGTTCCGATGCCTGACGGCCGGTGAATCCCACGGTCCTCAGTTGAGCGCTATCATTGAGGGTCTGCCGGCCGGAGTCCATTTGACCGCTGAAACTATTAATCTTGATCTGGCCCGTCGGCAGGTCGGTTACGGCCGCGGCGACCGGATGAAAATTGAGAAAGACACCGTACAGCTCATGTCCGGCGTGCGCTGGGGGGAAACCCTCGGTTCCCCTGTTACGCTGGTAGTAAAAAACCGGGACTGGGAAAACTGGCTGGAAAAAATGTCGCCGCTGGCCGAGTACCGTGACGACACAATCGCCGTAACCCGCCCGCGCCCCGGCCACGCCGATTTGTCCGGCGCCCTGAAATACCACCATGATGATGTCCGTAATGTGCTGGAGCGCTCCAGTGCCAGGGAAACGGCTGTGCGGGTTGCCGTGGGAGGAGTTGCGAAAGCGCTTCTGTTCGAGTGCGGCATCCGGGTGGGAGGATACGTGGCCGAAGTCGGTGGCATTGTTGCCGTTGCGCCTGACGCACCTCTCGAAGAGTTGTGGCGGATAGCCGCCGCTTCCGAAATGTTCTGCTGCGATCCCGCAGCTGAAGCTGAAATGAAGCGGGTTATCGATCACGCAAACGCGGGGGGAGACACTCTTGGGGGCGTTGTGGAAGTCCAGGTGACCGGAACCCCGCCCGGTCTGGGAAGCTACGTACAATGGGACCGCAAGCTGGATGCCCGTCTCGCTATGGCGTTGATGAGTATTCAGGCCATCAAAGGGGTTGAAGTGGGCATCGGCTTTGAGGCGGCCCGCCGCCCTGGTTCCCGCGTTCATGATGAAATTTCATATAATCAGGGCTATCGCCGTTTCAGCAACAATGCCGGCGGCATCGAAGGTGGAATGTCAAACAGTGAGCCGATCGTGCTGCGGGCGGCCATGAAACCGATTCCGACACTCTACACACCGCTCCGCTCGGTGGATATGCGTACCCATGAACCATTCGAAGCTGCCGTGGAACGATCCGACACCTGTGCCGTCCCGGCTGCACTGGTCGTGGCCGAGGCGGTAGTGGCTATCGAAATTGCCACCGCACTGCTGGAGAAATTCGGCGGAGATTCGTTGATCGAATTGCAGCGGAATATCGACGGCTACCGGAGACAGATTCAGGATGCCTGACCGGCCAGTTATTCTTACCGGTTTCATGGGCAGCGGCAAAAGCAGCGTCGGCAGGCTGCTCGCCACACAGCTCGCATACCGTTTTATCGACCTTGACGAGGAAATTATCACTTCTCAGGGATGTTCGATAAACGAAATTTTCGCCCGCGAAGGGGAAGCATCGTTCCGCGCAACAGAAGCTGGAATGCTCGAGAAACTTCTTTCGGAGGAATGCGACGACATCATCCTTGCAACCGGCGGAGGAGCGGTGATTGCGGATTCCAACCGATCCTTGATGAGACGCCTCGGCACGGTCGTAAATCTGAAGGCTTCGCTTGAACAGGTTCTGACTCGGCTGCAAGGCTGCGAAGACAGACCGCTTATGGCCGGCGATTATGCGGCAGAGCGTGCCGAGCGACTGATGAATGACCGTGAGCAATTTTACGCCGATGCGGATATTAGAATTGACACGAATGGGAAATCCGTGGAAGATGTCGCGGACGAGATTTTGAGCCATCTGAAGGGGCGCACCGCGTGACTGTTCTGACCGTCAACCTGCCTGAAAACAGTTACGACATCGTCATTGATCGCGGTATTCTTTCTTCGCTTGGAAACCGTTGCGCAGCCATCGGTCTTAAAGGCAGGGCGGCGGTCATCACCAATCCTCGTGTGGCGGCGTTGTACGGTGATGTCGTGCAGGCATCTCTTGCTGGTGCTGGTTTCGACGTGGCCTTGATTGAGATGGCCGACGGCGAAGAGTACAAAAATGCCGCTACACTGAATCAGGTATACGACCGACTCCTTGAAGCCGGAGTAGACCGTACTTCGTTTATCGTTGCCCTGGGCGGCGGAGTTGTCGGCGATCTGGCCGGCTTTGCAGCGGCAACCTGGTTGCGTGGCATCCCTTTTGTTCAGGTACCGACCACGCTGCTGGCTCAGGTTGATAGCAGCGTCGGTGGAAAAACCGGCATCGATCACCCCAAAGGTAAAAACCTGATTGGCGCGTTTTATCAACCCCGTCTGGTTCTCGTAGATGTGGACACACTAGCGACACTTGACAGGCGCCAGTTTTGTTCCGGACTGGCAGAAGTCGTCAAATACGGTGCCGTGCTTGATCTGCAGTTTTTCGAATACCTGGAAACAACCATTGACCGGATTCTTGCAATGGAAACGGAGCCGTTGATCGAGATTGTCCATCGGTCGTGCCGACTGAAGGCCGGTGTGGTCGAACAGGATGAAAAAGAGAGCGGTCTGCGGGCGGTACTAAATTACGGACACACCCTGGGTCACGCATTTGAGGCGCTGTGCGGATATTCCGGTCTGGTTCACGGAGAAGCCGTTGCCATCGGCATGTCGCTGGCGGCAAAAGTTTCGCTGACTAAAGAGTTGTGCAGTAGGGCGGACGTCGACAGGATTACGGCCTTAATCGGCCGGTGCGGACTTTCCGTGGAGATACCCCCGTACGAACGCAAGCACCTGCTGGAAGCGGTCTCAAGTGACAAGAAGGCTGCCGGCGGTACGATCACCTTTATTTGCAACCGTGGCCTCGGCAGATATTCAATGTCGAAGCATACACCCGAAGAGCTGCTCATCCTGAGTGGACTGGAGCGTGACCATGCAGCAGGATAATTCGTCGTTCTGGACAGACATTAAAACCTTGGAGGAGCGCCTTACCGGCAGCCCGGATTCGCTCTGTTTTGCCCAACTGAGTGAGAAATATCTCGCCGTCGGGTTGACCGAAGACGCCCTTTATACGGCCCGTCAGGGGGTGCAACTGCACCCGGCATATCTGGGGGGACAGCGCGCGCTGGCTCTTGCCTGCCACGCCAAAGGGCTTGATGACGAATGTCTGGCCGCCCTGAGGCAGGTAACCGAGGCTCTCCCCGAAGATCTGCCCACTCAAAAACTGCTGGCGAAACTGCTCATCGAGGTCGGCAATTACGAAGCGGCAGATCGGGTCTATAAAATAGCCAGCGAGTTTGCTCCCGATGATCCCGAGCTCCTCAATCTCATGAAAATTTCCGCGCCGTCTGCGGAAATTCAGATTCCTCCTGTTTCTTCAAGCGAATCAGATGATGAAGAAATCCTTGAAGAACTTGAGATTTATGAAGAGCTGGAGATTATCGAGGACGATGATGAAATTGAGAGGTTGCCCGATGACACCCCGTTCCAGCAGGATTTTTCCGGTGGTGCTGAAATTCCGGCCAGCGAACAGGATCCGCTTGTCACGCCGACCATGGCAGAGCTCTACGTTTCCCAGGGTTTTGTCGAAAAGGCACAGGACATTTATCGGACCATCCTGGCTGGCGATCCAGGTAATCAGGCCGCGGCAGCCAGGCTGGCGGATCTCGAAACACCCGTTGCTCAGGTAACTGCACCGGAAATAGCTGTAGACGATTTTTCAGCTCCGCCGGCAGCTGAAGTACCGGACAACCTTTCTTTGCAAATTGATACAGCTCCGGAGATTCCGGCGACACATGCCGAATCTGCCGGGAACTCCGGAGGCAAAACCCACGATGTCCTGGCAATATTTGAAGGGTGGCTCACCACTATCGGGAGGATCAAAGCATGTCGCTGAGAGACAATCTGAGTAGCATCGTTGCTTCGGTGGATGGCGCGATGGCGGCCATGATTATGGCATATGACGGGATTCCCATTGATGAGGTAGTTCAGCCGGATGCTGACATGGATCTGCAGCTGTTGTCGGTTGAATACACAACCATTCTCAAAGAGATCAAACGGGCTGTTGAAGTGCTCAAAGCGGGAGAAATGGAGGAAGTTTCCATTTCCACGACCCGGACACGAATCGTTGTGAGGGTGCTGAACAGTGATCTTTTTGCCGCTCTGATCATGAAACATGACGGTAACTACGGCAAGGGGCGCTACCTGCTGAGACTCAAGGGGAGCACGATGGCAGAGGAACTTTCCTGAGATGAGGTTGCTTGTCCTGCATGGTCCGAATCTCAACCTGCTCGGCACGCGGGAACCTCAGCAGTACGGTTCCCGAACACTTGCCGACATCAACGGCTCCCTTGAAAAACTGGCAGTCGAGCTCGGTTGTTCCATCGCTTTTTTTCAGTCAAACTGTGAAGGCGCGCTCATCGATGCCGTTCAGCGGGCATCCGGCGAGTTCGATGGAATCCTGATCAATCCTGCTGCCTACACGCACACCAGTATCGCTCTGCGTGATGCCATCGCCGCTGTTGCGCTCCCCTGCGTCGAGGTACATCTCTCCAATATCCACCGCCGGGAATCATTCCGTCACACCAGTATGATTGCACCCGTGGCAATCGGCCAGATCTGCGGCTTCGGCAGTGACAGTTACCTGCTTGGCTTACGGGCTCTTTTTAACAGCATTAAAAACGATGTGTAACCGTGTATGATGCGAATCCAACCATATTTTAGCCATTTTTATTCCGCTGAAAAAAACTGATTGTAGTCAAGGTTTCATTCATGCTAAAAAACAGGCATTCACGCCTTGACCGGTTCTTTGAAGACTTTTCCCTCGACGCCCTGCTGGTAACGGATAGCAACAATATTCGCTATCTCTCCGCTTTCAGCGGTTCCGAAGGAGCAATGCTCGTAACCCCGACGACCGCCTGGTTTCTCTGTGATTCGAGATACACCAGCCAGGCACAGGCTGAAATAAAGGGTGCAGAAGTACTGGAATGCACTGTGCCGCTTGAAACGATCGGCGAGATCACCCGGCAGCATGCTCTGTGGCGGATAGGTTTTGAGGCAGCAGCTACCACCGTTGCCGCCTGGAAGAAAATGGCCGCCAAACTGCCGGCAGTTGAACTCGTGGAAATCGGCGCTGAACTTGATGAGATCAGAGCCTGCAAAGACGGCACTGAAATTGAGAAACTCCGGGCGATAGCAGCCCTTTCATCAGAATCACTGGCTGCGGTTCTGCCGCTGATTAAACCGGGCGTACGTGAAGACGAGATTGCCCTGCACCTTGAGTTTGAAATGCGACGCAGGGGAGCTGACGGCAGAGGATTCGATTTCATTGTGGCCTCCGGAGAACGTGGCGCGATGCCGCACGGCCGGGCAAGCAGCAAGCCCATTGCAACCGGCGACATGGTAACTATTGATTTCGGAGCTGTAAAAGAGGGGTATCATTCCGACGAAACCGTTACCGTCGCCTGCGGGAAACCGCCAGAGCTGGCGCGCCGGATACATGAAGTCGTTCGATCAGCCCATGACCTGGCGATTGAAGCGGTAAGGCCGGGCATCAGCTGCAAGGAACTTGACGGTATTGCTCGCAGCTACATCAGAGAGCAAGGTTTTGGAGAGCATTTTGGACACGGTCTGGGGCACGGCATCGGTCTGGCGGTTCACGAAAAACCGACCCTGTCACCGCGCAGCGAGGCGCTACTCGAAGAAGGCATGGTCATTACCGTTGAACCTGGTATCTACATTCCCGGTTTTGGCGGCGTGAGAATTGAGGACACGGTGGCGGTAACCGCCGAAGGATGCCTTGTTTTAACGAGTGCCGATAAACGACTTCTTATTTTGTAAGTACGTTGGATACGTTGGTACCGACTTCCCATACCCTAGTTAAAGGAGAAACGAAGATGGATGTTAAAGATCTGAAACTGTTGATAAAGATGATTACCGAGACCGATATTACCGAGTTTGAGATGGACAACTCCGACGAAAAGATTGTTATCAAACGCGGACATAAACCGGAGTACATCCAGATGGGTGCTCCCGTGCAGACATTTGCGGCCCCCCAGTTTGCACCCTCCCCGGCTGTAGTGCCATCTTCCGCAGCATCGGCACCATCACCCGCCCCGGCCACCGCAGCCGGCGAAGGTGGTGACACCCTGAATTCACCGATAGTCGGCACTTTCTACCGCGCCCCCTCACCTGAGGCGGCAGCCTACGTGGAAATCGGACAGGTAGTAGAAAAGGGGCAGGTTCTTTGCATCGTCGAGGCCATGAAGCTGATGAATGAGATCGAGGCCGAGTGCAAGTGCAAGATTGTCAAAATTTGCAAGGAGAACGCCCAGGCAGTAGAATTCGGAGATCCGCTGTTCATAATCCAGAAACTGTAATTTACCGATACCAGAGGGGTCTACCTCATGTTCCATAAAGTACTGATCGCCAATCGCGGCGAAATCGCCGTCAGGGTCATACGGGCCTGCAAAGAGATGGGCATCAAGACCGTGGCCGTCTACTCCCAGCCCGACATCCATTCGCTGCATGTCAAACTGGCCGATGAAAGTGTCTGCATCGGGCCGGCCTCCAGCGCACTGAGCTACCTTAACATTAATGCCATCATCAGCGCCGCCGAACTGACCGATGCCGAAGCGATTCATCCCGGCTACGGTTTTCTTTCGGAAAACGCCACCTTTGCCGATGTCTGTGAAAAGTGCGGCATTACCTTCATCGGACCCTCTGCAGAAAGTATGCGGATCATGGGCGACAAGATCAGCGCACGCCAGGCGGTCATCAAACAGAATGTCCCCATACTCCCCGGCACGAAAGAGGGAGTTCACTCCGTCGAAGAAGCGGTCAAAATTGCCAAAGAAATAGGTTTCCCGGTAATTATCAAGGCAACCGCCGGCGGAGGCGGTCGCGGCATGAAGATTGTACATTCCCAGGCAACACTGCCCAATGCCTTTGCTACTGCACGTGCCGAAGCTCAGGCAGGCTTCGGCAATCCGGAAGTGTATATCGAAAAATATTGTGAACAGCCACGCCACGTTGAGATCCAGATCATGGCCGACAAGCATGGCAATGTAATCCATCTTGGCGAGCGTGACTGCTCTATTCAGCGCCGGCACCAGAAACTGATCGAGGAAGCGCCTTCGACTGTCGTAACTCCTGAAATCAGGAAAGCGATGGGTGACGCCGCCGTCAGGGCCGCAGCAGCTGTTGGTTACAACAGCGTCGGCACCATTGAGTTCCTCGTCGACAAGAACAATAATTTTTACTTCATGGAAATGAACACCCGAGTACAGGTTGAGCACCCGGTCACCGAGATGGTAACGGGCGTCGATATCGTTCGCGAGCAGATCAGGTCAGCGGCCGGGCTCCCGTTGCGTTACAAGCAGGAGGACATCCAGATCAGGGGGCACGCGATCGAATGCCGTATCAACGCCGAGGACCCTTTCAAATTTACTCCCAGTCCTGGAAAAATAACCGCCTACCATCCGCCGGGGGGACTTGGTGTACGGGTTGACTCTTTTGTGTACGACCAGTATTCCGTGGTTCCGCATTATGATTCGCTGATTGGCAAGCTCATTGTCCATGCAGATACGCGCGAGGACGCCATCAAGCGGATGGCACGGGCGCTGGATGAATTCAGAGTTGAAGGAATTAAAACCACCATTTTTTTCCACAAACGCATCATGGCCCACAAGGACTTTATCCAGGGTGATATCGATACATCGTTTCTTGAGCGGATCGTGCTGGAGTAGATGTATGGACTTTCCTGACGAACTGAGATATTCGAAGGAGCATATCTGGATCAGGGTAGAGCATGACGGTTCGGTTGCTGTAATCGGCCTGACCGATTTTGCCCAGGAGGAACTGGGGACGATCAGCGGCGTAGAGCTACCGGATGAAGGGGATGAGCTGGAACAGGACGATTCGATCGGTTCAGTTGAGGCCCGGAAAACGGTGGCCGAAATATATGCTCCATTCAGCGGTACGGTGCTGCATGCAAATCATGAACTTGTGGAAAATCCCGAATTGATGAACGACGACCCCTACGATGCCGGATGGCTTGCTGAAATTTCGCTGGATGACCCAGATGAACTCAAAGGGACAATGTCGGCTGATGAATATGCAGACTATATTGAAAACAGGGATTAATTTCTGATAAAAAGTGTGGTATAAGGGCGAGATGACGTACGATCTCGCCCTGTTTCATTGAAAGGAATCAACGTGCCTACACGTATCCTCATTATGGTTTTGATGCTTACCTGCTCGGTCAGCGCATATTCAGCTACTGAACCGCTCTCACTGACCTTGAGCGAGGCAATCCGCATGGCAGTCGAAAAGAACCTGGATGTGCGGGCCGAACTGTACAATCCAGCCGCTTTCGAAGCCGACATACGTCGAAACCGTTCGATATATGATCCGCTTGTGACTCTGAAAGCCGAATATGATGATTCAACTATTTCACCCGTTGGCTCAGCCACCGGAATCGCCAACGAGTCTCAGTCATTTCTGATCAATTCATCGATCAGCCGATTGCTCTGGACCGGTGCCACTGTTGCCCTTAACTTCAACAACAGCTATACCGGCAGCAACGCCAAAATCCCTGAACCGAACTACTGGCAGACTGCCTTCGGTGCAACACTTATCCAACCGCTTCTCAGAAACGCCGGCAGGGAAACCACCGAAATAGCCATAACGGTTTCCCGGCTTTCCAAGTTTGCCGCCCTGGAACACTTCAACACACGGCTGCTCAACACGGTGGCCCAGGTACGGACGGAATACTTCAAACTGTACAGCCTGCGCGAAGATATGGAGGTAAGGAAAGTATCACTGGAACTCGCCCGCAAAATCCTCTCCGACACGCAGGCCAGAGTCAAGGCGGGCGTTCTTCCGGCAATGGAGATACTTAATGCCGAGTTCGGGGCGGTCACCCGCGAGAAAGAGCTCATCGACGCCGAGCGCGCCGTAAAAGACCAGATGGATGTGCTGAAACTGCTGTTGCAGCTCCCAGCCCAGACCGGTGAACTGCGGATAGCCGACCTCCCGTCACGCGAACGTTATGAAGCAGCTGAGCAGGAAGCCATACGCAAAGCGCTTGAACGCCCTGACATCCGTGAGCAGAAGCACAATCTGGACATCGCCGAGCGGCAGACCAGAGTTTACAACAGCAAAACGAGGCCAGATCTCTCGCTGACTGCATCCGCTGCTTTGACCGGCCTCGACAACACCTACCAGCGCAATCTTGACAAAGTGTTCACCTTTGACTACCCGGCCTGGAGCGTAGGTATGGTTTTCAGTTATCCGCTGGGCAATAATGCCGCCGAGAACGACTACCGCAAAAGCCGGCTCAAGGCCGAGCAGACCTCACTGCAAATCCGCAGCCTCGAAGAAAATGCCATCAACGAGGTAAGAACATCGATTCGCGGTATAGAAACGGGCTTTAAACAGATTGAGGTTGCTGACCGTGGGCGCTCCTTCGCTGAAGAACGTTACCGCGCCTTTGTTCGTAAAAACGAAGTCGGATTGGCAACTACCAAAGATGTGCTTGATGTGGAGAATGATCTGGCAGCTGCCAAAAGCAACCAGATCAAGTCATTGGTCGGATATGCCAGTGCCCTGACCCGCTACTGGCAGGTCACGGGCGAACTTCTGGAGCGCGAGGGGGTCCGTGTAGTGGAGGGTGATGCTGACAAGCTGTATTCAGCTGCATCCCGCTGATGCTGCGCATCGGAAGGATAGAATACGCAAACTGCACCCCCTTGTATCACCAGCTGATGGAGCTGTTCCCCTGTGATGGTTACGATTTTATCGCGGGCGTGCCGGCAGAGTTGAACAGGAAACTTGCAGCTGGCACCATTGATGTCTGCCCCTCTTCGTCAATTGAATACGCCCTGCACCCCGACGACTATCTGATTCTGCCCGATATCTCCATATCCAGCTGCGGCGCAGTCGGCAGTGTCCTGCTCTTCTCCAGATTTCCGATTGAAAAGCTGAACGGAAGTAACATTCTACTCAGCTCCGAGTCTGCCACCTCTGTTAATCTTCTCAAAATCCTGATGAGCCAGTTGTACGGAGCTTCATGCAGCTATACCGTTACGCGGAATTCGTTTACCGAAGTCAGCTTCGATGCGGATAATCCGGCACTGCTTTTGATTGGTGATGCAGCGCTGCGCGCTGCGCTGTCAGGAACTGACATGTATATGTATGACCTCGGCACACTCTGGTTCGACTGGACCGGTCTACCGTTCGTGTTCGCCCTCTGGCTTTGCCGGCGTGATGCTGCCTGCAACGAGGATTTGAAAACACTGGGTCGCCAGCTGATTGCATCCCGGGAGTCCGCCACCCGTTCCTATGGACGGATAGCAGACTGTTCGCTCGAGTCAGACTGGATGGGACGGGAACGCTTACTGTCCTATTGGCGACACAATATATCCTATGAACTGGCCCCCCCCGAACTTTACGGACTGAAGTTATTCTATAAAAAATGCCACATGTCAGGATTGATAGCGTCCGTGCCGTCTTTGCAGTTTACAGAACATTGATCCAACAATGTATGGTGACCGAATGAAAACAAGTCGTCAGGATAATCCAGCCTGGGTGGACACTTTGTCAGACATCGTGCGCGAAGCAGGAGCCCCTCTGCGCAACACTAGCTTTGAAAAGCTGGATGATTGCTGCGTCAGAGTGGCTATCGTGGCACGCATCCGCTGGATCATGCTGGCAATGATGGCCCTGTTTGCGGTGGTGGCGGCAACCAGCTACTCTTTCAGCGCAGTCGGTTACTGTTTTAGTGTACAGCAAACCATCTTCCTCCTACTGTCGGTCGTTTCAGTAATCATCTATAACGTTGTCCTGAGCGCCCGCTGTTCCTCGCTCTCCCGTTTTCCCTACCTGATTCATCTTCAGATCGGATTAGACCTCTTTTTTGTGACAGTGCTTGTTCATTTCACTGGAGGTGTCGTCAGCTGGTTCTGGCCGGTCTATCTGCTTATCTCCCTCGAATCGGCGTTTCTCTTCGATGACAAGCGTGATGTCTGGCTGATTGGAACCCTCGGGGCGGCCCTTTACGGTGCCCTGCTGGCGGCCGAAAGTGTACATCTGATACCGACGGTTCTGATGCCGTTTGTAAATTCATCCCAATATGCCGCAGCTCTGTTCCAGCTGCTCATGTGGTGCTGGGTGGCGGGGATGAATGCCACCGTTGCTTTTATTGCGGCTTTTCTGATGGACAATATCCGCAAGGACAAGCGCCGGGTAAAGGAGAGTGAGGACGCTCTGCTCAGCTTCATATCTTCGGCCGGCGACCTGATATTCTGTGTGGATCAGACCGGCATGCTTCTGTATACCAACCACTCCTTTGCCAACCTGATCTGCGTCGATAGTACTATTTCACAGCAGACTATCTTTGATCTCGTCAGCAGCGAAACCCGGCCGTTTCTTCGAACTGCCTTTGTAAGAATTTTTGACACCGGGCAGCCAGAGAACATTGAAGTGTTGTTTTCCACCATTGACCAGCAGACCGTCGATGTCGAGATGAGTCTCAAAACCGGCGTCAGCGCATCCGGTTCCACCGTTGTGTGGGGTGTCTGCCGCGACATAACCGAACGCAAACGGATTCAGGAGGAGTTACACTCGCTCGCCCATCATGACAACCTGACAGGCCTTCCCAACAGGACATTGCTTGAAGATCGTCTCAAGCAGGCCAAAGCGATCTCAAACCGCTTTAAAACCGGATTTGCGGTAATTTTTCTTGATCTCGACCGTTTTAAAATTATCAACGACACACTCGGCCATTCTGTGGGCGATGAGCTGCTGCGACTGGTTGCAATACGCCTGAAGAGTGCGCTGCGCGAGACCGATACCATTGCCCGGATCGGTGGAGACGAATTCATCCTCCTGCTCGCTCACAGCTGTAGCAGAAGTGATGTAAGTTCGCTGGCTGAAAAAATTCTCAAAGCACTTCAACTCCCCTTCCATCTGCTTAGTCACGAACTTTTCGTGACTGCCAGCCTTGGCGGCTGCATCTACCCGGACGATGAAACCGATATCGAGTCAATGATGAAAAAGGCTGACATTGCCATGTATCACGCAAAGTCACAGGGTCGGAATAATTTTCAGTTTTATAACAACCAGATGAATCAGAATTCCACCCGTCGCTTCGTGATTTCCAACAGCCTGCGGCGCGGCCTGGAGCAAAACGAGTTCCGACTCTATTATCAGCCCAAGGTTGATGTAACTTCAGGCCGGATTGTTGCCATGGAAGCCCTGGTACGCTGGCAGCACCCGGAGCTTGGATTATTGTCACCGATGGAATTTATTCAACTTGCCGAGGAAAACGGTTTAATCGTACAGTTAGGCGAATGGGTCTTGCGAGAAGCATGTCTTCAGAACAAGCGGTGGCAGGATGAGGAAGGATGCGGCCTACGGGTGGCGGTCAACGTTTCCGGATACCAGCTGCAGCACAAACAGTTTCTGCCGCTCGTCAGGAACATTCTTGAGGATACCGGCATCGCGGCGGATCACCTGGAGTTCGAGATTACGGAAAGCGTGATCATGCAGAACCCTGATTTTGCCGTAACAATTCTCACCGAGATCAGCAGCCTCGGAATTCATATATCAATCGATGATTTCGGCACCGGCTACTCATCACTGGCACATCTTAAGCGTTTTTCAATCAACACCCTCAAAATTGACAAATCGTTTGTGCAGGATGTGGACTTCAGCAGCACCGATGCAGCCATAGCTTCCGCAATTATTGCAATGGGAAACAGCCTCAATCTCAATGTCATCGCCGAAGGAGTGGAAACGCAGGCACAGTATGATTTTTTAAAGGACAACAACTGCAGTCAGGTTCAGGGATTTCTCTTCGGGCATCCGCTTCCATCGGGGGAATTTCTCAAATTGTTGCGACAGAACCGGCTCGATTTTTAACGGGGATTTTTATAGTCGGATATGACTCTTTAGGACTGCATAGTCTTTAAGAATCAGGGCATGGTCAAAACAAAGCGTTTCCGGAAGCGAATCAAGCTTGAATACGTCAAGACCTTTTGCATCATCCTCAGCACGGGGTATTCCGTGGCCAGTAGCAACAAAAACCGTTGAAATAATATGACGTCTGCTGTCACGCTCCGGGTCGGAATAGCATCCCAGCAGTTTCAAGTCACTCACCGTTACAGACGTCTCCTCAAACGCCTCCCTGCGAGCCGCATCTTCGAGACTTTCGCCGTAATCAACGAAACCACCCGGAAGCGCCCAGCCTGCGGGTTCGTTTTTGCGATCAATCAAAATAATACCGTCACCCATTTCTATAATAATATCAACCGCAGGAAACGGATTACGATACTTGTGAACCACAGCTCCGCACTCGGGGCAGATAATAGATCGGGTCGGCATGTATGGAACTCCGGGTATAAAAAAAGGGGGGAAAATCCCCCCTCGTAACTAACCAGTTCTGAAAGTCTATTTCTTCTTTTTGGCTCCGCCACCAGACGCCTTTTTCGAGGCCTTGAGCGGGTTGACCTTGGCATCGTCAACTTTGATCTCCACTTTCACGTGGGTTGCAAAGTTACAGATTCCACCAATCCATTTCTTTGACGGCGCCGGATATGCACCGCACACCTGTCCGATGCTGCCAGATACAACCCGGTCACATCCTTCACAGTTTTCATCTATTGTCTGGCACGAACCATCAGGGAACACACACCCCTGTTTTCCCCAAAAAGTACACTCTGCGCCCGGAAGTACGGTCTGACACTGCATGCTTCTTCCTCCTGAATTTGTTCTCGGCTAGATTTGTACTGTAGCAATTATTGCTGATTAAAGTCAACGTAAAAATGACACCGATACACCCGTGAGCGGAGATAGGCTGTTTAAACGAGATGATATCATCGACTGACTGACAGAAAGTTGTCCAATAAATCCATGCCATGCTCTGTCAGTATTGATTCCGGGTGAAACTGCACCCCCCACACCGGCAACTCTCTATGCCGAACACCCATTATTTCACTATTCTCAACCCAGGCTGTAACTTCAAGACAATCCGGAAGAGTTTGCCGATTAATTACCAGAGAATGGTATCTGGTGGCCCTAAAAGGATTTGGCAGGCCATTAAACAGCCCCGAGCCATTGTGGATTATCGGGGAGACTTTGCCATGCATCAGCGAAACACTCCTGACAATGTCTCCTCCAAAAGCGGCTCCTATGGATTGATGCCCGAGGCAGACTCCCAGAATCGGGATTTTACCTGCAAAATGCTTGATCGCCGGCACTGAGACACCCGCTTCTTCCGGAGAACAGGGGCCGGGAGAAATAACCAATCTGTGCGGTTCCAAAGCAGCTATCTGTTCCAGTGATATTTTGTCATTTCGATAGACCTGAACATTCTCACCCAATTGTTCGAAATAATGGACAATGTTGTAGGTAAAAGAATCATAATTATCGATCATCAGAAGCATAATTTATATAACCTTTTGTAATTACTAAAGTAATTTGTATTGTGTTGACTAAAATATGAAACGATACCCGCTAAAATACCCGCTTTTTTCGTGAATGCATTATTTCTCAAAAGAACAAAATCAAGCGTTCAATATATTCATTTTTATCAGTAATCACAAGAACAGATTTGTTTTTATGGGAGCCCCATTGGGGCGGATGGGAAGCATAGGCAGTGCGTCAGGCATGGCGATATCAGACACGGCTTTATGTGGCTGGTTGAGCCATTGTCTGTAAGCCTGACTATGCTGGGAGGGCGGGGGATCATGATTCGCATAGTCGCAAAAATTTGATTTATG
>JBAXVE010000078.1:0-15404 GCA_037129245.1 Desulfuromonadales bacterium
AGAGCAGCATTGGGCTTAGGTTTCAACCAGTTGCAACTAATTTACGAAAGAATCGGAAATATTCAACAAGGGCTGTGAGAAACCCTGCAGAAGTCACATGGAGAGCGTTCAACCTGGCTGGTTGCATAATTTCGTAGAGCATCGTGATATGTGCGTAGGGGCCGGGCATGTGAAATTCCCTTTGATATTAACGGTCAGATTTCTTTCCTGCAGATGGTGGCGCGTAGGGCACCGTATGTCAGAATGGCTGCGGGAACAGCGGTCACCGCCCAGGCAGATAGAGAAGTAAGCGTTATCTGTCGTCTTATCACGGGAAATGATCGGGTTTCAGATCCTGTCATGGTGCACATGAAAGTTGAGTGTTGCTCCGGTTACCGTGCTGCGGCCGGTGTAGACAAAAATCAGCAGCCAGATGCCCTGCAGAAAAAGAATCAGGGACGGATTCCAGAGGGTGTTCAAACCGGCTGAAAGATTCGGCGTTCCGGCAGGCTCATGCCCCAGAAAATATGCTGCGGCAAGAGCGTAGGCCACACCGATGATCCCCATGATCTGATAGGCAGAAATGTTCCCTTCGCCACGATAGTCGGCCCGCAGCGTTTCGGAAAACGAACGCCATCCCTGGGTGGTGATGGTGGCCAACAGAAATGCACCGGTGTGATGCGACGTCAGGTACATGACCGTGGCAATGAAGCCGCAGATGCTGTAGAAAATGGCGGTGACGCCCTGGATGGGGATAACCTCGATCGCTTCCAGCCCCCCGGCGTAGGCTATTTTCTTGGTGTTGCCGAAAAACATGAAACCATGTCCGCCGAAGATCCGCCTGATGAAAGGTGAACAGCCCGACAACGGCTTGCCGTAGCAGCAGCCGAAACTTATACAGGCCATCCGCCCCAACCCCTCGCCAAATGCATAAGCTATTGCGATGGCGGCGTATGCAGACATAAGCGGTATATGAAACGACAGAGCTGCACCTACTGTACGGTTAAGAATACTGATCACCATCGGAGTGATCAGAATCCCGACAAAAACAGCGCCCCCGACCGTAAACGTGTGGGCTTTCTTTTCCACGGCTCGCGCAACAAGTCGCGATGCCGGTACGCAACAGCAGAGCATGGACGCTGCCAAAATGGACGTGGCAACAGGTGGAATGCCACTTGATCCCAATAGAACCAGCAGCACTACGACCGCCGCCAGATAGGCATTGGCGGAAAGTAGTCCGTACCAGGTAAAGTTGATCCCCCGCCATGCTCCCTGTATCATAGTCACCGGTACAGAGGCGACAAACTGCCATTTCTCACCGGGCAGTTCCCTGAAACCCCACCAGAGATAGATCGCCAGAACGGCGCCGGCACTTGCGAGAAAAACTGATTCGAACATCATGGTTCACTCCGATGTTGACACGTACGGGCACGGCCGAGCAGCGATCTGACGCGGATATCTGTTTCCACCAGCGGTTTCTGGAACCCATTACTGAACCTGCTCGATACATTAGTCTTGCGCATGTTTTCCAGAAGGTCGGCTGCAAAATCAATACGACCTTCCTGGAAGATAAGAATGTCAGTACTGCTGCCGGGTCGGTACATGCTCTTGGGCACCCCTTTGTCAATGAACATGCCGGTACTGATCTGCTGCGGATTGTCATAACCTTTACTGCTGTAGGCCTGGACAATGTCTCCGATCATCAGCGCCACCACTTCAATCATTGCCACAAGACCGACCCCGGTTCCGCCGGGCTGATCAGTATCGATAATGGTTACCACCCGTTTGTTCTTGGAATAGGGGGTGGCCATGCTGACGACTGCAGACGGATTGCAGGAGTGATAGCTGCCATCAATGGCGTAAAAATCTACAACCACACCTGAGACAGGCGTATGGTTGTAGTGGTACTTGTCAGGGGTTAGCCGGAAAACCGCAAAGTCTCCACCGAAGAAGGCCTTGTGCCAGACAGAGTTGCCGGAACCGAGCAATTCCTCGAATGAAAAGAATTTTTCCTTCAAAAACAGCAGGGAAAACTCACGAAACGACCCAAGCAGCACCCGTGCATCGGCAGGAGACACGACCGCGTCCTGTTCGACCGGCATGGGTCTAAACTCGCGGTAGTGGATTTTTCGCTCGAATATTCTGCGGGGAGTATCCAGACGTTCGGGCGGGTCAAGGCATTCTTTCAGATCTATTCCGCTATCGGCAACAAATGAGCGTTTTGAAAACAATGGTCTGTCAAAATTAACATAACTCAGAATATGAGACGAACGGCTGCTGGTCAGCATTCCGAAAAGGGCCGGATTGCTCTCGCGGACTCTATGGTAAAGCAATCGAACCATGTGGTCACCGAAAAGCCGTTCGGTAACCACACGACCGCTATCCCGCTCGATATACTGGTGTTGAATCACTCTTGGTACTCCTGTTAGAATCAGGTAGTGGGAAATCTGCTACAGAATCGTGGTACACCGTCAGTAACACCAGATTCATAAGACGCAGCAATGTTGAAATGTCGGCCTGATCGTTCAAGACGTCCTGCCGGGCCGATTCCACAATGCGGCTTGCATCGTCCCCCTGCAGGACTACTCTCAGGGCCATGCGTTGCTGTTGATCAAGCGCTCCACTTTCGCGGTCGAGCGTGCGGCAATCATGATCCAGAATATTAATGGCCTCATCCATGTGCTGTCGACGAAGTGTCGTGCGGTAATATTGTTCGGCGGCTGCGTTGAATTCCCGGGCATTGACATTAAGTGGAGATCGAGCATTTACTTCGCTGAGAATGCCGTCAGTAAGGCGAGCAGCAGCCGAGTGTCGGTCTGGATCATTGATCCGCATTTCCAGGTCGTTGATTGTTTCATGGAGGTTCATCAGTTCGATCAGATCGGCAGCATCCTCGCGCAACACCATCACCAGAGCCTTACGATATTCTCCGACCTGCACCCGCAGATATCCGGGATAGCGATGGCTGGAGCGGATGCCTTCTGTTTTTTTGAGGATTTTTGACAGGAAAGCATTGGTGCTGTTTCTACGCACGAAAAAAGTGGGAATACCAATGGCCGTACCGAAAAAAATCTGCCGTCGTTCGCTTTCCAGCGATGGTCCATCCGGTATGTGGCCGTGATGTGTTCCCAGCGCCATATACTTGTAAGCCTGCGCGGTAATCAACGTCTGCAGGTCAGCGGCCCGTCCCATGTCGTCCAGAAAGTTGCCGAACTGACTGTAATATCTGCCTTCAAAACCTGAGAATCCCATTTTTGAGAATTCACGTTGCTTATACAGCAGGTATACCGACATCTGTTCGTCAAAGACGCCCATATCGGCCAGATCTCGTCTTAACCGTTCGCTGTTCCCTATCTGACCGTCCAGACCAGGGCTGCGCTCAGTTGAGAGCAGGCAAACCAGGTAATCGACCAGACGGAAATCCGGTACAAAATCGCCCTTCAACCGGAAAAGTGTGCTGAACAGCCTGTCGAGAAGCTGAGGGCCAAAGGGGGTGAGCGGCTGACCGAATATGGAAAGGTCTGCTTTCTTCTTCCAGCGCCGCCAGATCATTCGTAAATGGGTATAATCAAGTTCATGCGGCAGGAAACCGAGCGCTCTTTCGGGATGGAAATCATTGAACGCCAACCGATAAGGAGCTGCACTGTAGGTACCGACAAAAAGCGGCAGAAAGTGCTCTGAAATTTTAATGGCCAAATCACCGAAACGTTTTTCGTGGTGGGTAGTAAAACCGGAACCCTTGTCTGCGAGCGCCGCGGTCAGGCGACGGCTGCCAATGCTGATATGGGTTCCGTTGTTTGCCAGGCTGATGTTGGAAAGATTGGGGAGCACCACCAGGTTAGTGGATATGATGCCGGAATCACGCAATTTGGCAATGGCATTGAACTGGCTTCGCGAAAGGACCTGATGACAGAGCTGCATATAGCGAAACTTGTCTTCCCCCTTGTCCCACCCGGAAAGACAGGGGCTCATGAACAGGTCGCGGTAAAAACTGTCCGAAACGTAGTCATTCAACTCTTTCTGACGGAGCGGGGGATGAGGCGCGAAATAGACCATTGCTTTCTGACCGTAATCGGCAATGCCGAAAGCCTGGTTGGCATACATCACCAGTAGCTGCGTCATCAGAAAGCGCAGTGCCGTTTCGCGCGCAATCGACCTGCCCATACCGGTTGCGGGAGTGAGCGAGACAACATTGAAGGAAAACGTTTCGGGAGAGGTGTTGTCGTTCAGGTAATGGCCCAGCAGGCGAATAGCAGTTTGGCGAAGAATTTCGGGGAGGATCTGCTGTGACCCAATAACGTCGGCAAGGGCCAGTTTGATCAGGTAGCTGACCGGCACTCTGAGCATCTCTTCGCAGGATGCATCTCTGAACTGGAAGCGACCCGCGTCGGCACGGGGACCAGAGGACGGATTAGTCTTATCGGCCTGCAAGTCTTTCTCCAGCACCTCACCCGCAAAGCGTGAAAGCTTGCGGCGCGGGAAACGCACCCAGCTGTTTTCCCACACTCGCGAGGGATTGTCTGCCAGAAAATGCTCAAGATCAGCCACAGCCCTGCGCGGCGCTTCCCCAGCAGCAGCCCGCTTTATCATGTTGGCAAAGAAATTGGATTGCTCTATCGTCTGTGGTAGATCAACATCATTCTTGTTCCCGCATACAACTGCCTGAAGTTCACTTTCAGAGCCGGCCGTCACATCGTTAAGCGAAAACGGCAGACTGGCTGCAAGTTGTTCCCGCGAAGCAAATGAAACACCCACCCGGGAAAAAATAGTGCGAAGGCTCTCCTGGGAGGTATTCTCCGTCACTCTGTGGCGTCCTTGATCCATATTCGAGAGTATACACATACATTGTGACAGACATGTTTTCGGCAGGTAAAAGTTGTGTTACTTTTTTATTCAGGGAGGTTGGGTAATTTTTACAAATCTCTGCTTACTGAAGTTGCCTGTACGGAATACGAACTTTTGTCCCCCTTTCCATCCTGGCGGTACATCACAACCGCAGAACCGTCCCAGAAGACCCAACGGCGGGCACTTTTGTTCTGGTCTGAAAAATCAACGACCCTGCATGGATATTCTTTTCCAGCTATCTTGTAGTGTGCAGTACGGACAAGCTGATATTCCCGTCTAACCACGGCCAGCTTTTCAACATCCAGAACTTTCAGTGTGACACGGGGTTTTTCCGTAAAATCAATTCGGGCTTCCGGGCACTCCATCGTTGTAAAATCATAACTGCTGCGAGGGATCGAGATGGAGCGTGTTACACCGTTTTCGCGAACATCCAGACGGAAAGTTGAGTGTTCAAGGTGTCCTTCCACATCGATGACAGCACCGTTTTCACGCCCTTTGCGGGAATAACTGATTAATTCCCCTTTCTGAATCGTCCCTTTTTCAACGGTATCAAGAGCATATCCCATCCAGAGAAACGAAGCGCTGACTGCGGTCCTGGTTTCAAAGTGAATACTGATTATCCCGCTTTCTTCAGTCGTACGCTGGGTTGTGGTAACTTCACCGATAGACAGCCCCGTAGAAGATACCTTGTAGTGCACCTGAGTCTTAACCGGATTATTTGCTACCAGAGTGCACGGAAACATCACGAGCAGCACGACGACGGCGATAAGCCGGTAAACAGACCGTGGGAGAAAAATATTGCTGCCGTATGTAGCAGCACTCAGGCTGGAAATGTTCATGTCCTCACTGTACACAAAATAAAATCCCATAGGTAACGTTTTAAGAGACAGAAGTTAATTTCTACACAAAATTTACACAACCTCAATATGCCTGTAACATTACTATGGTACACATGCAAAGCATGAACTCATATAAAGCTGACCTGCATGTCCACTCCTGCCACTCCAACAAACCCACCTATTGGGCCATGCGCAAATTCAATGTCCCGGAAAGTTACACATCGCCGCAGTATCTGTACAAGGTTGCACGTGAGCGAGGAATGGATTTTGTAACCGTCACCGACCATAATGCCATAAGCGGGGCCTTGGAAATAGCTCACCTCCCTGGTGCATTTATAAGCTCAGAAATTACAGCTCACTTTCCGGAAAACGGTTGCAAAGTTCACGTTGTAGTGCTGCATATATCTGAAATGCAATTCAAGTCGATTATGGAGCTCCGTAAGAATATTTACGAACTGGTTGCCTGGCTCCACGCAGAGAAAATAGCCCATTTCCTCGCCCATCCGCTTTATGCTCAAAATGAAAAATTGAACCTTGAGATTATGGAGCGGTCGCTGCTGCTCTTTACCACGTTTGAAATCAAGAACGGTTGCCGTGCACACCGCTTCAACGGGTTTACCAAGCGTCTGGTTTCCTCACTCAATCAGGCTGTAATCGATCGCCTGGCCAACACATATAATCTGAGACCTTACGGCGATACGCCGTGGATGAAGGGCATTGTCGGCGGTTCCGACGACCATGGGGGGCTCTTCATCGCACGGGCGCATACCACTGTCTACGAGACTCCAACCATCGATGACTTCATGGACGGCATCAGATCCGGTGACAGCTGGGCCGATGGCGAAGATGGCGGGCCTCTGACTATGGCACACAGCATGTACGGCATCGCCCACAGCTTCTATCGGGAGCGTCTGGGAATGCGCCGTCGCAGCACCACTCCGTTCATTAGCGCCCTGCTTGACCGATTCTTCAATATAGGGGCCGACAGAGCTTCCTTCCTCGAAAAAATACGGCTCTTTGTCCTCAAAAACCTGCCAGCATCGCACAACCATTCGGGCAAAAACTTTGAGGAGATTCTCGATTCGGAAGCCCGGATACTGCTGAATGACTCTGCGTTTCTGGCGTCTATCCAGAACAGTGACAGTAACCGAAAAATATTTGCCGTCACCTGTCGCCTGGCCAACCGACTGATATTCCATTATAGCAGCCGTCTGATGAATCTACCGCTCAACGCCGGCTTTTTCGAGTATCTCAACACCATCGGTACTATCGGCCTGGTACACGGTATGATTTCACCCTATTATCTGGCATTTCATCACCAGCATAAGGGTAAAGAGCTGATTCGCGACATCACGAAAGCGTTGCCTGAGATGCGCTTCAAGGAACCGGCTGAGAAAATTGCGTTGTTTACCGACACGCTTGATGAAATTAACGGCGTCGCCATCACCATCAAGCGCCTGATCAGCACCGCCTGCAGTCGTGGAGTGGAGCTTACCGTTATTACCTCCGGTGAAAATAGCGGCAATGAGATTTCTGGTGTAAAGAAATTTACGTCGGTAGGTGACTTTGTGCTGCCGGAATACCCGGAACTGAAACTCAATTTTCCTCCGATTCTTGACGTCATGGACTTTGTTGAACGGGAAGGGTTCACCCGTATTCATGTCAGTACTCCCGGTACTGTCGGCCTGCTGGGACTGCTGATTGCCCGCCTGATGAATATACCGGTGGCCGGCACCTACCACACCGACATCCCCCAGTACGTGCGCAGCCTGACTAACGATGAATTCCTGGAGCAGGTCGCCTGGAGTTACATGATCTGGTTTTACGGCCAGATGGAAGAGGTGATGGTGCCTTCGGTCGGCACACGTGAACAGCTGGTTTCGCACGGTCTTGCGGCAGACAGGATGAAACCGCTGCCGCGCTGGGTTGATACCGATGTCTACTCTCCTGACATGCGTAATTCCAGCTTCTGGAAAAATCGGGGTTCCGGGCTTGGCAGCATTGTCCTGCTGTATGTGGGCCGTGTTTCCCGCGAAAAGGGATTGGAGATGCTCTCCGAAGCATTCAGGGAACTCGTCGCTTCAGGTGCACCTGTTGCGCTGGCAGTCATCGGTGACGGACCCTACCGGGAAGAGATGGAGGCAGCTCTCGCCGCTTTTCCTGCCATGTTCACCGGCTATCTGTCAGGTGAGCAACTGCAGTGCGGTTATGCCTCGGCCGATCTGTTCGTGTTCCCCAGCGCTACCGACACCTTTGGAAACGTGGTGCTTGAAGCACAGGCATCCGGACTTCCGGTCATCGTATCGGATGCGGGCGGTCCCTGTGAACTGATGGTAAACGGCGAGACCGGCGCAGTGTTTCGTGCAGACAGCACGGCTGATCTGGTCAGGGCAATCAGGGCAATGATATCCGATCCGGAAAAGTTGTCGCTGATGGGAAAAATGGCACGCTGCTTCACCCTTGATAACGCCCCTGACAGCAGTCAGACATACAGCACCATTCTGCACCTCGATTCGCCGCAGGCACAGTTCGATGGGAACACGACATTTGCTGCAGCCTCATAGGAAAAAAATCATTGGAAAGGAGATACAAATGACATTTATGGAAATCAAGCAGATCGCCAGTGAAAGAGGTGTCAAGGTCGGTGGTGTGAAAAAGACCGACATCGTCAGAACCATCCAGAAACAGGAAGGCAACGTTCCCTGCTTTGCCACCGGCAAAGTTGAAGAGTGCGGCCAACGGAACTGTCTCTGGATCTCTGCCTGTGAGTGAGAAAAACAGATCCGTCGCCCCCCCCGCAGCAAAACAGCGGAAGTCAGCCAAGAATGTGACAGAAATCAATCTTTCTGACGCGTGCTGGTACTTGAATCGCGAGTTGACCTGGCTCGAGTTTAACCGCCGCGTTCTGCATGAGGCTGAGGATGAGCGCACACCGCTCCTTGAGCGGCTTAAGTTTATCGCTATTGTCAGTGCTAACTTCGATGAGTTTTTCATGAAACGCATCGGTGGACTCAAACAGCAGGTTGGTGCCGGTATTCGCGAGTTGAGCCTGGACGGTTTGACACCCCAACAGCAGATTGACGCATGCCATGAAGTGTATCGCCATCTCCAGAGCAGGAAATTCGACATCCTGCAGCAGGTTTTACTGAAACTTTCGGATGAAGGCATCAGCATTTGCAGAGTCAGTGAAATGAGTGCCCGCGAGCGAAAACTGCTTAAAACTCATTTTGCGGAGAACATCTACCCCCTGCTGACCCCACAGTCGATTGATCCGGCACACCCGTTCCCCTTCATATCAAATCTGTCGCTTAATCTGCTGGTCACCCTGAATCATTCATCAGGGATCGACATGCAACTGGCTCGTGTCAAGGTACCGGTTGGCACGGGTACACCCAGGTTTATCAGCGTTCCCGGTAGAAAAGGACGCTTTGTCCGTCTTGAAGATCTCCTCATCAGCAATCTCTCCATGCTGTTTCCCGGAATGAACGTGGTGCGTTGTGATCTGTTCAGGGTCACCCGCAATGCAAATACCGAGCTTGACGAAGAGGAAGCCGACGACCTGGTAGAAATGATTGAAACCGAGTTGAAAGAGCGGCGCTTTGCTCCAATTGTCAGACTGGAAGTAGTAGATGGCATTCCAGAATTCCAGCGGGGGAGACTGGCAGCGGAACTGGATGTAGATGAGCACGCCGATGTTTTTGAAGTGCCCGAGATGCTTGGTATGCGAGATCTGTTTGAGTTATCACGTCTCGACTATCACCATCTTCATGATTCTCCGCATCACCCGATTACCCACCCTCACCTGGATACGCAGCGTAATATCTTCCATATTATCCGCGATGCAGGTTCATTGCTGCTGCAACATCCCTACGAATCATTTTCGACGTCGGTAGAACGGTTCCTGCGCGATGCTGCAGTTGACCCCAAGGTGCATGGCATCAAGATGACGCTGTACCGCACTTCCAGTCAGGGACGCATACTCGAAGCACTGCTTACGGCGGCCAAAAACGGGAAACAGGTAGCTGTGGTAGTAGAGTTGAAGGCACGCTTTGATGAGGCCACCAATCTCCGTTTGGCAGGACAGATGGAACTGGCAGGCATTCATGTTACCTATGGCGTCGTCGGCCTGAAAACCCACTGCAAGGTGATCATGGTCGTTCGCAGGGATTTTAACGCACTGCGGCGTTACGTCCACATCGGTACCGGTAATTATCATGCCGACACGGCTCGTATCTACAGTGATGTCGGGCTGTTAAGCAGCGACGAGGCGCTCGGCAACGATGTGACCGAACTATTTAATTACCTGACGACCGGTATGAAGCCGCACAGAAAATACAGCTGTCTGCTGACAGCGCCCCGTTTTCTCAAGAAGGCATTACTGTCGAAAATTGAGCGTGAGATACAACTGCATCGAGAACATGGCGGCGGGATGATTCAGTTCAAGGTTAATGCACTTGAAGACGGCGATGTTGCAAGAGCACTCTATGTGGCTTCACAAGCGGGAGTTGCAGTTGATCTGATCGTGCGTGACACATGCAGGATCCGCCCCGGAGTCCAGGGAGTGTCAGAGAATATCCGCGTTATCAGCATCGTGGGACGATTCCTTGAGCACACACGTATCTATTACTTCAGAAACGGTGGGACTGAAGAGTATTACATCTCTTCGGCCGATGTCATGAAGCGCAATCTTGAAGCCCGGGTGGAAGTACTTTGTCCCGTCGAGTCGCCGGCGTTGGTCCGCGATATCCGCACGATACTCGATATCCAACTTAATGACAGGCGTTCTGCCTGGGATATGCAACCGGACGGGAGCTACATTCAGCGGACACCCGATGATACCGATGCTGGAGTCGGCAGCCACGAGCAATTGATTGAGCTGGCTGTAAAACGTACCGAACTTTATCGGAAGCGGACGAAGAAGAAAAAAGCTACATCTGAAGAGGAATGAGTGTTTCATTGAAATTGCTGTCCGGAGCGCACTGATCCAGCTCCATATTTCTCCTGTTGATTACTACCGATGAACCTGGAATTTTTTTGGCAGCTTTCTTAACCTCAGTCGATATTGATGCCAGTTGCGCGTAGGAAATTACCGGTGTCAGGTGGGTGTTGACGATCCCGATGGAAAGCGAGATCAAGCCGAAAGTTTCTGTCTCCCCCTTACGGTTCACCGCGCTGTAGCCACCCACTGAAAAATCCTTCTCTCCGTGAAAAACCGGTAAATGGCTTTCGAGATTTTTGATTACCCGGTATGAAATAAGTTCCGCATGATGAGCTTTGGTTATAAGGATAAAGTCGTCTCCTCCGATGTGTCCGCAAAATCCACTCCGCCCTGTTTCGGATGACCCCAGAACTTCAGAGATGATTTCTCCGATTGCCTTAATGACCACATCCCCTCGCTGGAAGCCGTAATAGTCATTGAAGGGTTTAAAGTTGTCGATATCGATGTAGGCGATATCAAAAGCTGCTCCCGATTGAAGCCGATCATTAATTTCGCGCTGGATACTTTCGTTACCAGGCAGTCCGGTCAGAGGATTTGCCCCTTTTGCCAGGGTCAAATTGATGGCTGTAATGGCGTTAATAAGTTTGTTGACATCTACTACTCCGGCATACTCCCCGTTGGTGAGCACGAAGATATTGTCCATCCTCGTGATGCTCTGCCGTGACTTCTGGATCAGCTTGGCAGCCTCCTCGATAGATGTGCTGCTCTCCAGAGTCAATTCAACCGGCCACATCAGTTCACTGATTTTTCGTGAGTGGTTTATGTGGAATCCGAAACCGTGACGTCCGATGACATGCTCCTCGATGAATGTTGAGCGATTGATAATGCCGACCACCTTCCCTTGATCAACAACGGGAATTACAAGGAGCGTACTGTCATCCTGAATCCTGTTCAAGACAGTCGGTATGGTGTCGCCGGCCTGAACTGGTACGGGCTTTACCGCAATATCGCCAATAACTTCGACGCTGGTAATTTCATGAGCCGTAACCGGCGCAGCCAGTTGTTTGACAGGCTCAGAAAATTCCCCCGCAGGATGTGCCGTGTAATAGAGGTCCAGCTTTACATCGGTTTCTGCGGGGATAGGCTGGACGTAATGCTTTTTCAATGCCTGAGTCCAGGTAGCCGTAAGGCGACCTTCCTGAATAATTCCTTCGATACACCCGTCGTTGTGCGTGTAACTACCGGATACTTTTTGACCACTGAAGGAGAGAGTAAGCGTGCCGTAGTTGGTTTTATAGATTCTGCTATCGCCATTATGATCTACACTTATGATAGAACCGTTCCAGACGTTGTTCCAATCTGACTGTTGATCATAACTCCAGTAGCCTTCAAACGACGAAAGATCATCGGAAAAATCAAACACAACCGTCCCGGATGTTGCAACCGAAGAACTTCCTGTTCGCAGAAAATATTCAAAGTGATGCGGCACCAACGGCTTGGAAAAAAAATATCCCTGCACCTGCTGGCAGTTGCGCTGCCGAAGGAAATCAAGCTGATCACGGTTCTCGACGCCTTCGGCTATCACGTTCAGTTTAAGTGACCCTGCCATGGCAAGGATGGCATCAACAATTGCAGCATCATCGGCGTTATTTACAATGTCGCGGACAAACGAGCGGTCTACCTTGAGCGTATCGATCGGCAGATGTTTGAGATATGAAAGCGACGAATAACCCGTGCCGAAATCATCTACAGAGATGCTGATCCCCAGCTCCTTCAGGCGAAGCAGCTTGCAAACCGTATCGCTGGAATCACCCATCAGAGCACTTTCGGTTAACTCAAGTTCAAGGTAACGGGGTTCCAGCCCCGTCTCGGCAAGAATCTGCATGACCAGAGTCACGAACGCATTGTCACGCAACTGGCGCGCGGAGAGATTTACGGCAACCTTGATTTTCGGTAGTCCTGCATCCTGCCAGGCTTTGTTCTGACGGCAGGCCTCCCGTAAGACAAACGTCCCCAGCCGCACAATAAGACCATTTTCTTCTGCCACCGGAATGAACCTGTCGGGCGGAATTATTCCCTGACCGGGCCGCTGCCAGCGCACGAGAGCCTCCATGCCAAAGATATCGGTTCCGTTGATGTCCATTTTAGGTTGATAGCAGAGGAAAAATTCTCCGTCTTCAAGTGCCCGCAAAAGTCCTGTCTCAATGTTGAGGCGCTCAACCGCCTTTTGATTGAGGGATTCCGAAAAATACTTGAATGGTTCGCCGTTCTGACGTGCCTGATTCATGGCAATGTGGGCGTGCTGAAGCAGTAGTTCTCCGGTAACACCATCCGCGGGAAAGCAGGCCACTCCAAAACAGGCTGGAATCATTGCCTCCCCCACATCAAGCTTGACCGGCTCCAAAAAAACAGTCTTCAGTTTGGTGAGAATCATTGCGACATCACCTTCGAGAACGGTCCCACCCAGTAAAAGTACAAACTCATCACGATGTATGCGCGCCACCGTATCATATTGTCGCAAATTGGAGACCAGGCGCTCGGCAATGCGGCAGACCGCTTCCCGCCCGGCGTTATGCCCGTGAGCGTCAACAATTGTCTTGAATCCGGTCAGACTGATATATATGACGGCAGTGTTTTTAAGTTTTCTGCTGTTAAAGGCAATTATCTGGCTCAAGCGGTCCATCAGCATGTTCTGATTAGGGAGACCGGTATCACGGTCATAGTAGGCCAGTTTCTTGATTTCCTGCTCCGCATTGATGGACGTGACCTGAGAAGCACCGATCTGGCGGACATAAAATCGAATCAGCAGATACAGCATGGTGGAGGTAAAGAGAATGAAAGCTATTCCCTTGCCGATGGCGATCTGCTCAAACAAGGTCACATCTGAAACAAACCAGGCTGTAACGATGTCAGAACAAAGAATCCATGTAAGCCCAAAAAGTGAATAGAACAGCACTATCCTGACCGGGGAAAGCTTTTGGTCAAGCGAGAAGAAATCATTACCGGCGGCAATTGGCATATTTCAGTACCTCCTTCATCATGGCGGCCTACCTTCGATTGCAGGTCCTCTGAATACGGAGATTTTACGCCAATTTGACGAAGGGTGACGTTACAAGTGGGTAAATAGATTGTGACGGTTGGATGAATACAATAATTTTTTAAGAAATATTAGCCATTGGTCATGCCGTTGCAATTACAATCTCGCAGCCGAATGCCTTCTCGAATAGATCTTTCTTGGCGTTAGCGCCGAAAATCTCAACAGATATGTCTTCGGTTGCCGTCAGTTGGATCGTCACCGTAGTACCGCCAAAATGACAGGCAAGCCCCTGAATCAGGCCGCTTCTGCGACGGTCAAGGCCATCGGCAAGACGCAGAATGCCCCCCAGCCGGGCCACAAGTATCTGGTCTTTCTCCTTCAGATTTTGAAAAGACTCATGTTTCCGTTTGGGAAGCGATTTGCGGTGATAGCGGGCAATCTGCGCGATGAGCTCCCGTTCGCGGGGGGTAAAGCCGAACAGATCGGCGTGGCGGATGAGGTGGTAGGAGTGCTTGTGGTGACTTCCGTAGTTGATAAAATAGCCACTGTCATGGAGTATTGCGGCTGCTTCAAGAAGTTTTCTCTCCGGTTTCTTCATTCCGAATGGCAGTGTCATGGCATCGAAGATGGAAAGTGCCATGCTGGTCACATGATTGGCGTGCTGTTCATCGACATGACATGAAATGGCAAACTCCCTGACGGCATCTCTCCAGGAGGATGGTGTACTGCTGGCCGCCGTTAGTCCCAGGCGTTTCGTCGCTCTAATCAACAGGCCTTCACGGATTCCGCGTTCATTGACCAATACCCGGTTTGCGTCAAGAAAACGCATCAGTTCATCGATTACCACAACCCCGGCGACTATAATGTCCGCCCGGTCATGGTTGAGTCCAGCAATGGCCCGACGCCCTTTCAAATCCTTGTGGATCAGCATGGCCAGCAGGTGGACTATTTCGGATCTCAGCACTTCAGATCCGTGGATAGATGCGTAATTTTCCTTGCGCATCTGCATGGCCATGAAGCCGATTGCGTTTATAGTCCCGCCCGATCCGATCACGGAATCGGCTGATATTTTCTTACCGGTGAAGGTGCGTTTAAGGCTAGCCCTGATGTGGCGCTGGAGCTTGCGCAATTCATCTTCATCGATCTGGTCGCTCATCAGGAATCGATCTGTCATTACGACAGCGCCCAGATCAAGGGAATAGAATTCTTCCACATGATTGCCAAAAGCCAGTACGATCTCGACGCTGCCGCCGCCGATGTCAACCATGGCATAGCGCTTCCCGTACATATCAAAGTTGGAACGCGCGGATGCGGCTGCCAGCTCTGCTTCTTCCTCGCCGGAAATGACCTTGATCTCATGCCCCAGCTCTTCTGACAGACGTGCCACCAGCTCCTTACCGTTAAGGGCGGTTCTGACTGCGCTGGTTGCGACCACTTCAACCGCTTCCACGTTCATACCGGTCATCAGTTGCCGGAACCGACGAATAGTTTCAACGGCCCGCTGTGAGGCTTCGCTGGAAATGACACCGGTTATGGCCAGCCGCTCACCAAGACGAACCGTGGCCTTCTCGTCATCCACAATTTTGAAGGTTCCTTCTTTGGACACTTCGGCAATGATGCAGCGTATGGAGTTAGTGCCGATATCAATAGCGGCAATTCGTTGGTTTTTCATAGTGCCTCTTTAAACCAGGAATGTGTAACCAAGTGGTTTCAATTCGACATGAGTGACATATTCAGCAATCAGCCGGGCATCTTCCGCAGCTAG
>JBAXVE010000079.1:0-14796 GCA_037129245.1 Desulfuromonadales bacterium
CGGAGTCGCTGGGGGCTGAGTTCCGGGTGAGGGAATTTGCCGATGTGGGGTAGGGCGTACAGCTGCTTCGGCTTGACAGGTGCTTGGTGCATACTACGCATTTCAAAAGAATTATTAGAATTGTTGACATTTTGCCGCTGACTGTGTATACAGAGCACCATTAAAAATTTATGAAAGCCGGTACCGGCCCGATGGCGCATCTGCTTGAAAAAAGAGTGCATAATGATGAAATAATACTTGACTTTCAAATAGTTAGTCAGAAAATTTCTCACGTCTCACGTCTCACGTCTCACGTCTCACGTCTCACGTCTCACGTCTGCTTCAACTCCGCTCAGGCCGTCTAGTCAATCAACCAGTTGCAGGGGTGCGTTGTAATGCCTCTGCTTTTCGATGTTCACAAAGCCGCTTTCCGGTTTCTTCCGGGGCGGCTTTGCGCGTTCATCGGCTGTTCGTTACGCATGGCGCACCTTGCAATCCAGTTTTCGTAGGGTGCGCCATGCGCACCGCTCCACATTCCAATAAACCAACGGAGGAAATAACATGCTGAAACGTGTCTCAAAAATTATGGTGATGGTGGCAGTGGCGATTGTTGCGCATGGCGCACCCTACGGTGCCGAAGCCTCCACCATCCAACTCCCCCGCAGCGGCCAGACCGGCTGCTGGAATACTGCCACCAATGCATCCACCCCCTGTAGCACCACCAGCGGGCAGGATGGCAATATCCTGGCCGGCAAACCGTGGCCCACTCCCCGCTTTACGGACAATGGCAACGGCAGCGTCACCGACAACCTGACCGGCCTGATCTGGCTGAAGAACGCCGGCTGCTTTGATACCGTGGGGGGCATTGCCAAAGGAACCAGCGCCGCCACCAGCCAACTTACCTGGCCCAATGCCCTGACATGGAGCAACAGCCTGAAGGGAGACAACAGTGCCTGCAGCCTTAACGATGGCTCTGTTGCCGGTGACTGGCGCTTGCCAAATATCGCGGAACTGGAAAGCCTGATCGACCTTCAAAACGCCAATCCAGCCTTGCCGACCGGCCATCCTTTTAGCGTAGTTCAGTCTAATTGGTATTGGTCCTCCAGTACCTACGTTAATAGCACGGACAGTGCGTGGATCGTGAGCATGGACGGCGGCGGCAGCGACGGCGGCAATAAGGGCAATAACATCTATGTATGGCCAGTTCGTGCCGGACAGTAGGCCCTTTGACCCTTTGGTTTTGTCGTAGGGTGCGCCGCGCGCACCGCTTATCGCTGATTGGTGCTCATGGCGCACCCTACCGGGCTTGATCACGCAATGACCGGGCAAAATCGCTGCTGTTGCCCAGGTCACGGTCTTTCCACATACCGACCAGCGGCGAAGCGGCCAATGCACCGGCAGTTCCAAAGGTTGTCAAAGATTTTGTCGCAGGACGCTTGACGTATTTGCCGACCAGAAACGAATAAAAGTCGTGCAGTTCCTGGCAGGCTTGATTGGGAAGAATCGAAGCATCAATGGCTGACATTGCAGGTTTCATGGGGTGCTCCAAGCGAAAATTTATGAAAGTTGATTGGTGCGCATGGCGCACCCTACGGAAAAACGGGGTGATGTGTTGAACGGTGTGCCCCACAAAAACCGGGTAGGGTGCGCCGTGCGCACCGGGTTTTACATCGGCTCCCCGTACTCCGCTTTAGCGGACGTGGCTGCCTCGCCGCCCCAATCAGTGGGATACAGACCATCTGCGGCAAAGCGGAAGAAGCTTGAAAATGGCCACTCTGCAACGTGTGCAGCGTGACCATGCCTGACCGGATTGAAATGAATGTAATCACAATGCCGGTCAAAATCTTCTTCTGACGAAATGGCGTGTTCCCAGAAACGACGTTGCCAGAATGGAAGTTCCCGCCGCCGGTTTCGTGAAGCGGATTGATGTCCGGTGCGCGCGGCGCACCCTACGGTAATATCGCAGAAAGCTTTACTGGTGAGGCGCTTGATCATGCTCCAGCGGGTTGAAAAATCATGGTCATCTTCCGGCAATGTCCAGATACAGTGCAGATGGTCGGGCAGCAGCACCCATGCATCAATCCTGAAAGGGTGGGTTGCCCGTGTCGTGGTAATGGCGGTACGCAGAGCGGTTCGTACGGATTCATGCGTTAACAGATGGTTGCGCTGATGGGTAACCACCGTAAAGAACCATGTCCCGCCAGGAGTTATGTCACGCCGGTAATTGGACATATTTGCGTAGGGTGCGCCATGCGCACCGGGTTTCATTGACCATCAAGGTAGGGTGCGCCGTGCGCACCGGATTCATCCGTACATGAAAGCAACCGCATCTACACAACGGGATGATGTTCTTTCAACCACTCATGCAGAGCATCGTTCATCCGGGTTTGCCACCCCTTGCCGGTGGCTTTGAATGCTTCCAGAATGACGGCATCAAAGCGGAGAGTAGTTGATATTTTTGGAGAGGAAGAGACGGGACGACCACGACGAAGCAGCTTGGCGCCTTTACGCAGGTCAGCCTGCTCAAACCAGGCGTCAGTCAATTCCGGTGCGTCGTCCTTGTCAACCCAGGTGTTGTCTGTATCGGCTGATTTCGCGTTCATGTGCATACCTCATGGAAATTATTCGGCGGAATATAGCCCGTGGTGTCCAAACCAGAACGACAACACGACCGTGAAGAGTTCCGACTGTTATAAAACGGGATTCACCATAATCAACCCGCTCTGCGGCTGCGGTGAAATGTAAACCAGAAAACAGAAGCGGAGCTTCGGCAAAATCAAGTCCGCGTTCCAAAAGAGTTTTATCCCGTTTTAGGGGGTCAAATTCAATTTTCATGGATTAAATGTAACGACAATAATCCTTGTTGTCAATAAACATACACGTATAGTTCTAAAACCGAAGGGGGAAACACAATGTTTAAGCAGATGTTGAGAATTCTGATGGTGATGGCGGTGGTATTCGGTGCGCACGGCGCACCCTACGGACTGGCCGCCACCATTGCCTTGCCCAAAAGCGGGCAGACCGGCTGCTGGGATGTGAACGGAAACTCCATTATTTGCGCAACGAATCCGCTGGCCACCGGCCAGGACGGCAAGCTGCAAAAAGGCACAGCCTGGCCCACGCCCCGTTTTATCGACAATAAGCAAAGCGACGGACTCACCTCCACCGGCACCGTTACTGACGACCTGACCGGCCTGATCTGGCTGAAGGATGCCGGCTGCTTTGCCACTGTGGGGGGTATTGCCAAAGGAACCAGCTCCGCCACCAGCACACTCACCTGGCCAAACGCCCTGACCTGGAGCAACAGCCTGAAGAATGGTGACTGCACCCTGGTCGACGGATCCGTGGCCGGTGACTGGCGCTTGCCCAGCCGTAAAGAGCTGCAAAGCCTGCTTGACCGGCAGAACGCCACTCCAGCCTTGCCGACCGGCCATCCTTTTAGCGGAGTTCAGTCTAATTGGTATTGGTCCTCCAGTACCTCCGTTAATGATGTCGCGCGCAGTGCGGGAGACGTAGACATGTTCGTCGGCAACATCAACGGCGGCCTTAAGAACTTTAGCCGCTATGTATGGCCAGTTCGTGCCGGACAGTTTGGTGATTCGGTTATTTCGGTTCTGCCGGCAGCCAAGGATTTCGGTGCTGTGGCGGTGTCCGGAAGCTCCAGCCAGACCTTCACCATCAGCAACGGCGGTGCCGCATCGCGCCTGCATGTCAACGCCATGGTACTCTCCGGCACCGATGCCGGGCAGTTTGCCCTGAATGTGGGCAACGGCACAGGCGGCACCTGCGGCAGTACAACACCGATCATTGCCCCCGGCGGCAATTGTACCGTGTCCGTCACCTTCAGCCCAGGCTCAACCGGAGCAAAATCAGCCAGCCTGCGGGTATCCGGCAGCGATGTCAACACCCCCAATGTCACGATTGCTCTGAGTGGCACGGGCGGATTAAGCTACATCGTCAGCTACAATGGCAACACCAACACCGGCGGAACTGCTCCTGTTGACGCCAGCAGCCCGTACGCCACAGGTGCTACCGTCACCGTCAAAACCAACAGTGGCACCCTCACCAAGACCGGCTTCACCTTCAGCAGCTGGAATACCGCCGCCAACGGCAGCGGCGCCAACTACGCACCTGCTGCAACCTTTGCCATAGCAGCCAATACCACGCTCTACGCCATCTGGACAGCTATCCCGGCAACCACTCCAGCACCAACACCTGCACCCCCGGCACCAGACCCCACCCCGACGCCGATGATATACATTTCACCCCTTGTCGACAGCTTCAATACCGGTAGCGGCAGGATCACGCTTTACAGCGGCCAATCAATATCCCTGGCTAATAACGGGCAGAGCGGTACCATCATCAACCTGCCCGGCGTCGGGTCGAATGCCGTAACGATAACCATCCCCGGCAGCGGCAGTACCACCATCACGACCGACACCTCCGGTACCGTACTGAAAATCCAGCAGGTCACCTTTGGTGGCCAGAGAGTAGCAAGCTTTATCGTCATCCAGGGGAGCGCCACCTTCAGCGCAGCAACGGCGGGGCAGGTGCTGGTCGCCACCAGCGGCGGCTGTGGCATAACCGCCGACAGCAGAGACAGCCGGATCAGTGCCTCACCCACCGCCATAACCGTCACCAGCGGATCCGTCACCTTACCTGTCGGCTTTGGCGTCAACAGCCTCCTGACCGGCGAAACGATTGAACTCAACTCCGACGGCACTCCTGGCCGTATCCGTCTCGGTAACGGCAGCGGCAGCACCGGCGACAATCGCATCCTGTCCATCACCTCACTTGGCCAACAGGCCTGGATACCTGTTCTGAATGGTACTCCTTCGCGTTTCAGCGACGGCAGAACGCTGCGTGACGCCATAGTATCAGCAATCGTCAAAGCTGTTCCCGGCCTCAGCTACACCGGAGAAAGGAACGATGGCTCACTCCGCTTCAGGGACACCAGCGGAACCATCATCAGCACCCTGCCGATCGGAGCGATAGAAATCAATCCATCACTTCCTGACGGCGTCACCCTTGAAGCCGACGGAAGAATCAGAATCGTAACCCAGGGGCTGGTCACTCGCCTTGCACCGGCAGTCGGCGACCTCGCAGGTCTAGTGGGCAGCATCGGAACGGTCTGCCCGACCTGCCAGACGCAACTGCTGGAAAACGGCAGACTGAGCCTGCAGGCCGGTAACGTACGCTACCTCTTCGGCGGTGGCTGGGTTCTACAGAGTTCACCCGGCAGCGCAAGCGGATTTGACAACCTGAACGGCATACTGCGCTACACGACAGCCACTGGCGAAAGAACCCTCCTCTACCCGGCACTGGCCGACCGGACGACACTGACAACACTGCTGCAAAGCGCCGACAGCAGATCAAATGTGGTCGAGCAGAATAACGGCACGGTCATCGTCACGCTGGGTGGTGTCACCTATACTCTGATACCGGACTACACGACAGCCCCGGCGCCGACTAACCATGCCAATGAGCAGATATGGAGAGAGAACGACGGCAGGTTGATGCTGAGAAACGGGGATGGCAGTGTGCAGGGGTTTACGCTGAGGTAGTTTGAGTGGTGCGCACGGCGCACCCTACGAAAACACGGGTAGAGTGCGCCGCGCGCACCGCCTGTGATATCTCTCACAACTGGGCGATTCATGCATACGCATGGTCGCCTTTTTGTTTGCTTACCGGGGGAACTACGGCTTTCTTTTCAGGATGGAGTTACAGGATAATTTGACAAAATCCATCCCAGACTTTAGAGTTGCTGCCAATCGAGGCCGCCGTGATATCAATCGACAAACTGAAGCAGCAGTTCAAAACCATCATGTCAATGGACAGCCACCCGGGTCATATCTCATCCGGGTTTGCCGTGGGCGTTTTCATCAGCTTTACCCCTCCCATACCCGGCCTTCATACCGCTCTGGCCCTGATCGTCTCCTTTGTTTTTCGCCTTAACAAACTGACCTGTCTGACCGGTACGTGGATCAACTCCCCGATTACCGTGATTCCTTCCATGATTTTCAGCTACAAAATCGGCAAATGGCTGCTCGGCGGGCAGGGTGTGCCAGAGCTGAAAATCCGGAATCTGGACTGGGCGTCACTTAAGGGCATCATGCTGCATCATTCCAAACCGCTGTTGCTGGGGTGCTCCATCGTCGGTTTTGTCGCCGCCGTGGCCTCCTACTTCATCTGCTACTATCTGGTAACGTTTTTCAGACGCAAGGATGCCGGCCTGGCCGAAATGACTCGCGAAATGGAAGAGGTGGGGGAAGAGTTGGAGTAGGTTTCGATCAATCCTGCTCGTGATAGTCCCTGGCTTGTGAAAAAAGGACGATTGAAAGCAGCAGGCCGGCCAGCGGGAATATGAATGCGCTGTGAAAGGCTGCCGCCGGTGCTGCCGCTCCCCGCAAGCCGACCTGCGAACCTATTATCAGTCCCATGATCTGCTGCGTCGCCGCCGCCCCCATCAGAACGAAGAAGTTCAGTGAGGTCAGAGCCGTTCCTACGATGTTAAGCGGGAACATGGAGCGGATGATGGGGTAGATCATCACCCCGCTTGACACCACCAGACCGATCACGAGAAAGAGTACTGCCAGAAACGGCGGCGAAAGCATTTCTGCCCACCCCAGAAAAGCCGTCATGAGCAGCGCCAGCAGTACCTGGCCGACCAGCAGGGTTTTCTTGTACGACCGAAAAATACGGCGGGCAATGGTGTCGGTCACCAGGCTTCCGGCAATAAAGCCGATCGAGGTACACATCAGCATGTTGCCGGCGGCCGAGCGGGAAAGGTGCAGCACGTCCATCAGATAGGGGCCACCCCACAACCCCTGCAGCGCCAGATAATTACCGTACCAGAAAAACGCGATCATCCCCAGCAGCCAGAAATCACGGGACGTGAAGATTTCCCGCCAGGCCGCCAGCATACCTGCCGCCGGGGCCCCGGACGGGTCGGGCGGAGCAGCGGCCTGAATCGATGCCGACGGCCTGTCCTGCACCTTGCAGAAAACCAGCACCGTCACCAGCGCCTGAATTATTCCGATGGCCAGAAAGGACGGCCGCCAGCCGAAAAGACCGACAGACGCCGCCAGCGGCGCTGTACCGATCAGGTTACCCACGTTTCCGACCGCCACCATTAAGCCGGAGACCCTGCCAAACTCCTGCCTGCTGTACCAGTGACCGAATAGCGTGAAAGTGGCCATCAAAACCGATGCTGTACCAACACCAATCAGAATCCGGGCCGTCATGGCGTCCCCCAGGGAGTCGGCCCGGGAAAAGAGGATGCCGCCGGCGGTGGTCAGCACGCCGCAGCCGCTGATCACCAGCCTGCTGCCGAAACGGTCGATCATCGGCCCGAGTGGAATCTGCACGACAGCATAGACGTAAAACAGAACTCCGGCCAGTGAACCGAGCTGTTCGGGTGTCAGCCTCAATTCGCGGGAAATGTCGCCGGCCACCACCGCCAGCGAAACCCGGTAGAAATAAACCAGAATGTACATCAGCGCCAGAACCAGGAAGATTGTCCAGCGCTGACGGGTAGTGGAGCCGTTCGCGCTCATTGCACGGCTCCGGAAAGCACCGTTTCCGGCTGATGCACGAGGTCGTTACGCAGCTGTTGCAGGCGGCAGATGTCACTGTACAACCCTCCTCGGGCTGACAGCTCTACGGGGGAACCGATTTCCGCTATTCTGCCCGCTTTGAGGACGATCACCCGGTCGCAGTCCCGGAAAACCGATACCCGTTGGGACACAATCAGCACCGTTCTCCCGCCGTAGACCCTGCGCAGTTCGTTGAGAATTTCCTCTTCCCGACCCGCATCGACAGCAGAGAGCGGATCATCCAGCAACAGTATCCGGGGATCCGTTGCAACGGCACGTCCAATCGACAGGCGCTGTTTCTGACCTCCTGAAAGCGTGACCCCCTTCTCCCCCACCGCCGTTTCAAAACCGAGGGGAAACCCCTCGACATCTTCGAGAAACCCGCCCTTCCGGGCTGCGCTCGCCAGCGATTCCCCGTCGCAGGGCTCTGCCATTCCATATCCGATATTTTCTCCGATCGTCCGTGAAAAGAGAAACGCTTCCTGCGGCACATAGCCGATCAGTCTGCGCAGACTGGAAATGCTGATGCTGGTCACATCCCGTCCGTCCAGAAACAGCATGCCGCTATCGAGGGGCAGCAGCCGGGCAATCAGGTGCAGCAGCGTCGTTTTGCCGCAGCCGACTTCTCCGGTGATTCCCACCGTTTCGCCCGCCTTGATGGAGCATGTTATCCCGTCCAGTACCGTCGTGTCGCCATGGCAAAATGAAAGATTGCGCAATTCAATGCCCTGATCAAGAGCGGTGATCGGCAGTGAATCGGGAGTGTCCGCTACGGACGGCTCAGCTCCCAGTACGCCGGCAAGCCGCGACATGGAGGCGGCCCCCCGTTGAGCCAGCGTCAGAATCCACCCCATCACGGCGGTCGGCCAGACCAGCATGGCCAGATATCCGCTGAAGGCCACAAAATCGCCCAGCGTAATGCTGTTATGCATGACCAGTTTGCCGCCGTAGAAAAGGACGATCAGGGTTCCCGACCCTGTGGCAGCTGCGATTACAGGGATTACCATCCCGCGCAACCGTGCAAGACGCAGATTGATGGCGAGATAGCGCTGCAGGGACGTGCCGAATACACGTTCAAAATGCTCTTCGCGGCAGTAGGATTTTATCAGTCGCACCGCCGAAACGCTCTCTTCTACCTGGCTTGAAAGCCGGGCCAGCTCTTCCTGGGCCTCCAGGGAGCGCTGAAAGAGGTGGTGGCTGACCTTTTTTACGATAAATACCATGATCGGAAAGGGGAGGATCGCCCAGAAGGTGAGCCAGGGATCGATGCGCACCATCATTGATACCGTCGCGGTGTAGATGATCAGGGTGTTGAAGGCGCTCATCGCCCCGAAGCCGGTCAGCATACGGACATTGGTCAGGTCGTTGGAAAAACGGGAGAGAATATCGCCGCTGCGATTGCTGGAAAAATAGTTGAGATCGAGCTGCAGCAGCTGACTGAACATGTCGTTACGAATCCGGTATTCAATGATGCGGGCGGCATTCAGAATCAGCGTGCGGGAGAAAATCCGGGCGGCACAGTGCAACAGGGCCAGCAGGACTATCACGGCAGAACATGCCGCCGCCGAAAGAGCCGCCTGACCGGGGTGCTGGAGCGCTTCAACTGCCAGCTTCATGAACCAGGGTATCAGCAACGCAAATCCATTGGTGAGTAGCAGAAAAACAACACCGCCGGCATAACGCCGGCGTAGTGCTGTCAGGTACGGAATGAGGCGGGCAAGATCTTTGATAGGTGAACGTCCTTCAGCACCGAATTGGTGAATATAACTGGGTCTCCGTTTTTCGTACTGTTAGTGGTAACCGGCTCCAGTTGAGTTATTTTTTTCTGCGATCCTGCAGGGAGATGACTTTGGGAGCCCCCTCTTCCTGACGTTGGCGTACCTGCCGCTCCCGGTCCTCTTTTTCCTTTTCCATGCGTTCAACCTCGACCGGTGAGACTACCGTTTCAAGCCGCAGCGGCGTTCCTCCCATCGTAAAATCGGCCCCTTCAAGCTGAAATTCATCCAGAATCCAGGTAAAAACCTGTAGCGGAAACGTCAATACCAGCAGCCGCACCTGCCACCACCCCGGTTTCAGGTCCGGCGCAATCTCCTCAATACGGGCGTAAAACCCCGGCTTGTTGTCAACATGGATAAGAACTACATCATTGGTAGTAGCCATAAACAGGAAACCTCGTCAAAAAATAATATGAAGGTGCATCACAGTTTTTCAGCCCATAACAGTACCGGTGTTGCAAGTGATTGCTGCAGCAGTTTCTCCACGTACAACCTGCCGTGACGCAACCGTTCTTCCAGTACGGCCAATGCTGCCCGCTGATCCTCGGAAAGTACGTCATCAACCGTTTCGCAGATAAACAAGATACAATCCAATGGGCGAAACGCCGGTTCCATCAAGCATCCGCTCGACGTCCCGAAAGGGCAGAGCGGCTTATGGGTGAAATCGGCCCGTAGCGGCTGATCGTGTAATCTGAACATCAATGCGTCAAACAGCGTCAGGCGGTATTTGCCATTCATGCAGCACTGCCCCCGGCAGGTGCGGCAGAGAGCCGACGCGCCAACTGCGCCAACGACGGCGGCATACTGATTCTTCTGCAGGAAACAATCCTGTACGATACGCTGCAGCTGTACCCTGACCTCGGGTTCAAGGCCTCCCAGAAGCTGATCGACATATCCGAGGCCGTGTTGCAGCAGCTGGTCGTCCATAGTGTATTCCCTGACCAAAATGTCCGTAAGCATTCTTTTTACCGCGTGAACATACCTTTTTGTTCTGTTAATATCAAGATACCTGTAAAGCACCTTGCAGATATTAAAATCCCGGCGGTTCATGATTACGACATAAAATGTCATAAAACCAACAGCGTATGCTTTTTAAGGAGTTTTTAGCCTTTACATCTGAGTCAGTTAGGATATAGTAACAAACCGTTTTAACCGCACATTCCGAAAAGGCTACTGCATGGCGATTGCCGACGACGTTGTTAAGCTTGACCAGCAATTGAGCGAGCTGATCCTGAAATACGAGCAGTATTTTATCGGGCTTGAAAAGCGTGAACCGCTGCCACTGTTGAGCGAAGTGGAGAAAATGGTTCGCCGTTACACTGGTGTTCCAATCAATAACACCATGTACAAGCATCGCTTCACCATGCTGGTTGCCCGTCTCAACACCTATCGGGAGCATTGGAACAGAATCCTGAAGTTGATGGAAGAGGGACGCTACTCCCGTGACCGCTTCATCAGCAATCTGCACCAGAAAGGGGCGCGAAAGGGTAGTGAGCGTAATGCAGAGCCGCATGTCGAGGAATCGCAAAGCGACCTTGACCGGATTGTTCACGAGTTTCGCGAGGCGCGGAAAGCATGCAATCTCCCAGTTGAGAAGATAACCCGTGAGTTAGTAGCCGCTACTATAGAAAAGCAAAAACCGCTGCTTGCCGCCAGGCTTGGTACTGAGAACCTCGCCTTTCGCGTGGTGATCGAAAGCGGAAAGCCGAAGCTGAAAGCGGGACTCCGCAAGCATTAACTCTATTCAACTCTCCGTAGCATTCGAGTCGTGATTTTCCCATGAATCATCCTATCCCCCAGACAATCGATATTGCCGCACTGCTCAAGAACGGTACCCGGCGCATAACGGTACCCGGCCTTAAGGGGTCGGCTCCGGCTTTGCTGGTGTCCGAACTGTGTTCCAGCGGCAGAGACGATCTACTGGTGATTGCTGCAACACAGACTGCAGCAGAAGAGTTCTGCAACGAACTGGCATTTTTTTCGACCGTTTCCGCACAGGCGGTACTTTTCCCTGCCTGGGATACATCCCCCTTTTCTCCTTCATCTCCAACTCCTGACATATCCGGTGCCCGCCTGAATGCGCTCTTCCGCCTGCAGAACAATCGTGCGCCGATAACCGTCATGCCGGTTACGGCGGCCCTGCAACGGGTTCTGCCGCGCGACGTACTGGGCGGATCATCCTGCTATCTGGTGGCAGGTGAGGATTTTGAGCGGGATGACCTGCTGGCAAAGCTGGTCAGGATGGGTTATGCCAATGTCCCGCTGGTTGAGGATCGCGGCACCTACGCTGTGCGGGGGGGCATTCTGGATATTTTTCCACCAAACATGCCGTCGCCGGTCAGGATCGAGTTTTTTGGGGATACCGCCGAAACGATCCGCGCCTTTGACCCATTGACGCAGCGCTCTCTGCAGCCGGTGGAGGAACTGGTACTGCTCCCCTCCCGCGAGCTGCTTCTGACCGAAGAAATTGTCGGCGATAGTGCCGTGCGCCTCAAACAGCGCTGCGATAACCTGGATATCCCGGCTAATAAGAGGCGCCTGATTCTTGAGGATCTGCAGAACGCGATCTATTTCCAGGGAGTCGATTTTCTGCAGCCGTTACTGCATCCCGGTCTGGAAACAATTTTCGACTATACCGGCGGGGCAACGCTGGTTCTTCTTGATCCTGAGGCGATCCGTCACGCTGCCGCCAGTTTCGCTGAAGAAGTTGAAAACGGCGCAGCCAGAGCCGTTGCCACAGGAATGCCCCATTCACCCCAGGAACAGCTGTTTCTTTCTGCTGAAGCACTGGAGGCAGTTATCGACAGCTGCTGCCGCCTTGAACTTTCCGGCATATCGCTTGAGACGGCACCTGCTGCGATGCCAGTTGAAATTGCCTGTCATGACAACGGCGACCTGCGGGTGAGCGTCTCCAAGGAGAGCAGCCACGCCCTGGCACCGCTGGCCCGCAGGCTGCGTGATTGGTTTGACGGCGGCGAGCGGGTTTTGATGGTCTGCCACCAGTATGCCCAGGCCGAGCGACTCAAGCAGTTGCTGACCCCTTACGGGATCCCCTGTGGTATCAGCGAGGCCGGATTCAGGGATGAATTCACCACGGCTTCCGGTGAAATTCACAAAGGGGATGGGCGCGTCACGCTGCTGCTCGGCGAGGTTTCCCGAGGTTTCAGACTCCCCTCGTCGCGGCTGGTGCTGATTGCCGAGGAGGAGTTGTTCGGCAGGCGGGTCAGACGCCGCGGCATTTCAGAAGTCCGCAAAAAGCAGATTCTCTCGTCGCTGGCCGAGCTCAAGCCGGGCGACAACATGGTACACATCGACCACGGCATCGGCCTCTACCGTGGCCTGCAGCACATCAGCGTCGGCGGAGTGGGAGGAGACTTCCTGCTGCTCGAATACGCCAACAACGACAAGCTCTACCTGCCGGTTGATCGGCTGGGGCTGGTGCAGCGCTACGTGGGGCCGGAAGGGTCGCACCCGGCACTTGACAAGCTGGGGGGCGCCGGCTGGGAGAAGGCCAAGGGGAAGGCCCGCAGGAATATTGAGGAACTGGCCGGTGAGCTGCTGGAAATCTACGCCAGACGCCAGATGTGCGAAGGTTTTTCCTTTTCCCCCCCCGATGAGATGTACCGCGAATTCGAGGCCTCCTTCGCCTGGGAGGAGACCCCCGATCAGCTGTCTGCAATCCAGGATGTGCTGGCCGACATGCAGCACTCCAAACCGATGGATCGGCTGGTCTGCGGCGATGTAGGCTACGGCAAGACCGAGGTTGCCCTGCGCGGCGCTTTCAAGGCAGCGCTGGACGGCAAACAGGTTGGCATTCTGGTGCCAACGACCATCCTGGCCCAGCAGCATTTCGAGACCTTCCATGAGCGGCTCAAGGAGTACCCGGTGACGGTGGAGGTGCTCTCCCGCTTCCGCAGCCCGAAGGAGCAGAAGGATATCCTCGAACGGCTGAAGAAGGGGAACATCGACATCATCATCGGCACCCACCGCATGCTGCAGAAGGATGTTCACTTCAAGGATCTGGGGCTATTGATTATCGACGAGGAGCAGCGCTTCGGCGTCAAGGACAAGGAGCGGCTCAAGGCCTTCCGGGCGGTGGTGGATATCATGACCCTCACTGCCACGCCGATTCCCCGCACGCTCTACATGTCGATGATGGGCATCCGCGACCTGTCGATTATCGACACTCCGCCGGTGGATCGTCTGGCGGTCAAGACCTTTGTGGCCCGCTTTTCCGAAGAGCTGGTCCGCGAGGCGGTGCTGCGCGAACTGCGGCGGGGGGGGCAGATTTTCTTTGTGCACAACCGGGTGCAGACCATTGCCAAACGCGCCGAGCTGCTGGCGCAGCTGGTGCCGGAGGCCAGGATCGTGGTCGGCCACGGCCAGATGGGGGAACACGAGCTGGAAAAGGTCATGCTGGGCTTCATGCACGGCGAGACCAACCTGCTGCTCTGCACCACGATCATTGAATCGGGCCTCGATATCCCCAACGCCAACACCCTGATCGTTGATCATGCCGACAAATTCGGCCTATCCCAGCTCTATCAGCTGCGGGGCCGGGTCGGGCGCTCCAGCCAGCGGGGCTATGCCTACCTGCTGATATCCGGAGAGGGTTCCATCAGCGGTGATGCCCGCGAACGGCTGCGGATTCTGCAGGACATCTCCGAACTGGGAGCCGGTTTCCGCATCGCCACCCACGACATGGAGATCCGCGGCGCCGGAGACATGCTCGGTAGCCGCCAGTCGGGAACCGTCACCGAGATCGGCTTTGAGCTGTACAACCAGATGCTGGAGGAAACCATCTGCCGCCTGCGGGGAGAAGAGTATGAGGAGCGTGTTGAGCCGGAGATCAACCTGAACGTGCCGGCCTTCATTCCTGAAGCCTACGTGAAGGATGCCGGGCAGCGCCTGGTGATCTATAAGAAGTTGACCCAGGCCGAGTGTGAAGAGGATGTGCTGGATGTGCAGAACGAGATGGTCGATCGCTTCGGAAAATACCCGCTGGCCACCTCCTACCTGTTCGAGATCATGAAGCTGCGAGTGATGCTGAAAAAACTGCTGGTGCGGCAGATCGACTGCAGCGGTAAAACGTTAGTGCTTTCGCTCCACCCGCGCACCCCGGTTCCACCTGACACGATCATCGCCATGATCAGGAACGAGCCGAAAATTTACCAGTTCACGCCCGATTACAAGCTGGTCTGTGCGTTGAAAGGGACTTCCTTTGATGATGTCATTGCCGCTTCAAAAACAGTGATGGAGCGTCTTGCGCCTCCCTCATGAGCGCACTTCGCCAGGAGCTGACTTTCCCGGAAGCACTCATAACTGCTGAAAACTGTTCCAAAATCGCTCTAAAACACTTGACATGTGAGCATCCCTCCTTTACTATTCCTCTCCCTACGGGCCTATAGCTCAGTTGGCTAGAGCCACCGGCTCATAACCGGTTGGTC
>JBAXVE010000008.1:0-78604 GCA_037129245.1 Desulfuromonadales bacterium
GAATATGGTGATTTCATGGCAACTTTCCCCACCCCCTAACCCCCTCCCGCAAGGGGATGGGGAATAATGGCTACATCCTGAAAATGCCGAATTCGGTTTTTGTCGCCGGTGCGTTCATCGAGGACGAAATGGCCAGGCCGAGCGTCATACGGGTCTCGGCCGGGTCGATGATCCCGTCGTCCCACAGACGGGCGCTGGCGTAGTAGGGGTGCCCCTGGGTTTCGTACTGCTCGCGGATGGGGGCTTTGAAGGCGTTCTCCTCCTCGAGCGGCCAGGTTTCTCCCTTCGCCTCCATTCCGTCGCGCTTCACCTGCGCCAGCACGCTGGCGGCCTGTTCACCGCCCATGACCGAAATACGGGCGTTGGGCCACATCCAGAGGAAGCGCGGGCTGTAAGCGCGGCCGCACATGCCGTAATTGCCGGCGCCGAAACTGCCGCCAATGATGACGGTGAACTTCGGGACAGCGGCACAGGCCACGGCGGTAACCATTTTGGCGCCGTCCTTGGCGATACCGCCGGCTTCGTACTTGCTGCCGACCATGAAGCCGGAAATGTTCTGCAGAAAAATCAGCGGAATTCCACGTTTGCTGCAGAGTTCGATGAAATGGGCTCCCTTGAGGGCCGACTCGGAGAAGAGAATGCCGTTGTTGGCCACAATGCCGACCGGATAACCCCAGATATGGGCGAAGCCGCACACCAGCGTTGCACCGTAGAGCTGTTTGAATTCATCGAATTCCGAACCGTCGACGATGCGGGCGATGACTTCACGCACATCGTACGGCTTGCGGGTGTCGCCGGGAATGATGCCGTACAGCTCTTCAGCCGGGTAGAGCGGTTCGACCGGTTCCCGCAGCGCCAGCGACGGGCTCTTCACCCGGTTGAGGTTACCGACCACCCGGCGGGCCAGGGCCAGTGCGTGGCCGTCATTGGCGGCATAGTAGTCGGTTACGCCGGAAGTCCGGCAGTGGACATCGGCCCCCCCCAGGTCCTCGGCGCTGACCACCTCGCCGATGGCGGCCTTGACCAACGGCGGCCCGGCCAGGAAGATGGTTCCCTGACGGCGGACGATGATGCTTTCATCGGACATGGCCGGCACATAGGCGCCGCCGGCGGTGCAGGACCCCATTACCACCGCTATCTGCGGAATCCCGCGCGAGGAGAGGTTGGCCTGATTGAAGAAGATGCGCCCGAAATGGTCGCGGTCGGGAAAAACCTCGTCCTGCTGCGGCAGATTGGCGCCGCCGGAATCCACCAGATAGATGCAGGGGAGGTGATTCTCTCCGGCAATCTCCTGGGCCCTGAGATGCTTTTTTACCGTCAGGGGAAAGTAGGTGCCCCCTTTGACGGTGGCGTCGTTTGCCACAATCATACATTCGATGCCGGCCACGCGCCCGATACCGGTAATGATTCCGGCCGCCGGAATATCGCCGCCGTACATCCCAAAGGCGGCCAGCTGGGAAAGCTCCAGGAAGGGGGAGGCAACGTCGAGCAGTTGACGGATCCGCTCCCGGGGAAGCAGCTTGCCCCGCTCGGTATGCTTGGTGCGCGCCTTTTCACCGCCGCCCAGCGTGACCCGCTGCACCTTGTCGCGTAGGTCGGCCACCAGGGATTTCATCAATTCGTCGTTGGCACGGTACTCCTCCGAATGCTGGCGAACAGTGCTGGAAAGTATGGACATGGGACGGTTCTCCTAAGAGGAATGGTGGTGGTTTCAGGCGGTTTCGGCGAACAGCTCGCGGCCGATCAGCATGCGGCGGATCTCGCTGGTGCCGGCTCCGATTTCGTACAGCTTTGCGTCCCGCAGCAGCCGTCCGGTGGGGTATTCGTTGATGTAGCCGTTGCCCCCCAGAATCTGGATCGCCTCCAATGCCATCCAGGTCGCCTTTTCGGCGGCGTAGAGTATAGCTCCGGCGGCGTCCTTGCGGATGGCATTCTTGCCGCTGCAGGCGTGGGCGACGGCATAGACGTAGGCCCGGCAGGCGTTCATGGTGCTGTACATGTCGGCGATCTTCCCCTGCATCAACTGGAACTCTCCGATGGCCTTGCCGAACTGACGCCGCTCGTGGATGTAGGGGATGACCACGTCCAGACAGGCCCTCATGATTCCGATCGGTCCGGCGGCCAGCACCGCACGTTCATAATCGAGGCCGCTCATCAGTATTTTGACGCCGTCACCGACGTTGCCCATCACGTTTTCAACCGGCACTTCGCAATCTTCAAAAACCAGTTCGCAGGTATCTGAGCCGCGCATGCCGAGCTTGTCGAGCTTCTGGGCGGTAGAGAATCCCTTGAAACCTTTTTCAATCAGGAAAGCGGTGATCCCCTTGGAACCGGCGTTGATGTCGGTTTTGGCGTACACCAGCAGGACGTTGGCGTGGGGGCCGTTGGTTATCCACATCTTGGTGCCGTTGAGGATGTAGCGGTCTCCCACAAGATCAGCCCGCAGCCTCATGCTGACGACATCCGATCCGGCCCCGGCCTCACTCATGGCCAGAGCGCCGACATGCTCGCCGCTGATCAGTTTGGGCAGGTAGCGCCGCTTCTGCTCTTCGCTGGCGTTGCGGTAGATCTGGTTGATGCAGAGATTGGAATGGGCGCCGTATGCCAGGGCGACCGCCGCCGAAGCGCGGCTGATTTCCTCGATGGCAACCACATGCTCAAGATAGGTCATTGCTGCGCCGCCATATTCCTCGGAGACGGTAATACCGTGCAACCCCAGATCCCCCATCTTGCGCCACAGATCCATCGGGAAGTGGTTTTCCCGGTCAATGTCGGCGGCTCGGGGGGCTATTTCGTCGTCTGCAAAGTCCTTGACCGTTTCGCGCAACAGGTCGGCGGTCTCGCCTAGATCGAAGTTGAGGGTGGGATATGGTCTCATGCGTGGCCTCCTGTAGGGCACTAAAATACGTATTTATTTTACGTAAAGGTAATATAAGACCGCCGAAGAAACTATGTCAAACATTATTTTGAAATTTTCAAAATTTGATGCCGGCCCTTAGAAAGTATCGCGTTTAAGAGCCTGTTGGCTGGAGCTTTTGTTCCATAAAAGGGTTATGTTCAGGTGCCGGTGTAGACTCCCGGCCGTTTTTCCAGAAAGGCGCTGACAGCTTCCCGGTGGTCCTGGCGCTGATGGGCCATCCCCTGAAAACAGGCGCAGAGATCAAGGAAATCGAGCAGAGATCCTCTCTGGGCGTGTTTGAGCAGACGTTTGGTCATGCGGACCGCATGGGGTGGCTTGGCCGCAATTGATTCCGCCAGTTCACCGGAACGCTCCAACAGCCGTTCAGGAGGGACGACTTCGAGCAGAATCCCCAGTTGCAAGGCCTCATCCGCCGCAACCAGCCGACCGGTCAACGTCAATTCCGCCGCCCGCTGATAGCCGATCAGCCGCTGCAGAAACCAGGCGCCGCCATCTCCCGGAATGATGCCGAGATTGACGAAGGTCTCACCGACGAGTGTCTCGGTGGAGCCGATCCGCAGGTCGCACATGCAGGCCAGGTCAAAGCCGGCGCCGATGGCCGGTCCGTTGATGGCGGCAATGATCGGGATTTCCGCCGCCTCCATTGCCAGCGGAATCCGCTGTATGCCCCGCCGGTACTGCTCCTGAATCTGCTGGGCGGATCCGGAAAAAATACCCGTCCTGTCCCTCATTTCCCGAATGTTGCCGCCGGACGAGAACGCGGCGCCGTCACCGGTCATGATCAGGACGGAGATGCCGTCACTATGATTGACCCACTCTACTGCAGCAAGAATGTCCTCTATCAGAGAGGTGCCGGTCAATGCGTTGCGCACATCGTTGCGGCAGAATGTCAGGGTTGCCACCCGGCCAGTGACTGAAATCCGGGAATCCTCAAGAGTGGGTAATTTCATGCCGGCCTCGCAAACAAAGATTTATACAGCTGTACATTTCCTGATGCTGGCGGAATCTAACGCTCTGCTTACGTCTATGTCAACTTAAAATAAAACATTTTTTTGAATTATCAACTTTTTGTTTGACATGGGGCGCGCACAGTGGTATTTCGGGCATCGGAATTATTTGTGAGCCGCTGCCCCCATGTCGTCACGCATGGTTTTTTTCTCTGAGTTCCGGCTGTTTTACGTCAAATACGAGCAGATAAACTGTCGTTTGTATCAATAATGACCCCCGAGTTCATCCACCCCGAAGGAGTTTTATCGATGGTTCAGCTTTCCTGCAGCGACATTCAGCTCAACTTCGGTGGCGTGCGGGCGCTCTCCGGGGTGTCGTTCGACGTGCAGAACGGCGAAATATTCGCCATCATCGGCCCGAACGGAGCCGGCAAGTCTTCGATGCTGAACTGCATCAGCGGTCTGTACCACCCCCAGCAGGGAAAAGTTGTCTTCGAGGATCAGGATGTGACCCGCCTGGCCCCCTTTGAACGGACCAAACTGGGAATTGCCCGCTCCTTCCAGAACATCGCTCTCTTCAAAGGGATGAGCGTTATCGACAACCTGATGATCGGCCGCCACCTGCACCAGCATGCCGGCCTGATCACCGGTGGGCTTTACTACGGCCCGGCCCAGGCGGAGGAAATCCGTCACCGCGAGTACGTTGAGGAAATCATTGAGTTCCTCGAAATCCAGAGCATCCGCAAATCCATCGTCGGTACCCTGGCCTACGGCTTTCAAAAACGGGTGGAGCTGGCTCGCGCCCTGGCGCTGGAGCCGAAACTGCTGCTGCTGGACGAGCCGATGGCCGGCATGAATCTGGAAGAGACCGAGGATATGGTTCGGTTCATTCTCGAAACCAACGAGGCCCGCGGCATCACAATCATCATGATTGAGCATGACATGGGAGTCGTCATGGACATATCCAATACAGTCTGCGTGCTTGACTTCGGCAAAAAAATCGCCGGCGGCACCCCCGAAGAGGTTCAGCAAGACCCGAACGTGATCAAGGCCTATCTTGGCGACGAAGAGCTGGAGGAGTCCTAGGGTGAATATCGATCTCAACGACGCCACATTTCCGAAACTGCTGAAAGCGAGCGCTGCTGCATTCGGAGCAAAAAAAGCCGCCCTGCGCCGGAAGGGGCTCGGCATCTGGGACTCGTGCAGCTGGCAGCAGTACCACGAGCAGGTGCGGGATCTGGCGCTTGCGCTTCACTCGCTCGGTTTCGGCCGTGGTGACAAACTGGCGGTGATCAGTCACAACCGCCCCGAATCACTGATAGCCGAGATTGCAGCTCAGGCGGCGGGGGGTATCGCAGTTTGCTTGTATCATGACGCCACCCCTCACGAAGTCGATCAGGCCCTCAGGCAGTTTGATGTCAGTTTTGTGGTGGCCGAAAACCAGGAACAGGTCGATAAAATCCTCGATCTGCCGGAGCGTCCCTCCAAACTGCAGAAAATCATCCACCTGGAAAAGCGCGGTATGCGGAAGTACCGGGATGAGCTGCTGAGCGATTTTGCAACCGTCATAGCCCTCGGCGAAGACGAGCACACCCGGAATCCGGAGTGCTACGACTCCCTGATCGGAGCTGGACAGGGTGACGACACGGCTGTCATCTGCCTGACCTCCGGCACCACCGGCGAACCGAAGGGTGCCATGCTCACGTTCAGGAACCTGATCAGCATGAGTATGGCGTTCAACGAAGCCGACCCCAAGAAGGAAAGTGACGAATATGTTTCCATGCTGCCGCTGGCCTGGTTCGGCGAGCAGGTAATGTCTCTGACGGCACCCCTGATTGTCGGCTACACGGTCAATTTTCCCGAAAAAGCGGAGACCGCTATGGCCGATTTACGCGAGATCGGGCCGCACCTGATGTTGTCGCTCCCCAAGTCGTGGGAGTCGATCGCCGCAACCGTGCGGGTCAGGATGATGGACTCGACCCCCTTCAAAAAATTCATGTTCAACACCTTCATGCCGATCGGCGAGAAATATGCCGACTGCATCCTGGCGGGTCAGCAACCGCCGCTGTCGCTGCAGATCGGCCGTTTTTTCGCCCACATCCTGCTGTTCCGGGCTCTGAAAGACCGCCTGGGGCTCACCAATGTCCGCACGGCGCTTACCGGAGGGGCGGCGCTTGGCAGTGATGTATTCCGTTTTTTCCACGCTATCGGCGTAAACCTGAAACAACTCTACGGCCAGACTGAAATCGGCGGCATCACCTGCATGCACCGTGACGGAGGCGTTCATGGCGCAACCGTCGGACCGCCGCTCCCCGGCACCGAAATAAGGATCGACGGCAACGGCGAGATTCTCTCCCGCAGCACCGGCCTTTTTAAGGGCTACTACAACGACCCGCAGGCAACCGCTCTGGTGCTCACCGCTGACGGATGGCTCCGTTCCGGCGATGCCGGTTCACTTGACGACGAGGGGCACCTGACCGTCATCGACCGGGTCGGCGACGTGCTGACGCTGGCCGACGGGACCCGGTGCGCAGCACAGCTCGTTGAAAGTCGCCTCCGCTTCTCCCCCTATATTTCGGAAGCGGTCGTCGAGGCGGATAACAACGGCGGACTTTCGGCACTGATCGCCATCAACAGCCGAGTGGTCGGAACCTGGGCCGGTGACAACAAGCTCAACTACATGACCTTCGCCGACCTGGCCGCCATGCAGGAGGTTATCGAGCTGGTGTCCGGCGAGGTTGCCACGGTTAACAGCAATCTGTCCGAAGCAGCCCGGATCAGGCGTTTCGCAATTATTTACAAGGAGCTGGATGCCGACGAAGGTGAACTGACCCGTACCGGGAAGGTGCGGCGCAGCATGGTTGAGCAGATCTACGGCGACCTTATCGAGGCATTACGCAAAGGGCAGGAATCCGTTGCCGTCGATACCACCATCACGTTCCCCGACGGCAAGACCGGGCACATCAAGACAACCGTAAGCATTCGTACGGTCTGAGCGGAGCAACGACTATGGATGTCACTTTCATTCTGCAACTCATTATAAACGGCTTGGTGGTCGGCAGCATCTACGCCCTGGTGGCGACCGGCTTCGTCATCATCTACAAGGCCAGCAGCGCCCTCAACCTGGCGCAGGGCGAATTCCTGATGGTCGGCGCCTATTTCTGCCTCAATCTGCTCTCCAAACACCAGATTCCCTTCTGGCAGGCAATTCTGATCACATTCGCTTTTTCTGCCATTCTCGGCATTCTCATCGAACGTCTGATCCTGCGGCCGCTGATCGGCTCGCACCTGATTTCGGTCATCATGGTCACCCTCGGCCTTTCGAGCATCCTGAAGGCGCTGGTGCAGCTGTTCTACGGCACCGATACGATTCCATTTCCGGAAGTGTTCCCCAGCGCACCGGTGCTGATCGGTCCGGTTCCTGTTTCGCAGGGATACCTCTATGCCATCGGCTGCGTCACGATCCTGGTGGCGCTGCTGACCTCGTTCTTCAAATACTCCAAAACCGGCGTTGCCATGCGGGCAACCGCTTCGAGCCAGCAGGTCGCTCTCTCGATGGGGATCAGCGTCAAGAAGATGTTTGCCATCTCGTGGGCCATTTCGGCCATCGTGTCGTCGGTGGGTGGTATCCTGCTCGGAACGATCCGCGGCGGCATCGACATGTCACTCAGCTTCATGGGGCTGAAGGTTCTTCCGGTCGTCATCCTGGGAGGGCTTGACAGTATCCTGGGGGCCATCGTCGGCGGCGTCATCATCGGTGTCCTGGAAAACCTGTCGGGTGGCTTTGTTGACCCGCTGGTCGGCGGGGGAGCCAAAGAAGTTGCACCCTACATCGCCTTGATCCTGATCCTGATGTTCAAGCCATACGGTCTGTTCGGCAAAAAGAAGATCGAACGGGTGTAAAATCCCTCCAGACCTCCCTATACCAAAGGGAGGCTTACCAGGTTTCAAAGTGAGGCTTTATGCGTTGCGGTGATTTCAAGACATCCTACTCGGCGGACATGACCATCTTCGAGTCCAACACGGCCCGCGTCATGCTGGGACTGTTCCTCTGTCTACTGTTCAGTCTGCCGCTCTACACCCCCGGCTATGTGCTCGACATCGTCAACCGCATCGGCATTGCCGTCATCGGGGCAGTCGGGCTGAACATCCTGACCGGCTTCACCGGCCAGATTTCACTTGGCAACGCCGCCTTCATGGCCATCGGCGCCTTTTCCTGCGGGTACCTCGGCACAAAGTTCAATCTGCCGTTCTACGTCTGCATTCCGCTGGCCGGCCTGCTGACAGCTTTTTTCGGCATGTTCGTCGGCATTCCCTCCCTGCGGATCAAGGGGCTCTACCTGGCAATGGCAACGCTGGCTGCCCACTTCATCGTTGAGTTCCTGGTGGTCAAATGGGATTCAGTCACCGGCGGCGTAGCCGGGTTGTCAATCCCTGTGGCACAAGTCGGTGGATTCGCCTTTGACAGCGACCGACGGATATTCTACCTGATTTTCACCATCTCGATAGCTTCCGTACTTTTTGCCAAGAATCTGTTCCGCACCAAAGTCGGCAAGGCTTTTGTGGCCATTCGCGACCAGGCCATTTCGGCCGAGGTCATGGGGGTCAACATCCTCAAGTACAAACTGCTCTCCTTCGGCATCAGTTCCTTCTACGTTGGCGTGGCGGGTGCGCTGATGGCCTACCAGGCCAAGATCATCTCCCCGGAGACATTTCCGGTGACGGTGGCCATCGACTATCTGGGCATGATTATTATCGGCGGCCTCGGCAGCATCCTCGGTTCGATCTACGGCGCGGTGTTTATCACGCTGCTGCCGGAGCTGCTCAGGCTGGGGACTTCGGCCCTGGCCGGCCCTTTCCCGCTGCTGGTCTCCAAGCTTGCGGCCATGAAGGAGCTGGTCTTCGGCCTGTTCGTAGTTATTTTCATTCTTTTTGAACCGGCTGGCATGGCGGCTCGCTGGCACAGCATCAAGAATTACTGGAAGCTCTATCCGTTCTCGCACTGATTTTCTTTTGTAACCGCAGCAACCGTGGTATGCATGACATGGCAGCACATCCAATGGGGACAGTATCAACACAAGAAAGGGAGGTAGGTATGAAACGAAGCAGCATTCTGGCATCACTGGCAGCAGCACTTCTGGTAACATCAACAGCTTTCGCAGCAGAAACAGTCAAGGTTGGCGGGTTGTGGGACCTGACCGGCGTAACGGCCGACGTCGGCAAACCCTTTGCTGACGGCGTTCAGGACGCCATCGCCTCGATTAACGAAAAAGGTGGCGTCAACGGCAAAAAAATCGAACTGATCAACGTCGACTATGCCTACAAGATTCCCCAGGCCAACGCGGCCTACAAGAAATTCGTCGAGTCCGACAAGGTCGTCATGATCAACGGATGGGGCACCGGCGACACCGAGGCGCTCAAAGACACCATCGCCAAGGACAAGGTACCGTATTTCTCTGCATCGTTCTCCGGCCATCTGACCGATCCGACCAAGACCCCCTACAACTTCTTCGTCGGCGCCAGCTATTCCGATCAGATTCGCGGCTTCCTCGATTTCGTCAAGAAGAACTGGAAGGGTAAAGGGGCCGCCAAAGTGGCTTTCATCTATCCCAACCACGGTTTCGGCAAGGCTCCCATCGAGGCCGGTCGTCAGTATGCCAAGGAACTGGGCATCGAACTGGTGCATGAAGAGATCATCCCTGCCCCGGTACAGGACGTAACCTCCAACCTGCTCAGCATGCAGAAGAAAAACCCTGACTACGCCTACATCCAGACGACCGTCGCCCCCTGCGCCAACCTGCTGAAGGACGCCAAGAAACTCGGCATCAAAACCGTATTCTTTCTCGGTAACTACGGTATGACCGAAGCGCTTCCCAAGCTTGCCAAAGAGGCGGCTGAAGGCGTGTACGGCATGGCCACCCACGCCGCCTACGGCGAAAACGTCCCCGGCATGAAGGCGCTGCTCGACTGGAACAAGAAGCACTCCCCCAGCGCAGAGCGCGACACTGTCTACGTTCGCGGCTGGGCCTACGGAATCGTATGGGCTGAAGCCCTTAAAATCGCCGACAAGAACAAGCAGCTGACCGGCGAGGGCGTAAAGAAAGCACTTGAAACCATGAAAAACTTCGATGTCGGCGGCCTGACACCCCCGGTCACCTACACCGCAACCGACCACCGCCCCACCACCAAGAGCACGATTTACGTGATCAAGGGCGGCAAGATGACCAAAGTGCAGGAAGTGGAAACAGCCCGCAAAAAAGAGTGGCTGGGACTGTAATAGCATTGTGATGTAACGGGGGGCTCCGGCCCCCCGCTTTTTCCCGACAAGGCAGGCAATCATGCTCACCATCAGCAATGCGGAAGTAATCTACAACCGGGTAATTCTGGTCCTCAAGGGGCTGTCGCTGCACGTCCCCGAAGGGAAGATCGTGGCTCTACTCGGTGCCAACGGTGCCGGCAAAAGCACCACGCTCAAATCCATCTCCGGCCTGCTCAAATCCGAGGAGGGGGAGATTTCATCCGGTTCCATCGAATTCATGGGTGAGCGGATCAACAACCTTGATCCGGAAGAAATCGTCAGGAGAGGCATCTTCCAGGTCATGGAAGGGCGCCGGGTGTTCGAGGATCTGACCATCGATGAAAATCTCGTCGTGGGTGGGCATACCCGCAAGGATGCCGCCGGATTCAAGCGCGACAAGGAGCTGGTCTACGACTATTTTCCCCGCCTGCGGGAACGCCGCAACCAGCTGTCCGGCTTTCTGAGCGGAGGAGAACAGCAGATGCTGGCTATCGGCAGGGCATTGATGGCGCGACCCAAACTGATGCTGCTCGATGAGCCGTCACTGGGAATCGCACCTCTGCTCGTTCAGGAGATATTCCAGTTGATCAAGAAAATTAACGCCGAGGAGAAGACCACCATCCTGCTGGTCGAGCAGAATGCCAATGTGGCCTTCAGCATCTGCGATCAGGCCTACATCATGGAAGGGGGCCGCATCGCCATGAGCGGCACCACCGAACAGTTGAAATCCAACGATGATGTCAAGGAGTTTTACCTCGGCATGGGCGAAGGCAAGGACAAAAAGAGCTACCGCGAACTGAAGAGCTACAAGCGCCGTAAACGGTGGCTGTGAGTTTTGTACAAGGAGTAATCCGATGGGACTGAAAGATATTCTGGTACACCTTGATAATTCATCCGCCGCCGCGGCCAGACTCGACCTCGCCGTTTCGTATGCCCGCAAGCATGATGCCCGCCTGCGCGGATTGTACCTGACCACCCATTCGTACTATGAATCGAGCAATATCGGGGAGAAGGGCGCCAGCGCCAGCCTCGAAGAGCTGTTCACAAGCAGAACGTCGGCTGCAGGCGTCGATGCCGAATGGGTGCACCTGGATTCAGCCGTAGTCGGTTCAAATGTCAGCGACTTTGTCGCGCTGCAGGCCTACTACACCGATTTGATCATCGTCGGACAGACCAACCACTCTTCGCCGGCGCTCAACGTTCCGGTCGACCTGCCGGAGCGCCTGGTGCTGATATGCGGGCGGCCGGTGCTGGTGGTTCCCTACGCCGGAAGCTTCAGCGGCGCTGCCGAACGGGTCATGATCGCCTGGAAGGCAGGACGCGAATCGATCAGGGCCATCAATGACGCGATGCCCTGCCTTGAAAAAGCGCAGCATGTCAAACTGATCGGGGTCGGCACATCGAACACACCTGCAGAACCGTTCGGCGGGATCGTAGCCCAACTGGCATGCCACGGGGTGAAGGTAGCCACGGACCAGGTCAATGCCGACAATTTCCCGATCGGCGATATGATCCTCAACAATGTCTGTGAGCAGAAGATTGACCTGCTGGTTATGGGTGCTTATGCCCCCAATCGCAGAGGCGTTCTGGAAGTAAGCCCGGTCGCACGCCATATCCTGAAACACCTTACCGTACCGGTGCTGCTGTCGCACTAGTGCGTTTCCACGGGGGAGAGGTGCACAGAAAGCACCTGCTGGTGCAATTATGCTCCATCATGAATTGCCGGAACAAGGAACTGATATGAACCAGTCACATGAGAGCGAAGAGCTGATTTCCATAGGTGATCTGGCCAAAAGTCTGAATCTCACCACCAGGACCCTACGTTACTGGGAAGAAGCCGGGATTATCGAGGCCGCGCCGAGATCCGACGGCAGCAACCGGTTCTATTCCCAGGATATAGCCAAGCGAGTTCGCTTTATTATCAAGCTGAAAGAACTGGGACTGACGATCCACGAATTGCAGGATCTGTATACCGCTTACGGAGAAGCCAAGCAGACAGACCGTATGATTCCGGCACTGGTGCAGATTCTGGACAGGCATATAAATCTTGTGGATGAAAAGATGGCACGGTTGGCATCCCTGCGGAAGGACATCGTCGAGTACCGCCAGCGCATGTCCGAAAAACTTAACTCAATAGCTCGTCCGTAGGTCGCCTATCCCCACAGACCCGTTTGACTGCCACCTGAATTTCATCTATAACAGTACCGTCCGCGAAGTAACAAAACACCGCCCTCCTCTTGGAGTACGCCATGACGCCCGGGGATACGTTCCTGACGATAACGCGCATATCCTGGCCCTTTCTCGGCGGTGCGTGGGGTGCCGTAGTAGGATTTGGGGGCTACCTTAACGTTTCCCATAATGCCGACAGCTTCGGGTCGTTTTTTGCTCTTGGCTTTTTCGTGTTTTTTGCAGTTGTTGGTCTGCTTGCAGGAGCCGTATGCGGAATGCTGGCAGGCGGTATTACTGAAAAACTTCTCTGTTATTTCGGGATAGGAGTTGCCGGTGCCGTATCTGCGGCAACGGTGGTTAATGTTCTGGTCATCTGGCAGCTTGCAGGATTTGTCCAGAACAGGTATCCGGGTTTGCGCGCCCCTGCCGTAAAACCTCACGTAGCGAAACCCGCTGCATCTCCTCCGGTCAGGATTCCTGCCGCTAACCCCTGCGCACAGCCACCTCCGGAAAATCCAAAAGAGCGGGCAAACTGGAATGCCGAGTGCCGCTGACTATTAAACTTTCGGAATAAAAATGTAGTTACCTTCCGGCTGCTTGTGCTCCGGCCTCCATCGCCCTTACATTTGCCGGGATCAGCTTGTGGTTGCGCTCCGGCAGTGCTTTCTTCAATGCTGCTTCCAGTGAACCCTTCTTCAGCGCAGCAGATTTTTCGATGTATGCTCCACAGGCCACCATGTTGACCATCCGCACGTCACCCAGGTCGATGGCGATCTGATTCATCGGCACCTGCACCATTTCAATCCCCGGCAGTTCAACCCCTTCCGCATTCACCAGGCTTGAGTTGATAATACAGATTCCACCCTGCTTCACCTTGGCGGCATATTTGTCGAATGAGAGCTGATTGAGCAGCACCGACACCGAGGGGTTACCGACTACCGGAGAGCCGGTGTCGCCGTCGGCAAAGACGATCGTGCACATGGCCGCACCACCACGCTTTTCAACTCCGTATGACGGAAAAAACGACACGTTCTTCCCCTCGTGAATGGCGGCGTATGAGAGCAGGTTACCGGCCAGCAGTACACCCTGACCGCCGTAGCCGGCGAAAAAAACATCGTAGCGCATGATTATCTCCGGATCAAAGATTTGCAGTATTACGAAAGACACCCAGCGGGAAATAGGGGATCATCTCTTCACCCACCCGCTGATTGGCATCGAGCGGGTTCATCCCCCAGTTGGTCGGACAGGCTGCCAGCGCCTCGATGAAGGAGAATCCCTTCTTTTCAACCTGATAGCGGAAAGCGGTCTTGATCATTTTTTTAGCCTGCATGACATTTTTCGGGCTGTTGAGCGCCACCCGCGCCGAAAAACCGACACCTTCCAGATTAGAGAGCAGTTCCGCCATTTTGAACGGCGCCCCGTCGTTTCCGACATCGCGGCCATAGGGGGATGTGGACGTTTTCTGCCCCGGCATGGTGGTCGGCGCCATCTGGCCGCCGGTCATACCGTAGGTCGTGTTGTTGACAAAAATGACGGTGATATCTTCACCCCGGTTGGCCGAGTGGATGATTTCCGACATGCCGATGGCGGCCAGATCCCCGTCCCCCTGGTAGGTAAAGACGATCCGGTCGGGGCGTGCCCGTTTGGCACCGGTTGCCACGGCCGGAGCGCGTCCGTGGGGCGCCTCGATCACGTCAACATCAAAGTAGCCGTAGAGAAAAACCGAACAGCCGACCGAAGCGACGCCGATGGTCTCTCCTCTGATACCGAATTCGTCCAGCGCTTCGCCCACCAGTCGATGCACCGAACCATGATGACAGCCGGGGCAGAAATGGGTTGAGACGTCTTTGAGGCTCGCCGGCCTGCTGAATACCTGTTTCATAGTGTCATATCCTCAGCGGTTCAGGCCAGTGCCTGCCAAGTTTTCTTGATCTGTTCGAACAACTCTTCGGGGGTGGGGAGCGAACCGGTTCCGGGAGGGCGGCCGTAAAAATGCACTTCTGCATCGCGGGCCACAGACAGCCGGACATCATCAACCATCTGGCCGGTGGAAAGTTCAATGGCAAGGAAGTGCTTGCAGCGTTCCGACAGCGATGCATAGGCTTTCTTCGGAAAAGGAAACAACGTAACCGGCCTCATCAGCCCGACCTTTATGCCTTCCTCGCGCGCCATGACAACCGCAGTCCGGGCAATTCTGGAAGTAGAGCCGAAAGCGGTAACGATAAGCTCTGCATCAGCCATCTCCGCCTCTTCCCAGCGGCACTCCTTATCGGCAAGCTCCTGGTAGCGGGCGTGCATTTTCCAGTGATGCTTCTCCATCTCGCCGTCGCCCAGTTTGAGGGACTTGACGACATGCTGAGGCATCCCGTCGCCCCTGCCGCGCACCGCCCACGATTTTTCAGGCAGCTCAACATGTGGTCGTGGATTGGCGATAATCGATTCCTTCATCTGGCCGATGACCGAATCGGCCAACACCATGGCCGGTATCCGGTATATATCGGAAAGATCAAAAGCAAGCATGGTCAGGTCGTACATCTCCTGCACCGAATTGGGCGCAAGCACGATAATCCGATAGCCGCCGTGCCCTCCCCCCTTGGTCGCCTGCCAGTAGTCGGCCTGGGAGGCATCAATCCCGCCGAGGCCCGGCCCCTGCCGCATGACGTCGACGATAACTCCGGGAAGTTCAGAGCCGGCCATGTAGGAGATTCCCTCCTGCTTGAGGGAAATACCGGGACCGGATGATGAGGTCATGGCACGGGCACCGGCAGCCGATGCTCCGAGCAGCATGTTGATAGCGCCGATTTCGCTCTCTGCCTGAATGAAGGTGCCTCCATGTTTCGACAGCTCGCGAGACAGGTATTCGGGAATATCGCTCTGGGGGGTGATCGGGTAACCGAAATAGCAGCTGCAGCCGGCCTCAAGTGCAGCCATCCCCACCGCCTCATTCCCCTTGACGAACAGTTTCTCTATGGCTGACGTTGACATGCGCTACTCCTTGAAAACCGAGATGGCAACATCCGGGCACATCTCGGCGCATAATGCACAGCCGGTGCATTTTTCCGGGCCGGCAAAGACAGCCACGGTAAAACCCAGGCTGTTAGGAGTCTCGCTCAGGCTGACAAGGGTCTTCGGACAGGCGATGGTGCAGAGTCCGCACCCTTTGCAACGGGCTTCGTCGATGGTGATATGCGGCATTGATATACATCCTTCTTTGAATTCAAATCAGTCTTTTTAGCAGATAAAAAACGTGACAGTCAAGTATCACAACACAACAGAACAACAAATTACATCTCAATCTGATCCCCAATAGCCACCTTTGAACGGAACTTACCCTGTTTGGGCTTTTCGGCAGAAGCTGTAGAAATATCTGAATGCTCCAGATTACTTTTACTTACCCGGCTAAGGAACCCAAGGATAATCTGTTTAACATCATTCTGATGTCGCTGAAGCGGACGCGCGCCCACATCCGGCTTTAATGGCAAAGCTCCGACACCTTCATATATGTCGGTTGCATTGTGTGCAGAATAAATGGCAGATTGTTCTCCCGGATATCCAAGAAGTTGTCTCAGTTGCTGAACGCTAAACGGTGAGTGAGAAAGGTCCATGAACCAGTCAACTGCAATGCGATATTCAAACGCTCCGCCAGTTAATAGCTGCATTTCTCGTTTTGTGTAGTATAGAGAATCGCCGTGACTTACTTCGTCCCAACATTCCATCACCCTGCCAACCGCGACAATGCCAACGAGATTTTCGTACATCAGGAGAATATCTTCCGGGAAAAGTTTACCAAGTTGTTCGCCGAATTTCTTGCGATCTCCGCCGACAGCGGCAAATTTGCGGTCAATGAGTACGCCAAATCGTGGGCGTGGCTTATCTATAATTGCTCTGGAGTCAGTATTGTAGAAGAAGTAATCCATATCTCCCTGACAAACCCTCTTGGGCGGTTTTTATTCCTGCGGCGTCAGCAGTTTCTTTTTCGTCCCGTAGGGACAGTATGACCGTAGCCGGGGAATTTATTCCCCGGATGTTCCATTCCAGCAGATCGTCAATACAGCATCCCCCCGTCGCATACGCGACGGATGAATGGGGTGTGACACCTTAACCCGTGGGATGAATCCCACGGCTACCGTCAATTGCCCCGATGGGGCAAATATTTTTTCGTCCCGTAGGGACAGTATGACGGTAGACGGGGAATTTATTCCCCGGATGTTCCATTCCACCAGATCGTCAATGCAGCATCCCCCCGTCGCATACGCGACGGATGAATGGGGTGTGACACCTTAACCCGTGGGATGAATCCCACGGCTACCGTCAATTGCCCCGATGGGGCATCAATCAACCCCACACATATCGCTCGTCAAATTCGACATCATGCTTTTTAAGAAAATGAACATACTCTTCCTGAAACGGTTTAGTTCGGTGATGTTCACGTTGCCCTTCGATATATCGCACTGTGTCGGCTATCTGGGAAAGACCAACCGTGAATGCCCCATATCCATCTTGCCATGCAAACGCCGTCATATCGTTATAGTTTTCATGAATCCAGCGTGACGATGCGCCTTTAAGTAATTGCACTGCTTTACTAACAGAAACCGTGGCCGACAACGCAAGCAGGATATGTATGTGGTCGTCATATCCGCCGATTTTTAGAGCCTTCATACCATTTGTTCTGGCAATGCCACCGAGATATTCCCATATTCTGGTTTCCTTGGCAGCAACTAGCCATGGCTCGCGGTTTTTGGTACTGAACACTATGTGATAATGCAGTGACGTATATGTGTTGGCCACGTCATCTCCCCTTGTCCCATAAAGACATTGTGAAGGTTAACAGGGGATTCGTTCCCCTAAATATTCGGAACGATGTCCGTCATCATTCGTGCATCTTCCTCTGAACTCCGACACGCAACAATTCATCCAACTCCATCTTCATTTTACTGCGGACTCCTGATAGAAACCAGCTGCACAGATTTTTCTACTTTCTAGAGGTGTGCTGTAAAAGACTATCTGTCCATGATGCAAATTAATTTTAGCCACGAGTATAAAAACAGGCACTCCCCGCCATACGAGAGCGCCTGTCATTGCTTCAGCACAATAGCCGGTCTATTCAAGAACGCTTCAGATATCCAGCACAACTGCCGGTGAGACGTTCGCTGATTGAATCAAGCATTGCCTGTTCGTCGGTGAAACCGGTGGCCGCCTTGACGTTCATGGCCAGCGGGAGCAGGCCAAGCAGCATGACCCTCAGATTTCCGCACCCTTCGCTCCCCCCGAACGTTTCCTGCAATTTGCGGTTGAGCCCCCTGCCGATGGAAACACCGACCAGACGCTCCATCCGGGCTGCAACGGCAGGACAATCTTGTGATGGATGACGCACGAAATCAAATCTGGCGGAAACGATCATAAGCGATTCAAAATCGGCCGCCACTTCCATCCGGATATCGTGAAAATGATCCGTCAGGTGAGCAACCAGCAGAATATCTCCTTCGCTTCCTTTTTGAACATGGAAGCTGATATTCCGCCTGAAATCCTCCATGGCGTTCTTCGCCGCCATTGACTACCCTTTCTTCACCTTCGGGATGAATATCTCGTCAGGATCGAGCACCTCATGGATAATGCGCAGCTCTTCCCTGGTCGGGACAGCGGTTTCACCCTTGACGCGGGAGATATTGAGATTGAACTGACAGAGGTCACGTATCTCTTCCGGAGTTTTGCCCGGATGACAGGTGTCGAGATACATGAGGCCGCTGGTCTCGTCGAAACGGAACACGCCGGCGGTGCTGATGACCGCCGATGGGCCGCCGCGGAAAGCAGCGCCGTAAAGCTCGCGGCGATGGACGAACTCCCCGCCCGGCCATTTTTTAACCCGCCAGCCCGGACTGGTGATGTAACTGACGTTCTCCACGAAGCGGCGCTTTTCATGCACCATGATGAACACGGTCCGTTTTGCGAAGGAGTTGATGTCCGGATTGCCGCCGCTGCCGGTCAGCCGCAGTTCGGGGTTGAGATAGTCACCGATGCAGGTGGTGTTGACGTTGCCGTACTGGTCGACTTCAGCGCCCCCCAGATAACCGAGATCCACAGAACCTCGCTGAGCGATGCTGAAGGCATCGTTAAGTCCGGAAGAGCGGGAGGCTCCCATCTCGCAGCGGGCGTCGCCGACCGAGGTCGGCAGTTCCGGTGGACGACCGTCCAGCGTACCGGCTTCAAAAATCAACTTCAGGTTGGGAGCGTGGGTATTCTGGGCCAGCATGATAGCCACCATCGGCAGCCCGGTCCCGGCGAAAACTATTTCATTATCAGCCACCTCGCGGGAGGCGGCGCAGCAGAGCAGGTCGGCAAGACCGTATTCTTCGGGCGATGCGAATTCTGACATATCACTTCCCTCCCTTTTTTTCGCGAGGACTGTAATTCATGGCGCTGTTGGCCTTCATTTTGAGCATGCGCGGCCACCCAAGTTTTTCAAGATAACTCATGTGATCCTGTCCGAAAATCCATTCCTTGGCAAAGTCGTCAAAACCTTCCTGGGTGCGGGTGCGGGCGTAGAAATCCTTGAGGAAAGCACCATCGACGTCATAGCGGCCGAACATGCCGGTCGGGTGTGCACCGAACGGACATTCGAGGATGTAATCAACCTCAAAACTGGGGATGGTGTTCTGGTCGGCGTTGCGCCGCAGGTACTCCTCCGGCACGATCTCCTCGGCAATGGCGATGGTGATGTCGGCTGCGCGGGCGGCTTCGGGGTCGGAGTAATACTGACCGTTGACCCGCACCGTACCCTCTTCGCCGACCTGCTGCACGCAGAGCACCGCCACATCAACCTTAACGGCCGGGATCAACACCTGGGAACCGGCATCGAAGAAGGGGTCTTCAGTAAAGACATATTTATGCCTGGCGATCTTTTTCCCGTCGCGTTTACCGGCCCTGCCAAGCATGTCATATTCGGGATTGTGGATATCGGTGCCGAGCGAGGTCTGGGTTACCGCGTATGCAGCTCCCTGGGCCGCAGCGGCAAAGCGGAACATCATCTCCGCATGACTGTAATCCTCAACAATGATCTCCCTGGTGCCGACTTTGCGCGACAGGTTGGCGCCGTACTTGCCGTACAGTTCGTGACCGACCCAGCAGGACTCCCAGATGTCGACACAACCGGCGCCGACCAGGAATTCGGTCTGGGGGCCGCCGTTGACCTCGATCAGGTGCAGGCCGCGCCGCTGCTGGCGGATCAGCTCGTACACCAGAGCAAAGGGGCGCCGCCAGATGGTGAAGCCCGAGAAGGTGAGACTGGAGCCGTTTTTGACCACTTCGGCCGCCTGTTGCAGGGTAATTCGTTTACTGTTACTCATGCAATCCTCCTTTAAATAGACAGGGTAAGGTTAAGAGTTCAGGTCGGGAAACAATGATGCTCCTTAGCCTTAACCTCAACTCAGGTTTTTAAGGATCTCCCGTGATATGATAAGCCGCTGAATTTCGCTGGTTCCTTCGTAGATGGCGGTGATTCGGGCATCGCGGGTATAGCGCTCGATCGGGTAATCCTGGGTGTAGCCGTACCCGCCCAGCATCTGCATGGCGCTGTAGCAGGCGCGATTGGCCGACTCGGTGGCAAACAGCTTGGCCATGGAGGCCTCTTTGGCAAAACTCTTGCCGTTTTCCTTGCGCCAGGCGGCACTCATCAGCAGCAGACGCGACGCCTCCAGCTCGGTGTAGCCGTCGGCCATCATCCACTGCAGTGCCTGAAAATTGCTGATCTTCTGGCCGAACTGGGTACGCTCGGTTGAATATCTGGTGGCGTAATCCATAGCGGCCAGACCGACACCGAGCGCCAGGGAACCGATGCCGATGCGCCCCCCGGTCAACTCGGCCACGGCAATACGGAAACCGTCGTTCAGCTTTCCCATCATGGCACTGGCCGGCACCCGGCAGTTGTCGAAAATCAGCTCGTTAGTTGCCGATGCGTGCTGTCCCATTTTTTTCTCTTCTTTACCGATGACCAATCCCGGCGTGCCCCCTTCGATAAGGAAGCAGCTGATCCCCTTCCCTTTGGGTGCATCCCTGTCGGTGACCGCCCAGACGACGAACACCCCGGCGTAGGGGGCACTGGTGATGAATATCTTGGAACCGTTCAGGACGTAGTAGTCGCCGTCTTTGACCGCCTGGGTGCTCATACCGGACGGATCGGAACCGGCTCCCGGCTCGGTTAGACCGAATCCGCCGGCCGGATACTCACCGGAACATATTTTCGGGATGTATGCCTTCTTCTGCTCTTCGTTGCCGACCGCCTGGATCACTTCGCAGACCATGTTGTTGACCGACAGAGTCACCGCCGTGGAGGAGCATGCCCGGGCAATCTCGGTAATCGCCACGCTGAAGGCGACGACCCCCGCCTCGGCACCGCCGAACTGTTCCTTGACGTTCAGTCCCATAAAGCCCAGCTCTGCAAGTTTTTTGAGATTGGCCATCAGCGGGCCACGGTCATCCCCCTGGTCAAGTGCCGCCGCCACCGGTTCCAACTCTGCTTTGGCAAAGTCACGTGCTGTGTCCTGAATCAGCTTCTGCTCTTCGGTAAGGTCGATAAACATGGTTTTCTCCTCTGCTGTTTAGTCGTTGGCGCAGGGCACTAAATTAATAATTTGAAACTTCAATCAGATTCATATCAGGATCTCTGAAATAAAATGAATTAATCGGTCCCACCGCACCGGTTCTCATCACTGGACCTTCCAGAATGTTCACGCCACAGCTTCGAACGTGCTCCATCGCCTCAGATAGAGGTGTTTGGGTTATGAAGCAGAGATCTGCAGATCCAGGTGTCGGCCGATCAGCTTTCGGTTCAAATTCTTTGCCGGCCTGATGAAGATTAATTTTCTGCCCGCCGTATTTTAATGCCAGACGGCCCGCTCCGAACTCCTCTTTTTCCATTCCGAGTACCGAAACATAAAACTGCACCGTTGCTTCAAGATTTTTTACGGTCAAAACCAGATGGTCAAGCCTGTCAATGTTCATGTCTGAACCCTTCTTTGCACCAGCTTACGAAATACAGACTTACTGCCATATTCATTGTACCGTCTCAATCGGCACGTCCATCTTTTCACCCCACTCCTGCCAGTATGCAGAACTTTTTCCGGCAAATGCGGCTTGATATTCCTCAAAGGATGCTATCGAAAGCTCACCTTCCAGACGGCTCTTGAAGTGCGGCTCCAGAGCGGCCACCGCCACCCAGCCGTCAGCGCTCCGGTAGATGTTGTATTCGGGGATCCCGCCGCCGAGATTGGCACCGGCCGACGTACAGCCGTAGCGAAGCGGCTCGGCCAAGGCAGCAGCAGCTTCCGACAGAGCTACTTCAGCATAACCTGCCACACCGGTGCGCTCCTTCTGCAGCAACAGGGCCAGTGCGGATGAGAGTGTCTGCTCGGCACCGGCCATATCTGCAAGCAGGGTACGCGGCATATGGGGAGGCGTGAGAAGTCCCAGCGATGCCTGGTATGTCAGATCGTGACCGGCTTCATTCTCGCGCGGCGACAGAAAGCCGATAATCGCAACCTGACAGAGCCGGGGGTATTTCCCGCTCAGTGATTCCCAGTCGAGACCAAGGCGCTTCATGGCCGCCGGACGGCTGGCACTGATCAGAAGATCAGCCGATCCGAGCAGACGGTCAAGTTCGGCCTTCCCGTCGTCTGACTTGATGTCGAGCGTGACAACGGTCTGACCTTCCATCATGTCACGGTACCAGCCGGCATGATACGTCTCCATCGGGTCGCCCGACGGCGCCTCGACCTTGACCACGTCGGCCCCCATCCGGCAGAGACGCTGGGCCGCGGCCGGACCGGGAAGATTGGCGGCCAGGTTGATTACCCTGATCCCGGCGAGGACTCCGTTCATCGGGCCACCTTCGCCGTCAGTGCCGGCACGAACTGCATGACGTCGGCAACCACCAGCACATCGGCAATCTCACCGATCGGCGCATCCTTGTCCTTGTTGATCGCCAGGATGAAGTCGGATTTTTTCATGCCGGCCAGGTGCTGGATGGCACCACTGATGCCGCAGGCGACGTACAGCTTGGGGCTGACCGTCTGACCGGTGGTGCCGACCTGATGGCTGTGCTCGACCCATCCAGCATCAACCACCGGACGGCTGGCACCCAGTTCGCCGCCGAGCGCCTTTGCCAGCGCCTGGATGACCGGCACGTTGTCCTTTTTGCCGATGCCTCGTCCGGCCGAGACGATGACTTCAGCTTTGCCCAGATCGACGTCTTTCTTTTCGGCTGCTTCATAGCCGCTGAATTGAAGGTTGGTAGCCGTAGCTGCTGATACTTTCTGGACATTCGGCGTGCCGCCCGGCTGCAGCACCGGGAATGCTCCCGCCTGAATCGTCAGGACAGCTTTGGTTGTCGAAGGTTTAACCGAGCGGCGCATTTTGGCGTTGCAGCAGCCGACCTCGAAGGCGCCATCCTGAATGGCCACGATTTCGGATATCTGGGCGATTTTGAGAGCGGCTGCAACACGCGGCGCCAGATCCCAGCCGTAAGAGGAGTGGACGAAGACGATGTGATCGGGGTTTTCTTTGTGCACGGCGTCAAGAATCAGCTGTTTGTGCAGGTCGGGATTGTATTCGCCGCAGGTTGCGGCATCGGCCAGATAAAGTGTGCCGCCGCAGGCCGGAAGCTGACTGTCGCTGCCGACCAGCAGCATGGCGGTTTCAGCGCCCATCTGAGCGGCAAAACCAAACAGTTCGTAGGTGGAGTCGAGCAGTCTGCCTTCGCGGTATTCGCCTATCAGTAATGTTTTCATAATTATCTCCTTGGACAGAGTACGTTCCCTCCCCCCTGGCGGGGGAGATACCGTTATCGGGGTCAAGCAGTTTTTAGTGTGTATGCTGGGTCAAATGGCTTGTTGGTTTTTATTACACCGTAAATAAGATGCACCCATTTTTTCATGCAAGCGCAGGCAATCACCATACCGTTCTTCGATTTTGCTTTCATTCTGACGTACAGGGCTTTGACAATTGGATTGTGTATAATTGCCGATAATGCTGGCATATACAGTGCTTTTCTCAGTCGTGCATTGCCAATTTTACAGATAGCTGATTTGCCTTTTACTGATGTACCTGAAGTGTGCTCTTTTGGCGAAAGCCCCATGTAAGCAACAACCTGTTCAATAGTTTCAAAGCCTTCAAAGGCGTTGATCTCTGAGAGTATTGCTTCGATGGTTGATGGGCCGACACCCGGTATTGAGTTGAGCAGATCGTGTTTATGCTTAAGACCAGGGTGTTTGGAGATGTGATCTTTGATAAGCTTGCTGATCTGCTCGATCTCTTTGTCCAGGCATTCCACCACTGTTTGAACGGATGAGTTGACCGTATCGTTAGAGGACTCCTGACGGTTGAGTTCCTGTGTACGCATACTGACAAGCGCATCACGACGGCGACCAAGACCTCGAAGATATTCAACTTCAGCTGGTGGCGGTTGCCAGAGTGTCGGCTCCATTTTTTCACAGAAACGAGCAATCAGTTTAGCATCAGTCTTGTCATTCTTGGTGCGCAACAACTCTGATTGACCAAACGCCTTGATCCGGGCCGGATTGGTTACGCTGACAGAATGACCGGCTTCATGAAGAAACCTGGCAAGGGCTTCACCGTAGGAGCCGGTAGCCTCCATACAGGCATGAACCGTCGCAACATCATGTTTGGCCAACCAGGCAAGCAATGAGGAAAATCCGGCTGGATTGTTTTCAAAGACCTTGGATTTGTATTTGCCGTTTCGTAGCAGTGCAACATCAAACTTTTTCTTTGCTTGGTCGATTCCAAGTACAGTTTTCACGGTCAGCTCCTTGATACGTTAAAGTTTAGCTTTGTTCCAGTTTCCCTTGCAAACGCAAGCTCATCCTGAACAGGAGGCTTAAGATACCGTCCAACCTTGGGGAACAAAGCATACAGAAAGGGATCTCATCTCCCCCACAGGTTCAAAGACCTCGGGCTAGGAACAGATTCACCTTTCCGACTTACTTACTCTCAGCGTCCCGGAGTAAGCACTTGGAGCATACAACAAAAACAAACCTAAATACCCTTGCGTATCGTACAAGGGTTAGGGTGAGGGGGAGGTTGCCATGAAATCAGCACGTTTCGGCTTCACCCACCCCCCAACCCCCTCCTTTAGGCCCCAGAGGGTCCGTCAAGGGAGGGGGAGATAGGAATTATCGAAGTACCGTCGTCTTATCCTTCAAAATCGCAACCACTTTATCAACCAGCTCGCCCACATCCCCTTCCAGCACGATGCCGCCACCTTTTTTGGCCGGCGGGTGGAAGCTGGCGGTGGCTGCCAGGGCGTCTTCCTTTAGCAGGTCGGCAACCGGAATGGCGGCAATCTCTTTCTTTTTGGCCTTCATGATGTTTGGCAGAGTCGGGTAGCGCGGTACGTTGAGCCCCAGCTGACAGGTGACCAGGGCCGGGGTTTTCAGCGTAACGACCCCTTTGATACCCCCTTCCAGTTCCCGTTTGGCGGTTATCGTTCCGCCATCGAACTCAAAACCGACGATGGTGGTGGTGCAGGCGAGCCCCAGCAGTTCGGCCACCGTAACGCCGACCTGGGCCGATCCGCGGTCCTGGGACTGCATGCCGGTGAAGATGATGTCGAAGCCTTTGTCTTTGGCGTAGGCGGCAATGGTTGAAGCGATCTGCCAGGAGTCTTTCGAGGAGGCGGCGGTGTCCTGAATGTGCGCGGCGTTGTCGCACCCCATGGCGAGGGCTTTTTTGATGGCCTCGACAACCCGGTCGGGGCCGATGGAAAGAACCGTCAGTTCGCAGCCGTCGCCCAGTTTCTCCCGCAACTGAACCGCCTGCTCGACGGCGAATTCGTCGTATTCGTTCATACGGAAAGCAAGGTCGGTTTCGGTATACCAGGTACCGGCGGCATCCGGCTTGAAGCGGGATTCCATGTCCGGGACCTGTTTGATGCAGACAAGCAGTTTCATATAAATTACCTCCAGTAAATTCTTTTGAAACACGGAGCAACGAAGCAACGGGGAAAACCAGACTTTATTGGGTAAACCTACTTCAATTTTTGTTTTATCATCATTTTTTATTATTTCTGCATCTACTCAGTTGCTCCGTTGCTCCGTGTTGTTATAGCTTTTTAGCCGTTATCCGTTCAGCCACGATTTCCGCCAGATCCCTCACCTGCAGCACATCTTCGGCACCGCCGGTCTTGATGCCGTCCTCGAACATGGTCAGACAGAAGGGGCAGTTGGATACCAGCAGCGGGGCACCGGTTTCGGTGGCCATCCTGACTCTGACTTCGCTGATCTTGCTTCCCAGTTTCTCTTCGGCCATGATGCGGCCGCCGCCGGCACTGCAGCAGAAACTGTCGTAGCCGTTTTTGTCCATCTCTTTGATCACACCGCCAGCCTGCTTGAGGATGGAGCGCGGCTCTTCGATGATGTCCATGTAGCGCCCCAGGTAGCAGGAGTCGTGATAGGTGAAACTGAACGGCTGCGGTGCAAGATTGAGTCTGTTTTCTGACAGCAGAGTGTTGATGTAGGTGCTGTAATGCTCAACCGGAATATCGAAACCGAGATCCTTGTAGTCCCGTGCCAGGGTGTTGAAGCAGTGCGGACAGGTGGTGACGATCTTTTTGACCTCGTAGGCCTTGATGAGTTCGATGTTTTCTTGGGCGGTCATCTGGTAGAGGTATTCGTTGCCCAGTTTTCTGACCGGCTCGCCGCAGCATTTCTCCTCTTTGCCGAGAATGCCGACTTTGATGCCGGCGGCGTTGCAGATCGTGATGAAATTTTTTGCGATCTGCTGGTTACGCTTGTCGAAGGAGGCGTAACAGCCGACAAAATAGAGGATGTCGACGTCGCTGTCCTGTTCCATGATTGACACCGGCAGGCCGTCAGCCCATTCGCCGCGGGCAGCGTAGGCCAGACCGAAGGGGTTGCCGTTGACTTCGATGTTGTTGACCGCCGTTTTCACCTCATCACCGGGGAAGGCTCCTTCCATGAGGGTCAGGTTGCGGCGCATATCGATGATCTTGTTAACATGCTCGATATTGGCCGGACAGATATCCTGGCAGGCACGGCAGGTGGTGCAGGACCAGAGGGCATCCTGGCTGACGGTTTCAATAAGGCTGCCGGTCGGGTCGCCTTCGGCAAGTTCGCCGATCTGCTTGACGACCTTCATCGGTGAGAGCGGTTTGTCGGTGCTGGCGGCCGGGCATCTGTCCTGGCAGCGCTTGCAGGAGGTACAGGCATCGGCGTCGAAGATGTCTTTCCAGGACAGGTCGGCAATTGTAGCTGCGCCAAATTGCTCGACGCTGTCATCTTCCATGTTGATGGTGGCAACGGTGCCTTTGGGCTCGAAGGGAGCCAGAAAGGCATTGGCACTGGTGGTAAGTATGTGGCGCAGCTTGGTGTAGGGTATGGCGCAGAAAAAACCGAGCACCAGTACGAAGTGCAGCCACCAGAGGATTTTGTGGGTCACCAGCATGGTGCCGAGGGTCATGGAGGCAAACAGCTGCCCCGCCAGCAGCCCTCCTGGAGAGAAGCGCGCCAGTTCAGGATTCTGCTGCAGTTCGGTGGCCGCCATACGAACCCCTTCGACCAGAAAACCGGTGATCAGGATGGCGAACAGCAGCTGCAGGACGATGTAGTCGTCCTTGACGATCTCGAGACCTTTAGGCTGGATCACGAAACGACGGATAAATAGACCCGTCAGCATCACAAGTGCAGTGATGCCGGCCAGGTCAAGCGCAAGCGAGAATGCTTTGTAGAATTCACCGGAGAGGATGTTGATCTGCATCAGCGGCGTAAAGAAGTCCGCCTGCAGCATGACCAGCATGGTGCCGGCAAAGAGTACCAGGAAGCTCCAGAAGAATACCGAGTGGAACACACCGCCATCAGTGACGCGGAAGATTTTTATCTGGCCGAAAACTTCGGTAATCATCCGCTTAACCCGCTCGTCGTAGCGGTCAAAGCGGTTCAGCGCTTTGCCCTGTCGCCATACCGGCAGGCGCTGCCAGAAGCCCCACGCCAGAAAGGCAAAAGCGGCAAAGGCCAGCACGTACATCGGAATAACTACGCCGTGACCGATGTTCCAGTATATCTCGCGGGTTGCTTCCACACTACCACCTCATTAGTTTTGATGCCTGCCGCGACGTGTATAGCCGTACTTGACACACGTGTCAAGTATAAAAGTCGCAGGTGTTACGATAAGAGCAGTTTCGAGATAACTACCCGCTGTACTTCGTTCGTCCCTTCGTATATCTCGGTGATCTTTGCGTCGCGGTACATCCGCTCCACTTCGTAGTCGGCGATGTAGCCGTAGCCGCCATGAATCTGCATCGCCTCTTTAGTGACGTAGGTGGCGGTCTCCGATGCGTGCAGCTTGCACATGGCCGACTCCATGGTATAACTCTTCTTGTTGTCCTTGAGCCAGGCGGCCCTGTAGGTCAGCAATTTGCTGGTTTCGATGCGGGTCCACATGTCGGCCAGCTTGAACTGGATACCCTGAAACTCGCAGATGGCCTGATCAAACTGTTTGCGCTCCTTGGAGTAGGCCAGCGCCCGCTCAAAAGCGCCTTCGGCGATGCCGAGAGCCTGTGAGGCAATACCGATGCGACCGCCGTTGAGGGTGTCCATCGCCACGTTGAAGCCTTTTCCTTCCTGACCAAGCAGGTTTTCCACCGGCACGCGCAGGTTGTCGAAAGCAAATGCGGTGGTGTAGCTGCCGCAGATACCCATCTTTTTCTCATTTTTCAGGATGGTGACGCCGGGGGATTTGAGGTCGACAATGAAGGCGGTGATCCCCTTGTGCTTCAGGCTGCGGTCGAACGAGGCAATCAGGATGCCGGTGCCGAGGTAACCGCCGTTGGTGATGAAGGTTTTGCTGCCATTGATGACGAAATGATCGCCGTCGCGGGTGTAGGTGGTGGCGGTGCCGCCGGCGTCACTGCCGGCATTGGGTTCGGTCAGCAGGAAGCAGCCGATAATCTCTCCGGTGTTGAGGGCGGGGAGCCACTTTTTCTTCTGCTCCTCGGTGCCGAAGGTGTAGATCGGGCCGTTGCAGAGCGAGGTGTGGGCCGAAATCAGGACGCCGCTGGAGGCGCAAGCCTTGGAGACCTCTTCGACAACGATGGCGTACGACAGCATGTCAAGACCGGCACCACCGTACTCTTCAGGGAAGTAGCTTCCCAGGAACCCCATTTCTCCCATCTTTTTCACCAGTTCGTCCGGGATCATGTGATCCTCGTCGATTTTCATGGCGATTGGTTTGATTTCCTTCTCGACAAAATCGCGCACCGCCGACTGCAGTACTTTATGATCCTGGCTCAGTTCGAAATTCATGGTGTTCCCCTTCCGTTGATTGGATTTATTTTCCCTGAAACTGTGCGGCACGCTTTTCGATAAAAGCTCCCATACCCTCTTTCTGGTCGTCAGTGGCAAAGAGTACTCCGAACTGGGACGCCTCATAGCGGAAGCCGTCATCCTTGCCCATGTTGAGGCCGTTGACGATGGCGTCCTTGGCACAGGCCACCGCCAGGCTTCCCCGGCCGGCAATCTCCTTCGCCGTCTCCAGCGCCTTTGGCATCAATTCTTCAGGAGCGAAAACCTCGTTGACGATTCCCCACGCAAGGGCCTTGGCGGCGGAGATGACCCGCCCGGAAAAAATCAGCTCGTTGGCTTTGGCAGGACCAATCAGACGCGCCAGGTTCTGGGTGCCGCCGAAACCGGGTATAACGCCGAGGGTCACTTCCGGAAAACCGAGCTTCGCTTTTTCCGAGGCGTAGATGAAATCGCAGGCCAGCGCCAGTTCCAGTCCGCCACCGAGAGCATAGCCGTTCACAGCTGCAATGACCGGTTTGCGCATCCGGTTGATCAGCAGCATCACCCGCTGTCCTTTACTGCCGAACTGATGTGCCTCAAAGGAATTCATCTGCGACATTTCCTTGATGTCCGCACCGGCTACAAAGGCTTTTTCTCCGGCGCCGGTCATCACCACAACCTTGACGCCCTCATCCAGATTGAGCTCATACAGGGCGCATTCCAGCTCCCCGAGTACCTCGCTGTTAAGGGCATTCATGGTGCGGGGACTGTTGATGGTCAACAGTGTAATGCCGTCAGTGGTTTCAAGTAACAGATTCTTGTAGTCCATATAAATCTCCGGTCCAGGTTAAGGTTAAGGTTAAGATTGAGGTTAAGGTTGAGAATGTGATGAAGATTCAGGCCGAGGTTTTCATATCCTAAACCTTGACCTCAACCTGTCAGTAGCTGTAGAAGCCGCGGCCCGACTTGCGCCCCATGTAGCCTGCATTAACCATTTTCACCAAAAGCGGACATGGGCGGTATTTTGGATCTTTGAAGCCGTCGTACAGGACATTCATGATGGCCAGGCATGTGTCAAGACCGATGAAGTCGGCCAGCGTCAACGGCCCCATCGGCTGGTTGGTGCCGAGCTTCATCCCCTTGTCGATATCTTCGGCACTGGCGATCCCCTCGTACAGGGCAAAGGCGGCTTCGTTGATCATCGGCATGAGAATCCGGTTGACGATGAAGCCGGGATAATCCTGGGATACCGCCATCTCTTTTTCAAGCCTCGCAACCAGTTCCGAAGTTACCGCAAAAGTTTCGTCGCTGGTGGCGTGGCCACGGATGATCTCGACCAGTTTCATGATCGGCACCGGGTTCATGAAGTGCATGCCGATGACCTTGTCCGGGCGCTTCGTAACCGCGGCGATCTTCGTGATAGGAATTGAGGAGGTGTTCGAGGCCAGTATGCTGCCTTCTTTGACGATGCCGTCAAGTTTCCGGAAAATTTCAAGTTTGAGCGGTTCGTGCTCCGTCACAGCCTCCACGGCAAAATCGACGCCGGCGAGATCCTCCATGACCTGCGTCGCCCTGATCCGTCCAACGGTTTCGCCGACCAGTGACTCAGGGATAGCCCCTTTTTTCGCCTGCCGCTCCAGGTTCTGCCTGATCGTGGCCAGCGCCTTGTCCAACTGTGTCTGGGCAATGTCGAAGAGTATCACCTGATAACCGAACTGGGCAAACACGTGGGCAATACCGTTTCCCATCTGACCCGCGCCAAGAACACCGACTGTTGTAATCATTCTGACCTCCCAAAAAATAATCTTTCACCACGGATACACAGAGTCACTGAGAAACCATTATCAGCCTTTCCTCTATGTCTCCATGTCACTGTGGAAGATGATGCCTTTAAACTCTCTCGAAAATAACCGCCACGGCTTCGCCGCCACCGATACATAGTGTCACCAAACCATAACGGAGTTTCTGCCGATTCAGTTCACGGATAATTGTTGCCGCAAGCCTCGCACCACTGGCTCCGAGCGGATGGCCGATCGCGCACGCACCGCCGTTGACGTTAACCTTTTCAATGGGAAGGCTGAGTCCTTTAATCGCCAGCAGCGCCACCGATGCAAACGCTTCGTTAATCTCAAAAAGGTCTATATCTGCAGTGGTCAAACCTGCCTTTGCGCACACCTTTTCAATAGCGCTTATCGGTGCCTCGGGGAAGTAGTCAGGATGGCGACTCACGGTGGCAGAAGCAACGATACGGGCTTTTGGAGAGAGAGCGTATTTTTTGAGTCCAGCCTCATTAGTCAGTATTCCCAGAGCAGCTCCGTCGTTAATGGTCGATGCATTTCCGGCTGTTATGGTTCCATCTTTTTTGAAAACGGTTCTAAGCTGGGCAAGTTTGCCGACATCTCCCTTGAACGGTTCTTCGTCCGTATCAATTATTTCATCCCCTTTTTTCCCTTTTTTGACAACGGGAACGATCTCATCAACAAAAACACCTCCTTTAACCGCGGCTTGAGCCCGTTCATATGAGCGGGCGGCAAAATCGTCCTGTTCAACTCGGTTCAGCCCTCCCCGCACTACGCTGTCTTCACCAATTTCACCCATGTGGCGTCCCGTATCGGGATCCTGTAAGCCGTCATAGATAAGCAGATCCAGCAGTGAACCATGCCCCATGCGGTAACCGTTTCGACCTTTCGTAAGCATGTAGGGAGCAAGACTCATACTCTCCATACCACCGGCAATAACGACTTCTGATTCACCTAACTTGATGCTGTCGCTTGCAAGCATAAATGCTTTTAGACCGCTGCCGCAGACTTTGTTGATGGTCATGGCATGGGCGGAATCGGGTATGCCGGCAGCGCGCATAGCCTGCCGTGCCGGTGCCTGCCCGCAACCGCTCGACAGTACCTGGCCAACAATGACTTCACTGACGGCTTCGGCAGACAGACCGGTTTTTGCAAGTAATCCTTTCATAACAGAAGCTGCCAGTTGCGGAGCTTCTACATCCGACAACACTCCTCCAAATGAACCAAAAGGGGTTCGTAATGCTTCTACTACGTACACATTGCTCATAATGTCTCCTCTACCCTGAAAATTGGCCGAATTATAATTTCAGTTTACGTGCATGTCAAGCTATTTCAAAACAGCTTTTTATCAAAATTAGATTTTTGTATGTACAAATAAACAAGTTGTAAATAATATTCTACGCATTTTATTTTTATCTTGACAATATATTTATATTTTGTTTAACTCTTGTTTATTCAATGGGATGGTTTAATTACCAATGCCCTACATACCCACTAAGGAGAAAAGTCATGCCAAAACAGAACGTTGCCCAGGAGATTTTAGACTTCAACAAAAATGCCGTAAAAGAGAGCTTTGAAGCACTCAGCTCAATTTCCACTCAGGCTGCCAAGGCTGCAAACCAGATTCTTGGCGCAACCCCTAACGTACCGGAAGAGGGGAAGAAGGCTGTAGACCAGTTCTTCAAAGAAAATCAGAAGGGGCTGTCAAGCCAGAGAAAGTTTATTGAATCCGGCCTGGAAATCGACTGGACAAGTCCGAATGCCTCGGTTAAAGGCCTTGAAGCGATCGAAACTCTCTACAATAGCGCCTTCAGCCAGGTTGGGGCCTTGCAGAAAGAAACGAATGAACTGCTCAAGAAAGCAACAGAGCAACTGCCTAAAGAAGCCAGGCCGGTTGTTGATTTCTGGAACGGAACGCTGAATAGCAATTACCAGAGTTTTCAGAATCTCGTGACCAGCAATTTTGCACTGGCTCGTAAAGTAATGGGCGACCTGGCCGCAGAAGCTCCGAAAACAGAAACCAAATCATCAACTAAGTAGTCAGTAGAAAAAGCTGTGGCACATTAAGCTCCATCAATAACGGCAGCACTGTGACATAACAAGTGATTCTATTGTCATTTGAAATCGCAGAGAGCTGCCGTTGTTGTATTATTTCCAGGCGAGAATGTATGAGATATGAAGATTGGTGCTTTACTAGGTTGAGATGAGTTGTTAGTATCCATAAAAAATATTCTATTTTATGGAGGAAGCAACCATGAAGACGGTCAGAGACATCCAGCAGACCAAAGAAGCCTGCATTATTTCAATTGCTCCCGACGCCACGGTACTCGCGGCAATCACTCTCATGTCTGAAAAAAATGTCGGCGCGCTCCCGGTTATGGATGGTGAGACACTGGTGGGCATTCTTTCAGAGCGCGATTACGCCAGAAAAGTGATCCTGAAAGGGAGGTCTTCCAGCGAGACTTTGGTCCAGGATATCATGACAGATAAAGTCATCACAGTATCCATGGGCAACTCCGCCAAAGAGTGCATTGATCTTATGACGGAGAAGCAGCTGCGGCATCTGCCGGTCGTCGAGAATGGCCGTGTATCCGGGATCATCTCAATCGGTGATGTCGTCAAGTCAATCATTTCGGAGCAGGCGGACAAGATACATTCTATCCAGACAATACTCGCTGATGTTCAGTCAGACAAGAATCTCAGAAATCTCCTTCACCGGGAGCTGAACAAGATATAGAAACGTCTAATTCTGAAGTTTTTGATTCATGCTGGTGAAAAGCCCTGCTCACACAAAAGCAGGGCTTTTCAAATCCAGAAACAAGCACATTCATAGCTTCCAGAATTACATGTCCATGCCGCCGTTCACTCCCCATACCTGACCAGTGATGTAAGAAGATGCGTCGGCAGCGAGGAAATGTACAACCCGTGCGATCTCTTCAGGTTTGCCAAGCCGACCGAGAGGTATCTGAGCCAGGATCTTTTCCATCACTTTCTCGGGGATATGCTCAAGCATTTCCGTTGCAACAAATCCGGGAGTTATTGTGTTAATGGTGAGACCAATCCCGTTTGGATCGGTGAGTTTTCCCGACCGGGCAAGCAATGATGCTGCTTCCCGAGCGAGAGTTTTGGTCAGTCCAAAAAGACCCGACTTCGATGCGGCGTAGTTTGCCTGGCCGATATTGCCCATCTCCCCGATTACGCTTGAAACATTGACGATGCGTCCGCTGCCTCGCTCGGCCATATGTCGCAGTGCCGCCTGGGAAAGAAAGAACACGCCGGATAGATTGACGTTGAGTACCTTGTACCAGTCGTCATCAGCCATTTTGAGCACCGTTTTGTCGCTGGTAATGCCGGCATTGTTGACGAGAATGTCAAGGCGGCCATGCGTCGCGATCACTTCATCAATGGTACGACGGCAATCATTAGATTCTCCCAGATTGCCCTTATGGATGCTGACCGGTGTGTCGTACGTCCCGGTGAAAGTCTCACGAAACTCGTCCGCGGCCTTTTCATTTCCGGTATAGCCCGCAGCAAGCATGGCACCCTGACTGGCGAGGCTGCGGCAGATTGCTGCACCGATACCCCGGGTGCCTCCCGTAACATACGCCACACGCCCCGTAAGTTTGTTGCCGACCCGTGATGCAACGTTTTCGTCTTGTGTGATATCCAGAATACTCATCGTGGCCTCCTGATATAATGGAATAATTCGGCTTATGAACAGCGCTGCAGGATATGACTGACAACGGTAGCTCCGGTTCCACCGATATTCTGCACCAGAGCAAACTCCGGATCCGGCACCTGGTTTTCGCCTGCCGTTCCGGTCAGCTGCATATACGTTTCAACTAATTGATACACGCCGGTCGCCCCAACCGGGTGACCACGTGACTTGAGACCACCGAAGGTTGATATGGGCAGTTTGCCGGTGCGACTGATTTCTCCTTCTTTACCGAAATGCACCCCCTTCCCCTTTTCAGCGAAGCCGGCCGCTTCAAGACTCAAGGACGTTATTATGGTGTAAGCATCGTGCAGTTCAAAAATATTGATATCTTCATGTTTGATGCCAGCCTGCTCCATTGCTCTACGTGTAGAAAGTGCCGCGCCGTCGAGCACCAGCATATCTCGGCGGGAATCGAGCGCCAGCGAATCGGTACCGATGGCAGAACCGGCTACCTTGATAAGCGGCAAGCCATGACGGTGAGCAGACCGGGCGATCTCTTCTGTAGCAAGGAGGATCGCTGCAGCGCCGTCACAAATGGGCGGGGCATCAAGCAATTTGACCGGATCGACCAGCATCCGCGAATTCAGATACGTTTCCATGTCAATCTTCTTGTGCAAAAAAGCATTGGGATTTGTCATACCGTTATCGTGAGCCGTAATGGCAAAATGTCCGAAGTCTTTTGAAGTGACCCCGTAGGTGTGCATGTAGCGTTTCATAAGGCGGGCATTCAGTGAAACAAACGATTCGCCATTAATTCCCTCCAGTTCCCAGTCAGCGGCTGTTGCCAGAGCTGCAGTAGTATCATCGAGCGACGCCTGAGTCATCCGTTCACTGCCGCAGACCAGCACGACATCATGAAAACCGCCACCCACGGCCATTACTCCCCAGCGTGTTGCAGCGGCACCCGAACCGCAGGCCGCCTCAACCGTCGCCGCCTCAATTCCACGCAGACCAACAACGTCGGCATGCAAAGCCCCCAGTTGCTGCTGGTGTGTCAATCTACCGGCAGTCATATTTCCGGTAACCAGCATGCCGATCTGCTTCCAGTCGATCCCTGCATGCTCGATTGCTTTTTCCATGGCCTCAGCGGCCATATAACGACCACGAACGCCGGCGTTTTTGGTCATCTTGGTCTGGCCTATGCCAATTAGATATACGTCTCTCATAACGACTCCATCATAAAATAGAATATATAACTCAAAAGGTGTCTTTAATATCTTCGACAGATGAGTTTGCCGTTTTCCGTGAGGGGCTCATCACGAGTTCAATCGTCGTTTCTGGTGCAACCACCGCCGGATCCAGCCACATTACCACGTAGCCGCCGACAGCACCGGCACCAAAGCCGGGAGCAAAAATCAGTGACCGCTTGGCGACCGCTTTGTTGTAGACGGCGTCTGCCATGGCTATTGGAATACTCGCCGCAGACGCGTTACCTACATCGGCGATGTTGAAATATATATCCTCCGCCTTAATTCCCTGCGGCACGGCGATTCCGATGATCATCGTCTTATTTGCCTGATGCGGCACAATGACATCGATATCGTCAATAAGCGCTTTGCCACCTTTTATGCTCTTAAGTGACGAAAGCTCACCCATCATCTGGTCAAGGTACCTTTTGACCAGATCCTTGACCTCGGGGCCATACACGGTGATGTCGTTGTCGTAGTCATGGTTGGGCCAGATTATGGAATTAACCTGGCTGAAAGGTCCGCTGGCATAGGTCTGAACAACTTCGATATCACGCTCACCGTCGGTCGGCGCAAGTACCATGGCGGCGGCCCCGTCGCCAAAGATCATCCGGGACGGTCGCGCATTGCCGATCTTGTCCGAGAATTTCTCGGCACATACCAGTAGAACCGGACGGTTAACCTCGCGCATCAGGCGGACCGCTGCGGCCATACCGTAAGGGAAACCGGCACACGCGGCAACGATGTCGGCCGAGTAGTGGGTCTGCATGATGCCCAGCTGTCCCGAGAGCCAGGTCGAGGTTGAGGGAATCAACCTGCTCGATGTACAGGTACAAACCAGTACCGCACCGATCTCACCGGGCTTGCGACCGGCATGCTTCATCGCTGCCCGAGCTGCCTCAAGGGCAATATTCTCCAACGGTTCAACCGTGTAGCGGCGACGCTCGATACCGGTTTTTTCAGTGATTTCAGCTGCACTCATCGGAGACCATGATGGAGGAGAGTTCCGGACAACATCATCGTTATCGCAAATGACCTCGCCCTTGCGGATCGCGAGCGCTTCGATCTTGGGACGGATCGGAGTGTCAGTAGCGAGTACCAACGGCAGGAGAGGTGTCACAGGTGCGCATAAAGGGGCAGCCTTCGGTGATTGCGGTGTACTTATGGTTCCACTCTTAACACGATTTATAAAGTCGAGTACCTCACGATTTTTGGGATAGAACAGTACGACAACGTCGTCATCCTCCATTTCGTCGAACGTTTTCAGCTTGGCCTTGCTTCTATCCCAGGGATGCTGGTTGTGAAGAACCATAGCCCAGCGCCGGAGTGCTTCAAGCTCGGGCTGCTCTTCTGATGCGTCGAGAATTTCAACATCACTGTAACGCTTGAAATCAGGATTGAATTTTCTGAGTATATTTGTCATAGCATCGGGAGTGGCTAACGCCTCAGCAATCGTGGCCTTGATCGGGGGGAGTTCCTGAGCTCGATAAAGCTTGTTAGAGAATACGTCGAAGAGCATATCGAACAGCTCGTCTTCAACCGTTTGATCCCATTTAGCTTTCAGATGACCGTAAGCATCACGGACACTTGCAGACTTTGATTTGCCATCGGTCCATGGTTGCAGGAGGGGTACAAAGACATCTTCGCGGTTCCGCGGTACATCCCGCCACCGCGTCGGTCTTTTATCATACATTGTCAAAGCGAAGCGGTTTGCCCAGAAAAGATTCAGACTGATGTCCCGCAACAGATCATAGCGAGTCGGATAAGAGCCGGCGGCAGCCCGCTTGGCAATTTCGGTACCCGTCGGGGCCTTTCCTTCAAAATCGCGACGGACAATAGCCTGCAGGTGGTCAAGACTGGAGATGATCGAGAAGTCAAGGTCAATGAAGATGCTGCAAGGAAGCACCAGTTTTCCATGTTTGTTTAGTCTGAAAGGCTTCATACGCTCTCCTTTACGACGAACAGCAGGTCGCCTTTGTTAACAGCCTGGCCCGGTGTTGGGATAATCCGCACTATTTCATAAGTTTTGTGTGCATCGTAGAAAACGCCGCCCGGATTGCAGGTATTAAGAGAGACCGGGGCAAATAGTTTCATCGCCTCCAGCAGGCCAATGGTATCTCTCAATTTGATCTCTTTGCCGACCGGTGCAAACGGTGGCTCACTGGGTGAGGCGGCATCGTAAAACACCCCGGTGGAGGGGGAGAGAACCTTGAGTTCGCGGCTCCCCTCGATTTCAATGGCGGATCGATCGAGCACCACCTGCGCAGAACCGGAAGCAGCTTCGCCCTCTGCTATCATCTCCGCAACGTTGATGCGCTCCAAAAATCCGGGGAGATATTGCGTGTTATAGATCCCCTTGCGGAAGACTTCATCCTTCAACACCCGTTTGAGCAGGGGAATATTGGTATGGACGCCTTGTATTACGGTACGTTCCAAAGCGGCCAGCAGCTTATCAGCAGTATCGTTGCGATCTTTACCTGTAACGATAACCTGTGCCATCAATGAATCATAATAGGGGGTAATCGGTTTGCCCGCCTCCACCATTTTGATGACTTTGATATGTTTTGCTTCCGGAATGCTGAACGTGGTGATCATGCCAGGGGTCGGAATAAAGGAAATGCTTCCCCCCTCAACGGCGGTGCGCTCAGCAGTAATGCGTGCCTCGATAGCATACCCCTGCTGCTTGAAGGTAATATCCGCTATGGAACCGCCACCAGCAATCCGGAACTGGTTGGCAACAATATCCACGCCAGTTACCTGCTCGGTGACCGGATGCTCGACCTGCAGGCGGGTATTCATCTCCATGAAATAGATTGCCATTTCGTCCAGATTGAAGATGAATTCGACCGTGCCGGCACCGACGTAATCGACCTGGTTTGAGATAAGCTCGGCATACCGGTAGACATCTTTTTCCAGATTTTCCGGCAGCATGGTCGAGCCGGACTCCTCAAAAATTTTCTGGTTGTTACGCTGCACCGAACAGTCGCGCAGGCCGAGAATACGGCAGTTGCCGTGGGCGTCTCTCAGAATCTGCGCTTCAATGTGGCGCAGGTTGGTAACATACTTCTCCAGATAGATATCGCCTGAACCGAAGGCAGCCCGCGCCTCCGAGGAGATAGTAAAAAATGCCTCGCGGAAATCCTCCGGTTTTTCGACTACCTTGATCCCTTTTCCGCCGCCGCCATGCACCGCTTTGAGCAGCACCGGATAACCGATGTTTTCAGCGACCTCCATACCGGTTTCGACACTGCCGATAATGCCGTGACTTCCCGGTACGACCGGAACACCCGCTTTGGTAGCGGTATCAATGGCGTTGGTCTTGTTCCCCATCAGTTCCATACTTGAGAACCAGGGGCCAACGAAGTTGATGCCGCGATTACGGCACATGAGAGCAAAGTCGGCGTTTTCCGAGAGGAAACCGATGCCGGGATGGAGCGAATCGACTTTTTGCTGTTCGGCAATGCGCAGTACCGATTTGGCATTCAGATACGATTCGTCCGGTGTATTACCGCCGATACAGACGAGTGTGTCTCTCTCGGTGAGTTGGCCGGCGACCGCCGAATCCATATCGGCATCGGATTGTACCAGCACCACCTCAATACCCTCGTTCTGGGCAATCTGAATCAGCTTGGCAGCAGTACAGCCACGCGCGTGAATCAGGGTTCGTTTGACCGGCTTCAGCAGTGAGCGCTCATCCACCAGAGTACTGTTCTCTGATGATACGGGGTCAATATCGGGAAGATACAACCCTTTGAATACGCGGTGACAGACCTCCATGACACTTTCAACCGGCGTCGGTATCGCAGGATCGATAGCACGCAGCTGTTTATCAAGATCATGGTTGAAGGGGTGTTTTACCAGCCCCTGCATAGCGCCGGGAGTGCAGCTCAAATAATTGGAAAGCGTTACTGTAGATGGGAGGTATGAAGGTACGACAATCTGCCCGGCAAACGGCATGCCGCAACCGGAGAAGTAATAGGTTTGAACCAGCGGATGAGTGACAAATGACGCCTGAGCACCACCAGTGCAATCACCGAAACCGAAACAGATGATGGGGAGTTCGTTGTCACGGATAAAGCGGGTGATGCGGTCATTGACAATCGACATGGAGAAGAGCGAACCGGCTCCCTCTTTGGTATTCATGCCCCCCGAAGAGACAAAGGCAATGACGGGAAGTTTACGACGGGCGCACTGTAGCAGCAGGTTACAGAACTTTTCCGCCGATGGCATATCAAAGGCTCCGGCCTGGAAATCGAGGTTGGAAATCAGTACCCCGACTCTGGTAGCGGGGTGATCGCCATCTTTTTTGAGCTTGGCAAGACCGGTCAGAACGCCGCACGGTTTGATGCCTTTATCAAGCGCCTTTTCAATTGAGAGACGGAAGCCGGGGAAGTTGGCCGGATCGGAGGTCATCAGGTCGGCATCAAGCTCTCGGAAATCGGTAAAAAACTCCGCGACAAGCGTTTCAAAACGGCAGTTTTTAGCCCGTTTGTCCTGCAGCAGTACATCCTGAATCAGCAGATCGTTATAGGCGGTGGTCAAGCGGTTCCAGAAATCCTTCATGCCGATGTCGCGCAGATTGATGCGACCGTCATAACTGCGACCTTCGCGCTCCGACTCGACGTACTCCAGCAGCAGTTTTTCAAAGAGGAAGGTAACGATGGCAAAGAGCGGTTCCGAAATGCGCGGATACTGTATTTTTTTCCACTCCTGCACCGGGCGGATGAAATCTTTCATCTGCGGATGCTGCAGCAGAGTGTTGAGCCAGCTGTAGAAATTGTCTTCGAGGCGACTGCCGTCAACAGCACCATCACCGAACATGGCTTTCAGCTTGGTTGTCGCCGCATGGATCGATGATTCGAGCAGTGTCTTGAACGATTTTTTCGAGAAGGTATTGGTGTCTTTAGCTTCAGCAGCAATCGGCCGCAAGTCGGAAATGATCTGATCGTAGACCAGGTCAAAGATAATACAGTTCTGGCACTCGCGGATCATCCCCTCGCGGAAATCAGGAAGAGTGATAACGTCTAGAACGGTCATATCAGCCGGGTTTGCTGCTGTAGTAGCGGCTTTCGTCGAGCCAAGATACTTGATCATGGCGATAAAATTATTCTGACTCCACGATTTCCAGAGGTTGTAGAGGTGAAAGCCATAGGCGAGATAGGTGGTCTGCTGTGCTTTTTCAAAGTTCTCGCTGGCATCGCCAAGTATAAGTTTTGACAGGCGCCCTCGCTCGCTGCCGAGACTATCCTTACGATCGAGATAAGTCTTGTAGCTTTTACTCAACAAATCATCATAGCGGATGTGCAGCGGTTTTTCCAGCCAACCGGCAAATGCGTTGTCCTGCTCCTCCTGAACCCGCTTTGAGAGGTCACCTTTGGGGGTCGCCAGATTGGTGGAGCGGCTGTAACTGGCTGCCGATGTTGATTTGATTCGCCCGCGCATTCCCAGATAGCGCATGTAGCGGTAGGTAATGCCGAAGACACTGAAGTATTCTGTCGGGAAGTGCGTCAGGGAAAGAGCTGAAAGACTGTTAAGCGCTTTCAGTTTTTCCGACGGATTGATGTATCGCTGCAGATTCTCCCGATAGTGCTCCAGAACTCCGTCAGTCTCTTTGACAAAGGTGACGGCACGATTTTCGATGGCAGTTACGGCAGAGACAATGGCACTCCGCAGATTTTCAAGCTGCTGCCCCCTTTCCCCCGGCACGTAGTCAATAATACCATCTACAAAGTCCTGCTGGTAGAGTTCGTAAGCGCTTACTCCAACGTATTTGGCGCACTCCTGCCAACTCAGATCCAGACTGCGGGCGATAGCAGCCAGCCCTTTTGGCTGGATGGTATTAAGAACACCATCGCGCACCGAGAGCAGAATGTTGGTGGTGGCCAACGGTATGGCCCCGCCAGAATAACCGTTACCGAGAATGATGCCGACTGAGGGGACATTCAGGTTGGCCATCTCGGCAATGAAGTGGGAAATCGAATGCGCCTGGTTGTTGGCATTGGCTACCTCGCCGGCATCGGCACCAGGGGTATCGATGAAGGTGATGACCGGTACTGAATATCGCTCGTATTTGCGGACAATTTCTATCGCCTTGCGGTGATGCTCCGGTCCCCAGACGCCATTGTTGGTATTACGATCTTGAGCCAGCAAACAAAGACGCCGCTGGTAGCCGCCGAAATCGAATTCAGCCTCGACGCAGTGCAGAGAACCAAACGCTATTTCATCGACAATCTTCAGCTTCAGTTGCTTCAGGATTGCCTTGAAGCCGATGCGGTTCTTCTGCTCGGATGGTTCGACGGTTTCCCTGATGTAGGCGTCAACATCTAGATTTTTCAAACGTTTGGTGGTTTTTTCTATGGTGCGGTGATCGACAAGACCGCTCAGAGCAAGTTCCACCTCCTGTTTCTGACGGGCACGATTTGATCGACTAACTCCTTTAAGTAGCGAGAAATCAGAGGCAAGTTGTTCGGCAAGTTCGAAGAAGCGGTCGGTTGATGGTGCAGTTGGCATAATGGGGGCTCCTTCATATTTATTGGAATGCGGAACCCTTTAAACCGGGTTCACTGTAAAAAGTTTAGTGTTAACAAACAATAGTTTACAATTTAGCCGGGCATTTTGTAGGAGTGATACGTGTGATATTCCATAACAGAGTTATTTTCAATATAAAAATAATTGTGTGCTTAAAATAATTAATTTTATCGATTATGGCTGTATGTGGCTCTACAGGGAGGGTATCAGTTAAAACATGTTTTATGTTTAAAAATACATTCGCCATGGCACCAGGAAGATTCCGCCAGATATCTTTTCTGAAACTGTCGTTCCGCAGAAAATCACGAAAAGAGCCCCTGTTCCATTCCGGAACAGGGGCTCAAAGCAAAACAGTGCACGCTTTAAATGATAATTATTAGAGGCGGAAACCGCCATCGACACTGATGGTACGGCTGGAGAAGTAGTCATTTTCAATGATATAGCGTGCGGTGTGGGCAATCTCAGACGGTTCGGCCAAACGTCCCAGCGGAACCAGAGCAGTGATTTTTCCCAAAACATCGGGGCGGATCTGCGACACCATTTCCGTATTAACGTACCCGGGAGCGATGGCGCCAACCCGTATGCCATAGCGGCACAGTTCCTTACCCCACGTTGAAGTCAGCGCAGCGACACCGTTTTTGGTGGCGGAGTAGTTGCTCTGGCCAATATTTCCGTTTCTGCAGATGCTGCTGATATTGACTATCACGCCTTTGCGGTTCCCTCTAACCATATGTGCCGCTGCTTCACGACCACACAGAAAGGTACCGGTAAGATTGACGTCGACTACCTGCTGCCAGTCTTTTAATGACATCGTCACAATGTCGTCATCTTTCGTGCGCTTAACCAGCATGGCATCACGGGTAATACCAGCGTTATTGATGAGACCGTCGATCTGGCCAAAATCATTCTGCACAGTATTAAAAAGGGCGATTACCTCTTCTTCTGAAGCTATATTTGCGGTATAACAGCGCACCTCCACACCTAGTTCGCGCAATGGAATTGCGGCCTGCTCCAACCCCTCGGTATTCATATCAACCAGCGCCAACCGGCCGCCAAAATCTGCCAGGTCTTTGGCAAAAGCAAGACCTAATCCCCGAGCAGCGCCAGTAACAACAAAAACATTGTCCTTGATTACCATTTAATCTCCTGTGAAGTTTTAGTGGTTTTGTAACTAAATCTCACGCGTCAGACTCTCGCGTTGATCCATCTGGAAATATTCGGTGCCAGCGTTTTTTGTGTTTTCCCGGAGACAAACATACCTATATGACCTACCGGATAGGTCATTTCCTGAGCATCTTTGCTGCCGATATGATCCAGCAACACTTTTGTCGCAGCTGGTGGTACCAGCGTGTCGAATTCGGCATAAATATTAAGAACCGGCATGGTGATGTTTTTCAAATCGACGTTACGCCCACCAAGAAAGAACTGGCCTTTCACCAACTTGTTTCCCTGGTACAACTCCTTGAGGAACTGACGTAACGTTTCTCCCGGCTGGTCGGGACTGTCAAAAATCCACGCCTCCATACGCAGAAAATCGGCCAGTCTGTCAGCATCCTTCATAATATCAACCATGTTGATGTACTTGCTCACACTGAGAGAAAACGGCTGCAACATGGTGTAGGCGCTGTTCATCATGTCACCCGGAACGTTGCCATATGCATCTATCAGCAGATCAGCATCAAACTCGGTCGCCCAGACGTTAAGAAGACTATCCTTCGAACTGAAATCAACGGGAGTGACTATCGGAATAAAATTCTTTACTTTTTCTGGGTATAACGCAGCATAAATTGTTGAAAAGGTGCCGCCCTGGCAAACGCCGAGAAGATTGATCGCCTCAAGCCGGTGCTTCTCACGGATAAAATCTACGCAGTCGTTGATGAAACCGTCGATGTAATCTTCCATCGTCATGAAACGATCCATCCTGTCAGTATAGCCCCAGTCGATCAGATACAAGTCCTGCCCTTCATCGAGCAGATTACGTATCATGGAGCGATTCGGCTGGAGGTCGAGCATGGTGTAGCGGTTCACCATGGCGTACACCATAAGAGTGGGGACAGAGCAGATTTTATCTGCTCGCTTGGTATAGCGATACAGTTTGCGCTTGCCATCCTGAAAAACTACCTCTTTATCGGAGCAGCATCTCCTGCAGTTCCGGCAGGTTCCGCAACTGTCATGGTCATCTGGAAAACCGGTGGTTTTTTCATCAAGCGATGCCAGATTTTCTACCCCTTTTTTCAGACTTTCTGCAAAACTGGTAAAATCCTGCAGCGACTCCTTGAGTGTATGTGGAAACGTAAGCATCGTATCCCCCCCTAAGCTTTCTTGGACTTGGTTTTAGCAGGTGCCTTAGGTGCGACTGCCTTGGTTTTGCTGTCATTTTTGACCTGTTTCGCCAACTCTGCTACCGCAGCTTCAGCCGTCTTCGCTTTTTTCGCCTCAGCCTGCGTTGCAGCCTCGGCAGCTTTTATGGCTGCTTTTGCTTTTTTAAGCTCTTCCTGAGCAGCATCTTCAGCAGCTTTTACCACCGCTTTCGCTTTTTTAAGCTCATCCTGTGCCGCCGCCTCCGCAGCCTTAACAGCTATTTTTGCATTTTTGGCCGACTCTTCAGCAGCGACCTGCGCTTCACGGGCGAAGCGCGCTTCTTTCTCGACTCCCTGCAACTCACGCTTGAAAGTTCTCATGTCGCGCTTCAACTGGTGGATTTCAGCAATCGCCAGATCAAGATCCCGCTTGAGAGCAATCGGAGTCGGCTCCAGCGCCTTTTCTGCCAGCTTGTTCCACTGGATCTTCAACCGATGACCGGCATCAACAAAATCTCCCTGAAGTCTGGCAAACTCCTGGGTACCCATAACTTCAAGAAACACCTTTTCATTTTCCGATGCCCACAATCCGCAAAAGTCAGCAAACTTGTTAACCGGCTTGTTTTTTAAGGCGGCTTCACTCAATTTACTCTGGAAACGGATGCTAGCTTTGCGTGAGGTTTCCTCAACAAGGCGAGCCATTTTACTGGAAGCCTTGACATAACCCTGTGACAAAATCAGCGCCTGTGAAATGTCATGAGCCAGCTCTCTGTTTATCCCCAGTTTCGGAGCAGTAAGCTGCTTACTGATCTCTTTCACCCACACATCAAAACCTTCAGCAAGTTTTTCGGCGCCCTGTGCCGTAGAGGATTCAAGGCATTTACTGAACATATTCTGATAGTTATTGAAAATATCACTGAAAGCACCCCCTTCACTGCCCATAGCACCCTGGAACATCCCGAAGACTCTGTTCATCTGATCGGTAATATTCGGGCTGCCGAATGCGGAAAAAAATGGATTTTCCTTCGCCATGAACGAACGTAGAAAACTGGTCGCCTGCTGCCAGCCACCATCAATTCCGAGTGGATTTTTGATCCCCCCCGGCAATTCGATATTGGACAGCCAGTTTTTGTAAAACTCTTCGAAAAATGAGACATTAACGAACTTGAGAACATCTGCTGGAATCTTGTTGCTCCAGACGTTGCTGATCATTTCATTCATTCGTCTGCCGAATTCTCTGAACTGCTCTTCAAGGTCACCCTGAGACTTGAACCACCCTTCAAAAAATTCAGATTCCCGAACTTTGCCGCCAGACAGATTTTTTATCCACTCCTCACCCAGCCCGGAATACTGTTTCGTTAATGACTCTTGCTGTGCTTGCCAGGTTTTCAACCAGTCAGCCTGTTGTTTAAAATAATCCTGCATTGTGACCCCTCCCATGACGTGCCGTAATCTCTTTAACGGCTATATCCAGCCTTGATAACAGCACCGATAAACAAAATTTAAACAATTAGTAGCCTATATCATCAATTTACGCAAGCAAAAAAGACATGGTCAAACGAAAGTTAAATAAAAACATGCCGGGCGGAACATCACTATCAAAGCAAGGGATTGTTTTAGCTTTTTGTCCCTTTCAGACGCTCCATCAAGTATATTTCGATCTCCTGATACGCTGCTGCCGGATCGATTTTCAATATGGCAAGCATTTCGGAAAGCTTGTCCTCATCACCTTCACTTAAGCTATCAAGAAGATCCAGGCGTTCAAAAAGGGTACGGGAGACTTCTTGTTTCTGCACCCGACATAATCTCATAATTCGAATGACGTCCTGGTACACATCCGTCTGAGTATCAGAAGGGGGTTCGTCGGCATTATCCTCGTCAACGAGCGCCTGTTTCATGAGATTGGCCTCGGTGGCCTCCATGAAATTGACCATTGCATTACTCCATGGCGCCGCCGGTGAACTGAGAAACCCACTGGCAGCAATAAAATTTTTCAATGATTTTGAACCTACAAGCCCAAAATCCTTGTTTGTGATAGTAAGTATTTCCAAAAGTTTTTCAATTTTCGCCTTTGGAACACCAGCGCGGCCTGACTCAAAACGTGCGACAATCTGTATCGCACTGTTACCTTCATAACCAAGTGCAACACCAACTTCTTTGCGGTTCATACCTTTTTCCAGACGCCGTTTTTCAAGGAGCTTGCCCACCGACTTACGGAATAGATCTTTCTGTTCTTTAGTAATCATCTGCGTGGAATCACTTTCTTAAAGGAATTATTGTGCGACTTCGGATTAGATACAGCGCACGTTTGCTCACTGCTGAAGAGCGTAGCTTTATATAGGTATTTACAAAATAAAGCAAGATTCAAACATATTTTAAAATTCCTCTTGACTTTTATTTAATTAGTGTATAAATTTTGTTTATCTACGATGGTGTCAGATAAAAAACTACAAGAAATGGAGCTACAAACATGGAAACCACAAATTTCAGCAAAAAAAACCTGGCCTTTAACAAAAGCGCATTATCCACCGGCTTTGACGCATTGAATGCACTGTCTGATCAGGCTGTCGCAGCTACTGATGCGATTCTTACCGCAGTTCCTTCTGTGCCTGAAGAAGGCAAAAAAGCTGTCAACACCTACGTTAAAGAGAGCCAGAAAGCTCTGATAAACCTGAAGAAGCACCTCGAAACCGGCCTTGAAATTGATCTGACTGCCAAAGATGCGCCGGTGAAAAGTCTCGAAGCTCTGGAAAACTTCTCAAAAGATGCCTTCAGTCAGGCTGCAGTGTTTAACAAAGAGACAAAAACCTTGATCGAGACAGCAACAAAACAGCTCCCCAAGGAAGCAAAAGCAATTATTAACTTCTGGAACGAATCCTTCAGTTTCGGTTTTGAATCTTTTCAGGGCTATGTGAACAACAATTTTGCACTGGCAAAGAAAGTTGCTGCAGATGTTTTTGTGGTAGCTCCGGTTGCACCGAGTAAAGCTGCCAAATAATCATCTCCGGTTTTACAGAGCACCAATAAGTAAAGGGTAGCCGATATACGCGGCTACCCTTTTTTTCAGGAATTCCCGTAACTGCTACAAAAACACTACCCCGTCAGGAATGTCAGTCAACTTAAGGCCGCCATCAGTAGTGACGGCGAAGGTGTTTTCTATGCCGACAGCTCCCTTCCCCGGGATGTTGAATTTCGGCTCGATAGCGATAGTCTGGCCTGATTGGAGCGGCACTTTGAAGCCTTGCGCCAGTACCGGATATTCATCCAGTTCCAGACCGATTCCATGACCGACAAAGCGCGCCTGCTCTCCCGGCATCCCCATAAAACTGCTGCCAAAGCCCCCTTGTTCCGCCATTTCCAGCGCCTTGAAAAACAGCTCTTCGCAAATGGCACCCGGTTTTAACTCCCGCTGGACATAGTTCTGAATATTCACCGCACAATCAAACGCACGCTGCAGGTCGGGATCGAGCGTACCGATGACAAAAATTCTGGTCATGTCGGTTATGTAGCCGTTAAAGACACCGGTGTAATCGATCAGCACCGGAATATTGCGGACGATAACATCACGTGATGCACCCTGCGGTGCGGCGTTGGAAAGCCCCTTACCGGTGACCGGGCCATCAAGGAAACCATAGCTTGCACCCCCTGTCGATACTGCCAGTCCACCGGCAAGCTCTTGGTTAAAGGCCCGCATACGGACAAATCCTTCACTGCCGACTTTGCGCAGACGGTATTCAAATTCTGCCGTCAGATCCAGTTCACTCATACCCTCTTTTAAAAACTCCGGCACCTGGGTAAATATTGACGAGAGTGTATCACCACAGGTCTTAAGCTGCTGTAGTTCATAGGGGGATTTGACCGAACGGACTTCGCGGTTGGCTGCAGAAACATCCACGAACTCACGCCCCGGAAGCAACTTTGTGTAGTAATTGAGCTGCTGAACCGGCGCAACATCAAAGGTAAAACCGATTTTTTTAACATTTTCCGCAAACAACGACGGAAACTCCTTACTGGAGGGAAACGGTCGTATATCGACAAGCGGACTTTCAGCTTTTGCCCGCGAATAACTCTTGCGCACCAGCAGCAGCGGCTCGCCATCGGCAGGTATCCACAGCGTCGCGTTCTGACGGGTACCGGTAAAATAATAGACATCAATCGGATAGATGAACAGCGCCCCGTCAAGTCCCGAAGTGTTAAGCTGCTCCTGCATCCGTGTAACCCGGTGCATTACTTCCGTCTGTGTCAGCATGGGGTCCCCCATTCATTAAAATATGCGATTTCATTCAATTCTTTGCGCGGTCTTGGCCGTGGCTCCTGGTCTGGGTAGCCAAGCGGCGTAATGCCGATAATTCTCATGTCGGCCGGAATATTCAGCTTCGTCTTCAGTTCCGCCTCTTCAAACTGCCCCATCCAGCAGGTGCCAAGCCCCAGCGCATGCGCTGCCAGACAGATATGCTCAAAAGCGATGGCGACATCGGCGACATAGTAGTCTATACCGTGGCTCTGATCCGACTCAGCCGGATTGCCGCAGATAACAATCGCCGCAGGTGCCTGCATAAAGGCCTTTTTGCCGGGGTTGTCATCGGCAAAGACAGAAAACAGCGCCTCCCGCTTAACCGCATCGGTCAGCACCAGAAAGCGCCAGCACTGCATATTTTTCCATGATGGTGCCAGGCGGGCGGCATCAAGCACCTGCACGATTGTTTCCCGCTCAACCGGGATGTCCTTATATTTTCTGATGCTGCGCCGATCTCGAAATACTTGAAAAATGTCCATTTAAGGCTCCTTCTGACGAGTCAGACTCGTCTGACCAGTCTGAATACACTACATGTTTCGTCGATATTTTCCGCCAACTTCATACAAGGCGTGTGAAATCTGCCCCATCGATGCCACCTTGACCGTTTCCATCAACTCCGCAAAAATATTGTCGCCGTTGGTGGCGACATCCTGCAGCCGTTTGAGCGCCGCCGGGGTTTTATCCTTATTACGCTCCTGAAATGCCCGTACATTGATGATCTGCTGCTCTTTTTCCTCTTTGGAAGCTCGTGCCAGTTCACCTGTTTTATTAAAGCCATCTTCGTCGGCACGCGGGTTGAGGAAGGTGTTGACGCCGACAATCGGCAGTTCGCCACAATGTTTTTTATGTTCATACAGCATCGATTCATCCTGGATTTTCGAGCGCTGATACTGGGTCTCCATAGCGCCGAGTACGCCGCCACGCTGGTCGATTCGCTCAAACTCGGCCATGACCGCCTCTTCCACCAGATCGGTCAGCTCTTCGATAATGTAGGAACCCTGCAATGAATTCTCGTTTTTGGCCAAGCCGAATTCTTTGTTTATGATCATCTGAATCGCCATTGCACGCCGCACTGAATCTTCAGTCGGCGTCGTTACCGCCTCATCGTAGGCATTAGTATGGAGCGAGTTGCAATTGTCATAGATCGCAATCAGCGCCTGCAGGGTGGTGCGGATGTCGTTGAAATTCATCTCCTGCGCATGCAGCGAGCGTCCCGATGTCTGAATATGGTACTTGAGCTTCTGGCTGCGATCGTTGGCGCCGTACTTTTCCCGCATGGCAACCGCCCAGATACGGCGGGCAACCCGACCGATGACCGTGTATTCCGGGTCAAGGCCGTTGCTGAAGAAATAGGAGAGATTAGCTGCAAAGTCATCGATGCGCATACCGCGCGCCAGGTAGTATTCGACAAAAGTGAAGCCGTTAGAGAGAGTAAAGGCCAGTTGCGAGATCGGATTGGCCCCCGCTTCGGCGATATGATAGCCGCTGATCGAGACCGAGTAGTAGTTTCGTACCTTCTGCTCGATAAAATACTGCTGCATGTCCCCCATCATCTTCAGGGCAAACTCGGTGGAGAAGATGCAGGTGTTTTGTCCCTGATCCTCCTTGAGGATGTCGGCCTGAACTGTGCCGCGCACCGTCTGCAGGGTGCAGGCGCGGATTTCAAGGTATTCATCGTTGGACGGCTCGCGACTGTTTTTCTCTCGGAAAACGTCAACCTGCTGCTCGATGGCGGCGTTGAAGAAAAACGCCAGCATCATCGGGGCGGGGCCGTTGATGGTGATGGAAACGCTGGTGTTGGGGGCGCAGAGGTCGAAACCGGCAAACAGCTTCTGCATATCGGTAACCGTACAGACGGAAACGCCGCTCTCGCCGATCTTGCCGTAGATGTCAGGCGGGTAGTCCGGATCCTCACCGTAGAGAGTCAAGCCGTCAAAGGCCGTGGAGAGGCGTTTGGCGTCATCGTCCTTGCAGAGGTAATGAAAACGGCGGTTAGTACGTTCCGGAGTGCCTTCACCGGCAAACTGCCGTTTGGGATCCTCTTCTGCCCGCTTGAAAGGGAATACACCGGCGGTGAAGGGGAAATAGCCCGGCGCGTTCTCCAGCATGCACCAGCGCAGAATTTCGCCCCAATCGGCGAAATCGGGGAGACAGACTTTTGGAATGCGGGTGCCGGAGAGAGTCGTCGTGTAAAGATCGCTCCTGATCTCCTTATCCCTGACTTTGGTAACCAACTGGTCGCGACGATAAGAGGCCTTCAACTCCGGCCACTCTTTCAGGATCTTCTTCGGTTCCTCGTGCAGGCGGGAATCAAAGATCGTCACCTGCTTATCAAGTTCAGCCAGAGTTGTCGTTTCCGCCAAAATTTCGCGGGCACCATTCAACTGGAAGAGTCGCCGGGCAACCTCGACCTGATCCTTGACTGCCCTCCGATAGCCACGCACCGCCTGAACGATTTCTCCCAGGTAATGAACCCGATCTGTCGGAATGATATATTTCTTCAGACTTTCTGTCTCGACAATCTGCAGCGACGAATGCCACTCAGTTCCTTTTTTGCTGTTGATAATCTCCAGTAGCTCCCGATAGAGAACATTGGTGCCAGGGTCGTTGAACTGCGAAGCGATGGTGCCGAATACCGGCAGTGCTTCATCGGTGACATCGAAGAGATTGCGGTTGCGGCGGTACTGCTTGCGGACGTTGCGGAGGGCATCTTCAGCCCCCTTGCGCTCGAACTTGTTGATGGCGACGACATCGGCAAAATCGAGCATATCGATTTTTTCCAACTGTGTCGGCGCACCGAATTCGCAGGTCATGACATAAAGTGACACATCGCAGATGCCGACAACCCCGGCATTCCCCTGGCCGATGCCGCTTGTCTCGACGAATACCAGATCAAAACCGGCGGCGCGGACAACATCAATAGCATCCTGAATTGCGGCGGAAAGTTCGGTCTGTGAGTCGCGGGTAGCAAGCGAGCGCATGTAAATGCGGCTGGAATTGATTGAATTCATGCGGATACGGTCACCGAGCAGTGCCCCGCCGGTGCGCTGCCTGGAGGGATCAACCGCCAGAATGGCAACACTTTTGTCGGGGAAATCACGGGAAAATCGTCGGACGAGTTCATCTGAGAGGGAGCTTTTCCCCGCGCCACCGGTTCCGGTAATGCCGACCACCGGCACGTCTTTCGCCATCTCCCTGATCGTTTCGCGCAGCGCGGTATATCCGGATGCGTGGTCATGAACCGCCTGCTCAGCCAGAGTGATCAAGGTATTTACCGCACGAATATCCTGCTGCGCGAGGCGGGATGTCTGTTCAGCAACGTCACGCTCAAGTGCAAAATCACACTCCTGCAGGATCAGGTTGATCATCCCCTGCAGCCCCAAACGCCGTCCATCCTCCGGAGAGAAAATTTTGCGGACGCCATGCTGTTCAATTTCGGCGATCTCTTCTGCCACAATGACACCGCCACCGCCACCGTACACCTTGATGTGTCCTTCGCCACGCTCCCGGAGCAGATCAATGATGTATTTGAAAAACTCGACATGCCCCCCCTGATAACAACTGACTGCGATCCCCTGGGCATCCTCCTGAATGGCGGCCGTAACGATCTCCTCCACCGAGCGGTTGTGCCCGAGGTGGATCACTTCGGCGCCGGAGGCCTGCAGGATTCGGCGAATGACATTTATGGTGGCATCATGTCCGTCGAACAGACTGGTGGCGGTGACAATGCGGACTTTGTGGGATGTTTTGTACAATTCAGGGGCAGCAAGTGTCATGGTTTCCTCCGGCGGAATGTTTCTATGGTGTCAATGATGGCATCACCCTTCAAGAGTAAACTCCCAGGCGCACCAGAATTCCTCCGGGTGCGGGTCAGGGGGGCAGGCCATACAACGGGTTACAATGCGGGGATCAATCGCCCTGGCAAATTCACTGTACTCAACGATACCGACCGACTTGCAGGGGTGGTCGGCCAATCCTTTACGTTTGCGGGCCGACTGGACGCGGCAGTCCAGCATCCGGAAGACGACCCGCGTGTCGCTCTGCTCAATAACGTCCTGCAGATTGAGGCGGGCATAAAAACGGTGTTTCAGACAGGTTACCAGCGCCGGTATACCTCCGCCCGGTTTCATGCCGAGACGATCCATGATTCTTTTCGCTTCGATCACGGTGAAATAGCGCCACGCCTCGGTGTCAACATCAACGGCCGCATCCATGCCGTAACGTTTCTCAACGGCCTGAAACCAGACTCCATCGTGCGCCAGCCAGTTTTTGGCATCGTCGACAATAATTTTTATGAGTTCTTCCCTGCTTAAATCGTAGAGAAGTCTGATCCCTTCGTCACCAGCACGTTCAGCGCTCGACATATACTACTCCCTTCACCCAAAGCAATAGAACGGCATCTCATCAAAAACCGGAATGGGCGCACTATATTATTCCGTTTACGTTCATGTCAAGCAGAATCAACGCATTAAATTCATACTTGCGTCATTCTTTTTTCAATATCGCAGATCGAACATAAAAAAAGCCCCGCAATGTAACACATCCCGGGGCTGCTTATATTTCTGACTCCGCACTCGTTACGGTAAAGAATTAAGCTATCACTAACAGCGCCACAACGCGCTTCAGCACTCAAATTTCACAAATAAGGTCAATGTGCAAACGTCTGCCGGTATTTATTGATCTCCCTGATAAGCTCGGTTCTATCAAAATAGATCTCATTGCGCCTTATTTTCCCCTCATCGTTGAACTGCAGAAAGCAGAGGCCGACGCACTCCACAACCATATCACCGACCGGGATGCGTGCAGCCAGCTTGTTCAAAAATCCGTCCTCAATCGGAATCGGTTCTTTCTGCGTCCACTCCCAGGTGGGATTGTGGCTGAGCACTTTCGTAAAATATGCAAACAACTCTTCTCTCCCCTGAATTCCCAAAGGTCGCCCCGGATCAAGAAAATATGCGTCATCAGCATAGAATGCGATTAATTCCTCCGGCTTGTTGCCAGTCCATTTCGGCAACCAGCGATCGGTAAAATCTCGTGCTTCTTCCCGTGTCATCATGTGCGCAGCTCCTCGTTGCAGTTTCTTAGTGCTCTGACATTTTTTGCCGGCAGAGATTAGCTTTTAGATCACATAAATACAAGCTGTTTTTGGGCCATCAGTCCAAGAAACTGCAATACGCCCCGTTAAAAATTGAAAACCCCGCCTGACAAATCAGACGGGGCCATTTTTTTCTTTTTATTTACCTTTCAGGTATCGTTCCGGCTCACACACAACCGGATCAACTCGTACATCCTATGTCTCAAATGAGCCCGGTGGAGTATCTTCTATCATTCGTAAGTAAGTCCTCCTTGTCTCTTTAGTTACCAGCATGGTCGTACTATACCATGCGAAAAGAAAAAAAACAGTCTGTTGTAAATATTTTTTCTGGTGTATTATGTGCCGTTGTCTTTCCCTACGGCCCTCCCTTCAGACTCACAAGCCTCACCAGAACTTGAGATCCAGTCCGATACCGATTACCTGCGGCGTGATCCCTTCGTTAATGTGTCTGGTATCCGACGCCAGATAGAAATACTTGTAATCGAAATACAGGTTGGAATGCGGGTTGAGCAGGTAATGCACCCCCGCAGAACCGGCTACGCCCGCCTTGATATCCTTCTTTGTTTCTCCCGACATTTCGTTAGTAGTGAGACTATACGCCAGGCCGGTGCCGAGATAAAGACTAAGCCCCCTGGACACTTCCGGTTTGTATTTCAATGACAGTTCATTCGGGGAGCTTGGTTTTATGTCTGCCTGGCGGGATAAGGCTGAAGGGAGTAGCTGCAAAGAAGGCCCGTCCGGCCACGACGGCTTCGCCGAAACCATCACAAGAAACAGTACTGTGCAACCTACAGTTGTCGTCCATGCTCTGTTCATGGCTGAATGCCAAAACCGATTGAAGTCGCGAAGCTCGTGGAAAAGACGAAAAAGGTGCCGGTTGTAGAATGAATCATTCTCTGAAATTGGTAAACTGAAGCTCCACGCCCAGATCCTTGCCTTTCAGCAACTGAATCGCCTCCTGCAGGTCGTCACGGTTTTTGCCGATCACCCGCACCTGATCATCCTGAATCTGCCCCTGAACCTTGAGCTTGCTCTCCTTAATGACCGCAATGATATCCTTCCCTTTTTCCTTGGAGATGCCCTGCTGCACCGTAATGATCTGGCGCACCATCCCGCCCGAAGCGGGTTCGACTTTTCCATACTGCAACGCCTTGATCGATATGTTGCGTTTGAGGAACTTTGACTGCAGAACATCGATGACGGCCTTCAACTTATAGTCGTCATCCGCCAGCACTTTGACCGCATCCTTTTCCTGGCTGATTTCACTCTTGGACCCTTTGAAATCATAGCGCTGGCCGATCTCTTTGATCGCCTGATTGACAGCGTTATCAACCTCCTGCATGTCAACTTTCGAAACGATGTCAAATGACGGCATCTGTCAACCTCCGGTTGGTTATGGTTTTACTATCTCTACCCCTACGGGGATTTTGAAATTGAATTTTCCGCTGTCGAGCCCCTTGTTGACCCGCACTTTTTTATAATCGATCCGCGTGCGGTTCCCGCCGGCATCATGAACAACCGAGGAAATTATTGGAAACATTTCCCGCACCTCGCCGCCGGCCACAAAACTCTCGACCACCTGAGCGGAAACGGTCAGCTGCAGTCTGGCGAGTACCGGACTCGGATTTTTCGGAATGAGGTCGATCTGGTAATTGCCGCTTTTATCCTGCTGCTCCCTGGCGAATGAAGCAGTAAAATCCCGTGATACGTTACCCAGGCCGGTCAGATATGACAAGGCGATGGAATTGCCATCCTTGAACATGGCGGCCACCGTGCTGACCATCACCTGTTTGCTCTCTGCCGTGTAAAACCAGACCTGCTTGCCATTAGAGACGATCTGCTGTTGTGGCTTTGCATAGTTGAACCGGAACATGGCGGCAGCCGACGCCGGCCGTTTCAACAGAACCTCGCCATGCCCCTTCTGCTCGCGGTTGACTGCCGTGATAAATGTTGACTGGCTGAAGTCCGCCTGCACATCCTGCAGATTAACATACCCTTTTTCAAGGGCGGCAACGACCTCCTTAAGGGATGCAGCCGACGCCGGCAGCGCCACCATCACAACAAGTGCACATACAGCAAAAAAACGTATCATGAACCGCCCTTTCATCTTATGTCAGCGGGGGAGATTTCTGTCTGACGGCCTCACAACCTGAACATTGGCCGGCACCATAAAGGAGAAAGCATCCTTCGTCAGCCGGTTGTTGATTCTGATATTTGCAAACTCCATTGTCGTCGAGTTTCCGTCATGATCCTCCACCGTCGTTGACAACAGCGGAAACGGATCGGATACGGGAGTATTGAACGGCTGCGGAGGGGCGCCGAGGGGTGCGGGAGTGCTGAACGGCGGACGGACGGACGGCGGCGGGGTGCGGGGCTGCTGGGAGAGGGGTGCGGGACGGCCGGTCACCTGAGAGAGGATAAATGTGCGGCTCACAACCACCAGTATTCGGCGCGTATTTAACATGGCACGCCGCGGATTCAGCTCCAGCACATAGTTACCGGCAGAGTCATACATGCCGCTTGCGAAGTTGATCTGGAAATCCCTCGATATGCTGCTGAGCCCCTGCAGAAAATTGACGGCCCGGTCACGGTCGGGATTCATAGCGGAGCGGTTGTATAAAAAGCTGACATCACTCAACATGACTTCACGGTTTTCGGGATGATAGATCCAGAGTGAGTTACCGTCGCAGACGATCTCCTGCTGATAGGGGCGGTAGTAGTTAAAACGGTACATGAGCGGCGTGGTGCCGGTTGCCGATTTGACCAGCAGCTGGCCGTCGCCGCGCAGTTCGCGTCCCTGCTGTGCCAGGAGCGTGCGCTGAAAAAAGTCCGCCGTGAAGTCATTGATCTGCAACTGCCCGTTACTGCCTGCCTTGAACGGCTTCTCGACGGCAGCGATGACGTCATTCAGGCCGATATTAACCTGACTGGCAGCACAGGCAGGGCCGGGACAAGAGAGAACCCAGACAAGAAGAGCTCCGGCAAAAAATCCAAAAAAATGATTCATGGTACAATTCTCCTCCGTCCCACACGCTGACACCGCACGTAATCATATCCGGTACATCGATTGACAATTCTGCCACAAGCCTGCAACGACCGCAACCGTTTCAATAGAAGATGCGAACTGAGCTGACAGCCTGCGACTACTGCAGCAGAGCCGACACGTCAGCAATGAATACCACCTGCCCGGCACCGGTAATACTGGCTCCGCTGATCCCCTTCAGCAAAGACAAGGGCGACGACAGCGGCCTGATGAAAATTTCCTGCTGCCCCAGGATATGGTCCACGACAAAGACACCCCGCCCGTCCCCCGCCTCGCAGACAAGCGCCGGCAACGGCACGTTGGATGGGATGGGTGCCGCCGGCTGATTCAGCAGGGCGCCCAGGCTTCTCACCGGCAGGTATTCACCTTCAAGTGCCATCAGGTCATTGCCGGCTTCTTTGATTATATCGTTGTGCCTCAGCTCAACTGTCCGGCTGACCGATGCAACCGGAAAGGCGATGTCAATTCCTCCGCTCCGGACCATCAGCGCAGAAATAATCGAAATGCTTATCGGCAGTCGTACGACAAACCGGCTTCCCTTCCCCTGGCTTGACTGGATCATCAGTGAACCGCCCAATGAGTGGATTGCCGACCTCACAGCATCCATGCCGACACCGCGCCCCGAAATGTCGCTAACCACCGCAGCGGTAGAGAAGCCGGGGGCGCAGATCAGTTGAAGCGCCTCCTGCACCGTCAGAAGTGCCGCCTGCTCCTGCGTCATGACCCCCTTCGAAACTGCATGGGCTTTGAGTTTTTCAGGATTCATGCCGCGGCCGTTGTCTGAAATTACAATCTCCACATGATCCTTGTCGCGAACGACCGTCATGCTGATTGAACCGCTTGCGGCCTTTCCGGCAGCAACTCTCTCATCCGGCGTTTCCATTCCGTGATCAACAGCGTTGCGCAGAATATGAACCAGCGGTTCGGCTATTTCTTCAAGCACTCCGCGGTCCAACTCTATGTCGTGTCCTTCAAGGGTGAACACAGTTTCTTTTGACAGTTTTCGGGACAGATCCCGCACTAGACGCGGAAACCGTTCGGAAATCGTTCCGAAGGGGAGCATACGGACCTTCAACACTTCATCACGAAGATCGCGCAGCAATGATGAAAGTTCGTGCAACGGTTCCGCAAACCCGTCATATCCTTTATTGCGGGCAGTTTCAGCAAAACGGTGGCGGGTCGTGATAAGTTCGCCGGTCAGCGTGAGGAAGCGATCAAGGGTTTCGGTTTTGATACGGACAGTGGAAAGGGTATCGGAACTTCGCGACTGAAATGCAGGTACAGCAGCACCTTCGGCAGGTGCAGCTTCCCTTTTCTGATCGGCGGGTGGGGGAGGAACTCCATTGAACTGTTCAACCGCCTCGACCAGCCGTTGATTGCCGGTAACCGTTTCACTCCCCTGCTCCACCTGGGCGACCATTCCCGCCAGGGCATCACGTGCCTCAAGCATCAGATCTACAAAAGGAGCCGTAAAGGTAAGCTCGCCGTTGCGGGCCTTGCTCAGCTGGCTCTCCATGACGTGGGCCAGCTCAGCAACCGGATCATACCCCATGGTTCCTGCCATCCCCTTGAGGGAGTGGGCGTGCCGGAAAAGCTCGTTTACCGCCTCTTTGTTGTCCGCAACATCCTCAAGGCTGATAATCAGGCCGCTGAAGGCATCCAGATGTGAGCGAGCCTCGGCGACAAAAAGCTCCCGGTAGCGGGACATATCCATGGCCTACCACACCAGACTTTCAAGGGCTTCTAAGACATTTTCAGGAGAGATCGGTTTGGGAATGAAGGCGTGCGCCCCCAGATCACGTGATTTTTGCACGACCTGTTCCTGGCCGATCCCCGAACAGATCACAACTTTTGATTGTGGGGAGGTCTGGATAATTGACTCCAGCAGTTCCAATCCGTTTGAATCGGGAAGAATGATATCCAGCAGGATGATGTCCGGCTGGAGCGTGCGCAGATACTTCATGGCCTCAATTCCGCTGCTCGCCTCCGCAACAATGGTGTAGCCATTCTCCGTCACGATTCCACCCAGAATCTTGCGCATGAAAAGGGCATCATCGACTATCATTACCGTCCGGCTCATCGGCATTCCTCCATCCTACCCTTTCAATTTGCCGAGCAGAAGCTCGTTGACCACTGCCGGGTTGGCTTTTCCCTTGCTGGCCTTCATGACCTGCCCGACAAAGAAACCGAATACCTTCTCCTTGCCGCTGCGATACTCCTCCACCTGTTCGGCGTTGGCCGCCATAATTTCATCGATGATAGCCTCAATGGCACCGCTGTCGGAAACCTGCACCAGTCCCTGTTCCTCGACAATCGTGAGCGGAGCCTTACCGCTTTTCCACATTTCGTCGAAAACCGTTTTGGCAATTTTGCCTGAGATGGTGCCTTTGTCAATCAGCTTCAGCAGTTCCGCCAGCTGTTGCGGCAATACCGGACATGCTTCAATTGAAAGGGCGTTGTCGTTAAGCCCGCGGGTTATTTCACCCATGATCCAGTTGCCGACCGCTTTGGCATTGCCGTGGGCAGCGACACCGGCTTCAAAATAATCGGCCAGCGCACGACTGGCCGTCAGCACCTCCGCATCGTAGAGCGGCAGCCCGTGATCCGCCATGAACCTCTTCAACCGCTGCTCCGGTAATTCCGGCAGCTCGCCGCGTGAACGCTCGACCCACGCTTCGCTGATCACCAGCGGCACCAGATCGGGATCAGGGAAATAACGGTAGTCATGGGCCTCTTCCTTGCTGCGCATGGAACGGGTCGTGCCGCTGTTCGGGTCGAACAGCCGTGTTTCCTGCACCACCTTGTTGCCATCCTCGATATGATCAATCTGGCGCTGGATTTCGTATTCGATGGCCAATTTGACGAACTTGAAAGAGTTGACGTTTTTTATCTCTGCTCGCGTACCGAATGTATCCGATCCAACCGGCATGACCGAAACGTTGGCATCGCAGCGGAAACTGCCCTCCTCCATATTTCCGTCGCAGATCCCCAGCCAGGTAACGATCTGATGCAGCTGTTTGAGATAGGCCACCGCTTCATCGGAAGAGCGCAGGTCTGGCTCCGACACCACTTCAAGCAGCGGCGTGCAGGCCCGGTTAAGATCGACGCCGGAGCCGTCACCCGGCCCGGAAAGCTCGCCATGCACCAGCTTGCCGGCATCCTCTTCCATATGGATGCGGGTAATGCCGATGCGCTTCAACTTCTGACCTTCAACGGCAATATCGAGCCAGCCCCGCTGACAGATCGGGTCCTCAAACTGACTGATCTGATACCCCTTGGGCAGGTCAGGGTAGAAATAGTTTTTGCGGGCGAAAATGCTGCGCGGAGCAATACTGCAGTTGGTGGAGAGGCCGGCCTTGATGGCAAATTCCACCACCTTTTTGTTGAGTACCGGCAGCGCCCCCGGCAGTCCCAGGCAGACCGGGCAGGTCTGTGAGTTAGGTTCAGCGCCGAATTGCGTGGAACAGCCGCAGAAAATTTTGGTGTCGGTCTTGAGCTGGACATGGACTTCAAGCCCGATAACGGGTTGATATTTCATGAATTTACTCCGGAAATTAAATCGCTGCTCTTCTGGTGTGCCACTCAGTCGCCTGCTCAAATGCATACCCAGCCAGTAGAATAGTCTCTTCGCCAAACGGCTTGCCAATCAGCTGCAGGCCGATCGGAAGGCCGGCGGCTGAAAAACCGGCCGGCAGCGACATGGCGCAGGTACCGGCCAGATTGACCGGGATGGTGAAAATGTCGGACAGGTACATCTGCAGCGGATCGTTGACTTTTTCGCCAATTTTGAAGGCCGGGGTCGGCGCCACCGGCGTCAGCATGACGTCCACATCGGCAAACGCCTTCGTGAAATCGTTCATGATCAGGGTGCGGACCTTCTGGGCCTTGACGTAATAGGCATCGTAATAGCCGGAAGAAAGAGCATAGGTGCCGAGCATGATGCGGCGCTTGACTTCGGTGCCGAACCCCTCGCTACGGCTTTTGGTCATCATGTCAATCAACCCTTCGGCCTTGTCGCTCCGGTGACCGAAGCGGACACCTTCATAGCGGGCCAGGTTCGAGCTGGCCTCGGCAGTGGCGATCAGGTAATAGGTCGCCACGGCGTAGTCGGTGTGCGGCAGTGAAATATCAACAAATTCCGCGCCCAGTTTCCGGTAGCTATCGATGGCGTTCTGCATCGCTTGCTGGACATCAGGATCAAGACCGTCAATAAAATACTCTTTCGGCAGGCCGATTTTCAGCCCTTTGACTCCCTGCTGCAGAAATCCGCTGTACTGCGGAACGGGAGCATCAACACTGGTCGAATCCTTGGGATCATACCCAGCAACCGCCTCCAGCATGGCGGCGCAGTCGGCCACATCCCGCGTCAGCGGCCCGACCTGGTCAAGCGAGGATGCGTAGGCAATCACGCCGTAGCGGGAGACCCGCCCGTAGGTCGGCTTCAGGCCGACGCAGCCGCAGTGGGAGGCCGGCTGGCGGATGGAACCGCCCGTATCGGTGCCCAGGGTGGCAGCTGCCTGCCGTGCTGCAACAGCCGCTGCAGAGCCTCCCGACGAACCACCCGGAATACACGCAGTATTCCAGGGATTGCAGCAGCGGCCGTAAGCGCTGGACTCGTTGGATGAGCCCATGGCAAATTCGTCCTGGTTCAGCTTGCCGAGCAGCACCGCCCCGCGCTGACGCAGTTTTTCCCACGATGTGGCGCTGTAGGGGGGAATAAAGTTATGCAGAATCCGGGAACCACAGGTCGTGCGGACACCTTCCGTCAGGAAGATATCCTTGAGCGCCAGAGGAATACCGGTCAGGAGATCAAAATCACCGGTGGCGATCCGTGTATCGGCATCTGCGGCTGCGGCGAGCGCCTGTTCGGCAGTCACCGTAATGAACGAACCTACCTGCGGCTCGACGGCTTCGATGCGCTCCAGCAGGGCAGTGGTAGCCTCCACCGAGGAGAGCCGCCTTTCTGAATATGCCGCGTGAAGCTGATGTATGGTCATGTCACAAATGTTCATGGAGATGCTTCCTCAAATTTATTCTATGACTTTGGGTACGGCAAAAAATGAAGCGGACCGTTCGGGAGCATTGGCTAACGCCTTCTCTGTCCCGATGGAGCACGCAACCCAATCCTCACGGAACGCATTTTCCATCGGCACCGCGTGGGAAGTCGGCAGTATCCCGTCCGTATCCAGCTTGTTCAGTTTCCCCACATACCCGAGGATTGCACCCATCTGCCCCGCAAACAGCTCCTTCTCGTCCGGACTGAGCTCAAGCCGGGCAAGACGTGCCACATGCTCGACATCCGCTACCGTTATTTTCATAGCGCCAACTCCGATAAATTCTGATTACGTGCCGCGCGGTTTGTACCACGAAACGGACCCGGATACAACCTTGTTCACATCAATTACCACCAGACAAAATTTTTCCCTTGACACCGATGCTCGCTTTCAGTAAGTTACACCTCTTCAAAAAATCATGCCTGTGGATGCTGCAGGTTGTTCGTCAGGTGAGGAATTTATGAAAACAGAAGTTGCAAAAGCGGAAAATGTAAAACATGACTGGTACGTCGTCGATGCGCAGGATGCTGTGCTGGGACGTCTTTCCACGCAGGTCGCCAATGTGCTGCGCGGCAAGAACAAGGCCATCTACACTCCGAGCGTCGACACCGGTGATTTTGTTATCGTGATCAATGCCGAGAAGATTGCCCTTACCGGCCGCAAGCTTGCCGACAAGGTCTATTACAGCCACTCCGGGTATGTTGGTGGCCTGAAAGAGATTACGGCCGGCAAACTGCTGGAAAAAAAGCCGGAGGCCCTGATTAAAAAGGCTGTCAAGGGGATGCTCCCCAAAAACAAGCTTGCCCGGGCCATGCTCAGTAAACTGAAGGTGTATGCAGGCTCAAGTCATCCCCACGAAGCCCAGCAACCTAAAACACTTACCCTGTAATTACCAAGAAGGAGAAGTTTGATATGGCAGCAGTCAGTTACTATGGAACAGGCAAGCGCAAAAGTTCGATAGCCCGCGTATGGCTCAAGCCGGGCGATGGCAAGTTCACCGTCAACAACAAGACACTTGATGAGTATTTCGGCCGCGAAACCTCCAAGATGGTTGTTCGTCAGCCGCTTGAGCTGGTTGAGAAAATCGGCATATTCGATATTTACGTGACCGTCTCCGGCGGAGGCGATACCGGCCAGGCCGGCGCCATCAAGCATGGCATCACCAAGGCTCTGCTGATCAACGACCCCGAACTGCGCGGCGTCCTCAAAAAAGCCGGCTTCATCACCCGCGACTCCCGCGTAAAAGAGCGCAAGAAGTACGGCAGAAAAGCCGCCCGCGCCCGTTTCCAGTTCTCCAAGCGCTAACCGCTGGATTAAGTCACTCAGCTGTGTTACAAGGGGAAATCCGCAAGGGTTTCCCCTTTTTTCTTTGAAAGGAGCCGTTCCAATGCTGAAGATCGCCATCGTCGGAGCCAGCGGCTACACCGGGCTGGAACTGATTCGCATCCTCAAACGTCACCCGCAGGTGACGATAACCTGCCTGACCTCGGAACAGAGCGCCGGAAAGAGCATCTCGGACGTATTCCCGACGTTGCGGGGGTGCTGCGATACCATTCTTGAGAATCTGGAACCGGTACGGGTTGCAGAAAAGGCGGACATCATCTTCACCGCCCTGCCGCACAAGGCTGCTATGGAGGTCGTCCCGACCTTTCTTAAACTGGGGAATAAGGTGATCGACCTGTCGGCAGACTACCGGCTGTCGGATGCGGCAGTCTACGGTGAGTGGTATGAGCCGCACATCAATCCTGAAAATCTGAAGCAGGCCGTCTACGGTCTGCCGGAGATCAGACGTGAACAGATCAAAGGGGCGACGCTGATCGCCAACCCCGGCTGTTACCCGACCAGTATCGTTCTCGGCCTGGCACCACTGTTGAAAAACGGACTGATTGATATTTCAAGCATCATTGCCGATTCGGCATCAGGTGTAACCGGGGCGGGACGGGCGGCCAAGGTGGACAATCTGTACTGCGAGGTGAACGAGGGATTCAAAGCCTACGGAGTCGGAGGCGGCCATCGTCACACGCCGGAAATCGAGCAGGAACTGTCGCTGCTGGCTGGTGAGCAGCTGAAAATTACCTTCACCCCTCACCTGGTGCCGATGGATCGCGGTATCCTGTCGACAATCTACGCCACCCCCTGCGAACCGATTGATAACGATGCCATCGCAGCACTCTACCGGGAATATTACAAAGGGGAGCCGTTCGTGCGGGTACTTTCCGGCGGCGCCCTCCCCTCCACAGCCTTCGTGCGCGGCTCAAATTTCTGCGATATCGCACCGCTGGTGGATCGGCGTACCGGCCGCATCATCGTCGTATCAGCCATCGACAACCTGGTGAAAGGGGCTTCCGGGCAGGCGGTGCAGAATATGAATCTGGTGTGCGGATTCCCCGAAACGGCAGGGTTGGAGGAAGTGGCCGTTTTCCCCTAACTGACCGTACACATGACCCGGCGTACCAGATATTCCCCGCCAATGACCAGATATTCCCCCTCCCCCTTCATGATGCTGCCGGGGAGCAGGTCGTTGTAGAAGAAAATTTTGCAGAGCGGTACCATCACCCGCCAGACCGTTGAACCGAACTCCCAGGCCCGCTCTTCGTCGGAAGTAAATGATGCCAGATTATTCAGCCGCACGATCTGGCTGCGCTTGTCCACCTGTTCCAGCAGTTCATGCTCACTGGCATCGTAGGTGCCACGATAGAGCGGGATCGCGGGGGTGTGAGGATACCTGAGGCTCAATTCGTACTGGCAGAATTCATACAGGATGTCGAGCTGCGACTGGATGGCGTTGGTGCGGGCGCTCCCCCTCATCACATCCACCGAATAGGCGAAATACTCCTCGCTGTGGATCCCGCCGATACGGCTGCGGTGGAAGGTCGGAGTGATCCCCATGCGGCTCTCGACCCAACGTTTCAGCACCGCTCCTTCGATGGAATTTGAATCCATCATCCACCCGCGAAGATAGCGCAGATAGCTGTTTTTGATGCTTTTTCTTGCACTGTCGGTCTGATCCTGCCAGAGATGCAACTGAAATTTTACCGACATGTAATCGTTGAAAACCAGGGCTCGCTCTTCCTGGTCGCCCAGTGTGGCGAGCTTTTCGAAGAAGAAGCGGTTCCCCTCTTTGACGCCCTGAATTTCAAGCTGCTGCGGATTGTCGTTGAAATGTCGCGAGGCGATGACCCATGGCGGCAGATTGCAGTTGTTGAAGGAGCCGTTTTTCATGACAGGTCATCACCTCGTTGTGATCTCACCCCGCATCAGGGAAAGAGAAATGATGTTATTTAGAGAATTTTTGCCAGTTCCACCAGCGTCATCTTGATCGGACCACTGGTTACGAACGGCTCGACGCCAAGCTTCTCCAGCTCCCCCCTGGGATGTTCTCCCATCTGGGCGGTAACCACTGCCCGGCATCCCGTGAGCGCCTCGGCAATTCCCTTCAGCAGGTGGCCGCGTAACGGGTGATCGGGGTCAAAGCTGCAATAGCGCTCCACTTTCCGTTCATCAACCAGATTCGCATTGCTGTTTTCCACATCGTAGATCAGAAACCGCTCGGCATGGCCGAAATGCTGGTTGATATCCTTGCCGTCTTTTGATGCGACCGCGATGAGCACTCCATACCTCCTCTACTCAGGCCACCAGCTAAGAACGTGGCTGTGGCTGCAATCGGTTCAATCAAGAGGCACTCAAGCCCCGTTTATTATGATGTATAGCCGTAGGAATGGGCCTCAACCGGCTCAAACGAGAAACACTTCTTCGGACAGGTTCGCCCGCAGGCCTGGCAGCCGATGCAATTTCCGCTTGTGGCAACCGTCATATAGGCCTTGGCTGTTTCTTCCGTATCGACCTCTTCGTATGCCAGCACATCCATGGCACATGCTTTGTAGCAACGACCGCAACCGATGCAGAGATCTTTGTCGATAGCCTTGATGAATTGAGGCGTCCACTCACGTCCATTTTTTGTAACTCCTGTGATGTATGCCATTGTTTTCTTCCTCCTTTGTGGGTTGGTGTCTCGTGTCAATCTTCCATAAACGATGGGGCAGTTCCTTTGTTCATTGCTTTCTTAAGCCAGGGCGGCGGGTTGCCGCGCAGCACAACCTGGATCTTTGCAATCGCTTCCTGCAGACCGACCTCGCTTCCCGTCTTCATCGGGTGGATCTTCTGCGCCACCAGCTTGGCTGCCGCCGGGCCACCAATCTGCATGGTGTAGACGATGGCGCAATCGGAAAGCAGCCTGGTCCTGGCCGAAATACGGTCCTCTTCGTCAACGCCATGCTCAGCAACCTGTGCCACCTCCAGAAAGTGTGCCTCATCTGGCCCAACCTCCCAGATGTGAAAACTGTGGCATTGCCCGAAATGCTGATCGATGATTTCTCCACTGGATGTCGTAAATGCAATTTTCATGGGGACCCGTTCCTTTCAAAGCCAAAAAAGCGCTCCGCTGTTCTGGAGGCGCCTTTGCCTGTTGTGGTCACATTGTGTTGAACAGGTGATTAGCATGTGACATGCCAAAACATATCATGCTGATTTAATTGACTTAAATTGACATTTTTCGTTGTAGGACGGAAGAATCGCGGCGGACATGCTCAATAAACAGGCAAAAACGTCCTAAAAAGCATTCACCGCAGAAGACAGAAGAATGACACCGGGGGAAAACGGATGATAAAATGCGCCCGGAAGCGGCCGGCACATACGTAGAGGGATTCTCCTACAGCAGAATCCCTCTACAGGTGTATCGCTCAAACGTTTTGAATAGTCAGTCGATTATTGCTTCTTGCCGAAACTTTTCTTTGCCGGAGCTTCCGGTTTTGCTGGTGCGGCAGGAGCCGCGGGGGCAGCCGCTTTCGGCTTATCCAGTTTTTGGGAAAATGAAGCCTTCTTTTTCTCCTCCGGTTTTGCCGGTTCGGCGGCTACCGGGGCAGCAGGGGCAGGAGCGACTACCGGAACTGCAGGAGCAGTTGCAGGCACTACGGCAGCCGGCGCAGGGGCAGGCGGTGGTGGTGGCACATAGGCGTGTTCCTTTTTCTTGCAGCCAAATGAGAACATGGTAACGACGGCCACTGCCAAAGCAAGCGATTTCATTTTCATATCATCTCCTTACATTTCTTTAAAGTAAACGGCAACCACCATTTCGCCGCTGTTGTATGACGTTATACCGGCAAAAGAAAAACCGGTAAGTTCATCTGAATCGGTCGGATTTAGATACTTGAACTCCACCGCTTTCATGGGAGCAGCGGTATCAACCTCGAAGATAACTTTCAACTCGTCTTCCCCGAATGCCACAACGCCACGACAGATAGCGCCCGCATTCACTTTAGCAACATCAAGATCCGGATTCAGAACTACTTCAATAATCACTTTTGCCATGGGTACAGTTCTCCTTTCAAATGGTCTGCCTACGAGTAATCGGCCAGCAACGGCATGCAATCATACCACATTTCCGATCGGTTCATCGACGACAAAGCGGAATTTACCGACAATACCGCCGTTTGTAAAGTCAATTTGTTACTACGGTACAAGCCCCGTGAAAACTATGTGGTATGGTGTGATGGAAACATCCCCTCATATTTAAATACCAGGTCGCGCAGCTGTTTCTTCAGCCCCCGTTTGACCGGGCCGACCACCACCAGACAAAGATTGCGGGGCTCAAATATGTTCCGCGCCACCGAGAGCAACCTGGCAGAGGTCATGGACGCTGCTTCAGTCTGATCCTCCGCAAGGCTACGAACCACCCCCATCAGCTCACCCCAACCGAAACGCCCCCCCATTTCATATGCCGAATCACGACTGAATTCCAGGTCGAATGCATACGAGCGCCGGGCGCGCTCCAGCTCCTCCTCTGGAATCAACTCACGGGAGATCGTGGCAAGCTCTGCCAGCGTGACCTCCACCGCCTGCAGCAGTGTGGCAGGAGCGGTAGAGAGATCAAACGCCAGGCAGCCGGTCTCATCGTAGGCACCGATAGAACCGTCGACGGAATAGATGATGCCCAACTCCTCCCGCAAACGGAGATGCAGGCGGGAGCTCCCTCCTCCGGCCAGCAGGCGTCGCAGAAAGCGCACCTCCATGATTCGTGTGTCAGTTCGCTGCATACCGAGAAACGCTATCTGCAGGTTCATCTGACTGTCAGAATCACGGGTACAGCTGATCTGCGGGGCTCTCCGCCGGAGGCCGGTAAACAAGCGTGGCGCCGCTGGCGGCATACCACTCCAGCTGCCGAAACACGCTTCCGCAGCGGAAACAACTTCGCCGGTACTGACCGCCCCGGAGACAACAACTACCGCAGCCTCTGGCACGTAATAACGGCGAAGATGTTGTTCGATATCACACGTTTCAATGGCAGCAATGCTCTCCAACGTACCGATAGTCGGCATCCCGAGCGGATGGTCGGGCCAGAGCAGCCGACTGGCAATGGTGTCGGCATTGATCTCCTCGCCATCCTCGTTCAGGTCTTCGCGAGCCTCTTCGGCAATGATCCGCTTCTCCACATCCACCCCGCTAAGTAGTGGCCTCAGCAGCATCGACGCAAAGATTGCCATCCCCTCCCTGACATATTTCGGATGTACCCGTGAGTAGAAACAAGTGGAATCCGTGTCCGTGGCAGCATTAGGCGCTCCACCGATAGCCTCGAAAGCGGTTTCTATAGCCAGCGAAGAGGGGTAATCGACGCTGCCCCGAAAAAGGATATGTTCCAGAAAATGGGATAACCCCTCACGTCCCGGTGGATCGTTGCGACCACCGACCTTGATATATACCGCCAGCTCGGCAACATGCAGGTGCGGCATTTCAACGCAGACGACCCGCAGGCCGTTGGCCAGGGTATGACAGGTTGTGGCAATCACAACAGAGCCTTTCTGATGGTGCCAATCCGCTGCCGGTATTCTCCAGGAGTCAGCAACAGCTGATCATGCTCTGCTGCCCAGATCGGACGCGGCCAAAGCGGCTCAGAGATAAAACGGGGCACGATATGCCAATGAATATGCGGCACCATGTTGCCAAGCAGTTCATAGTTGATTTTGGCAGAATTGAAGGTAGTCGAGAGGGCTTTGGCAACCATGCTGACCTCTTCCATAAGAGCGCTGCGCACGCTCTGTTCCAAATGAAACAGCTCGGTGACTTGTCTCCTGGTGAACAGCACTGTATAACCGGGAAAAAACTGGTCACGATTGAGAACCACGTACGACTGCTCCAGCTCGACAACCTGCAAGTCGGCATCATCGTGCCAGCAGCAGCACATCGGGCAATCGGCAGTTTTTGTACTATTTTCATGAATCATCAGTTCTCGCCTATTCTCCCTTGAGCTACTTTGTAGCCCAAAGTCAGTATCGGGACAAGATTATTTCCACTATGAGCCTCTTGCAAATGTATATGCATGGATCTGAATACTGGTTATTTTACGCATAACACGCTGTAATGATTTAGCTTCATAGTTTTTTGTGGTATTGTTCTTCTACGAAGAGAACCATTACCAGGAGATTCTATGAAGTAGCCCCCTGTCAAGTAGATGTAAAACTAGGGCGCGTAGCCAACGTGCTCGAGGCACAAACATCATACAAGAAGGGGGCTGGGTCATGATTTACATCGGAATTGATGTCAGCAGCAAGAGTTTTGTTATTCACGCGATAGATGGTCGCAAACGAGTTATTTTCAAGGGCGAGATACATGTTCCGCCAGAAAAACAAAAGGCCGGAGCTATCGATGAGATAGCCTTCCGGCCTCCGGTTTTTTCCGGTCAGCGCTGGATTGATTTTTTACGCGATTATTATGAGATGCTAAATTCCGCTTCCGTCAATATGCCCGGATTTGTTGAGACTGATTTTCTCGCTTTTATCGACTTGAATTACCCGCCCGTCCTGAACCACCAGGGTTATGGCGCCGAACCGTATGGATGCCAGCGCCTCCTGCACCACTCGCTCCAGCTCCCGGTTCCAGGGAGTGGGTATCGATTGCGTCATCAGATTCCTTCAAACAACGCCGTTGAAAGATAGCGCTCGGCACCGTCCGGCAATATCACCACAATCGTCTTGCCGGCAAATTCATCCAACTGGGCAAGTCTGACTGCGGCAGCCACGGCAGCTCCGCAGGAAATGCCGACCAGCAGCCCCTCTTCCCTGGCCAGGCGCTTGGCGAATTCAATAGCCTCTTCGCTGGTAATCTGCTCAACCCGGTCAACCACCGAAAGGTCAAGCGTGTCGGGGATAAAGCCGGCGCCGATTCCCTGAATCTTGTGCGGAGCGGGCTTGATTTCCTGGCCGGCCAGTTTCTGGCTGATGACAGGACTTTCTTTCGGCTCTACGGCAACAGATATTATTTTCTTCCCTTTGGTGTTTTTGATGTAACGGGATATGCCGGTAATTGTGCCGCCGGTGCCGACACCTGCCACCAGAACGTCAATACCGCCGTCGGTGTCATTCCAGATTTCAGGCCCGGTAGTCTTTTCGTGAATTTCGGGATTAGCCGGGTTTTTGAACTGCTGCGGCAGGAAGTACTTTGCCGGATCGGATGCCGCAATCTCTTCGGCACGGGCAATGGCGCCCTTCATCCCTTCGGCTCCGGGGGTCAGAATCAGGTTGGCACCCAGGGCGGCCAGCACGCGGCGACGCTCGATACTCATTGTCTCCGGCATGGTCAGGGTCAGCTTGTAACCGCGGGCGGCAGCCACGTAGGCAAGAGCGATGCCGGTGTTGCCGGAGGTCGGCTCGATAATTTCGACGCCCTGTTTCAGGATGCCCCGTTTCTCGGCATCCCAGATCAGGTTGGCGCCGATGCGGCATTTTACCGAATAGGCCGGGTTGCGCCCTTCTACTTTGGCGAGAACGGTGGCCTTGCCGTCACCAACGATACGGTTCAGCTTCACTAAGGGTGTATTGCCAATGGATTGTGAGTTGTCAGAATAAATTTTGCTCATACTGCTCTCCTTTCGGTTGTAATTACTTCTATGGTTTTAGTAGATATTTTCAATAAAAAATTTAAATCGAAAAATCCAGTGTTGATGAAGCCAGTAGCTGTGCATGCTCGCTGCGCTCTACCATGTCAGCCAGAGTCAGGGTATCCAGAACGGCAGCCTGGGTATCGTAGAGATCTGCAAGTGTCAGCCGTATTCCGCAGCTTGCTTCGTCTGTACACTCTTCACACCTGGCATAGTTGGTCGTGCTCAAGCACTGAACCGGTGCTATATCCCCTTCGAGAATCCTGATAACTGCACCCAGAGTTATCTTGTTCGGCTGCAGTGCAAGGGTATACCCGCCACCCTTGCCGACCCTGCTGTTCAGGACCCCACCTTTTCGCAAGGAGAGAAGAATGAATTCCAGAAATTTCTTGGGAATGCTTTCATCCCTGGCCAGATCAGCAATCAATACCGGATGACCGTCAGAAATGCCGGCTAAATGAATCAGCGCCTTGAAGGCGTATATCGTTTTCTTGGATATCATATCTATTAAAGCTATAGATAAACAATTAAATTATCCCTGTCAAGCTTTTTTCCACTCTATAAATTTTTCAGCACTAAATTTGAGGCGGAAATAATCGATCGTTTCGCTACATTGTATTCCACTAACTCCGCACATTTGCGAGGGGTATAAAATAACCGTCCATACTGTTGCTGTTGTCCGGCACGCTACACCCCAGGTGCTTTTCGGGACGGCTTGATCATGAATTCCGCATACTGAATCGCCTTTTTCAGATCCTCACCCGCCATATCAACCCCGGCAACGGTCGTCAGTGCCTCCAGGATCCGTTTTTCGGCAGAAGGCGTAATCTGAGCACCGTCAACGGCCGAACTTATGTGGCGAAGAACCGATTTCAGCTGTTCTTCGCCTTTCAAACGGGCGGGGTCGGCAATGAACAGCAGATACGATGCTTTCTCGCTAACCTTTTCATCAACGTTCTTTTCATTCAGCAGCGTTTCGGTAACAGTAGCAATGCTCCCTCGTTCGGCATAGTTCAGTTCCCTGTTTTCCAGGTATGACGCCAGGTATTCCACCGCGCGTACACGGCTGAAAGAATCTGTCATTTTGCAGAGCAGCAAATGAGCGACCTGCAGCTTGAACTGGTCACGCTCCTCCGGAAGCAGGAAACAGCGCAGCATGGCGGCGATTTTCTCACGGACTGCAGAGCGAAGGTCTTCAGTTTCCAGCTTGGCACATATCTGCCCCAGCAGTTCCCGCTTGTCGGCGTACTCCCCGTAACGGATTCGGACAATCAGCTCATGGACATCCGTATCATCAGTGGCCTCCCACAGCTCGTCTACCGCCCGCAGTATGCGATTGCAGATGGTGCGGACTTTCTCCTCCTTGGGCTGTTCATCCTTGTTCCAGTAGTCAGGGTAGGTATCCAGCACTGTATCCGAATCTTCAGGATTCTTCGACTTTGCAAGGACCATTTTAAAATAGCCCAGAATTTTGAGCTGGTACGAACTCCCGCCTTCATTCAATGGTCGCAGCAGATCCGCAAGGAACGTGTTACTCAATCCGGCCGAACCGCTGCACAGGTAGCGGTAAACCCCTTCAGCTTTTTCAACCTGCTTCTCCAGATATTTGCGGCGCAGGGTTTCGCCAAGATTGGTCGCCTGCACCTTCTTGAAAAAAACGCTGACCAGATTGGAAGCATGATGTTTGATATTGTCGTCGGCAGTGTCTGAGAGCACGATGTCAAGGCAGGCGTCGAAGATTTTGACCTGCTCCTGCTCATCGCTGGATGAATCGATGTAGCCTTCCAGAATGGATATTATCTCTGCCATGTGGGCACGGTTACGGCCGTTAAGCAGCGTCATGAAGGTGTCGCGCAAACTGGTGGCATCAACGATGCCGAACAGGAATTTGACCGCTGCGTTGCGACTGGCAGCACCCTTGCCATCCGCCGATTTCAGCAGCTTGAGGATACTTTCAGCCGGGTCGGATACCCAGCCCGGCACCAGGTCTTCCAGGAAACGCTCCGCCTTCCTGCGGACCCGGGCGTCCAGGTCGTAGATGAAGTAGCGTGCCACTTCTACCCTGAAATCGCGGTTTGCGTTTGACGCGGCAATAATTTCGAAGGCCGCCGCCTTGTCCTTTGCGGAGAGCTGGGCAATATCTTTTTTAGCCTTGAATGCGTCGTTGATTTTTACATAAAAATTGATTATGTCTTTGACGGTCACTTCAGCTTCGAAATCCATGGCCACCCTCTTTTCTTACATTTTCGGGCAGTATAGACGTATTGCCCGCCATCTGCAACAATAGCACAACAGACTACCCGATGAATTGGAGTTCAGATGAGATACCGACTGTTCACCACCCTGATGTTTCTGTGCATCTCCGCTTCACACGCTGCGGCAGATAACAGCGTGACCCTGTTCCGCGACGGCACCCTTATAGAACGGGACGCCACAGCAACCAAGGGCATTATTGACCTGCCGCTGCCGGCAGGAGTGCTGGAAGGCTCCCTGCGGGTGATTCCGGCAACCGGGATCGACATCCTCACGGTTGACGTCGTTCCGTCGCAGAGCAGCGGCAAGGGTTCCCAGGAGCTGGACGCGCTCGTCGAGCAAAAGCAACGCCTGGAGGACCGGCTGCAGGCACTGACGACCCGTGAACAGATTTTCACCTCAGCAGCAAAGTCTCAGAGCGGCAAGGCACCTCGCAAGAGCAAGTCCAACCCCGACCCGCTACAGACGATCCGCCAGGGAACCGACTTTGCCATCGCCCAACTGGAAGCAGTCTATACCGCCCGGCGCAAAACCGACCATGAACTCAAACGGGTCGTTGCCCGCATTGCCGAGCTGCGCCGGAAAAACAGGACCGACGAAAGCAGGGCTCATATTTCGATCGCCCAGCAGAAGGGTAAAGTCACCGTACGCTATGCAACAACTGATGTCGGCTGGCAGCCCCGCTACAACCTTTACCTGACCGGTTCCGATTCGGCGCGCCTGAATCTCTCGGCCCGCACAGAAGCCCAGCCGGCCGGCAACCTCGTGCGGGTATCCGCCGCTTCGATCCGTGACGGCGGGGGGCAGCCGACCGTGAGCGTGTCGTCGGACAATCGCGCCCGACTGGCCGATTATCAGCTTGCATTCTCGGAAACCGGATTTGACGATTCCGTCGCCCCGCGTCTGACGGGCAGGCTCACAAACCACGGCAAACTATACATCCCCGCCGGAGAATCCGGCTTGTACCGTAACGGCGTCTACCTCGGCCGGTTTGCGTTCAGCGGGCTCTCATCGGGAAAAAGCACGGCCATTTCACTTGGAAAATAACCGGCACCCCTTTACATCAAACGGCCGCCCGGAATTAACCGCGCGGCCGTTTGTATTCAGCTGCAATACCGATCTGCACCGCTTATTTCAGCAGAATCTCAATCTTGGCGGTTTTCTTCGCATTCGTCAGAAATTCGCCCACCGTCTCATTCAGCTTCTGAGCCTTGAGAAACTCCTCAATTTTCGCACTGACGTCCTTGAACTCCACCTTTTCGGCAGCACTCTTCTCCACCAGCTTGATAATGTGGTAACCAAACTGGGTTTCGACGACATTACTTACCTCGCCCGGCTTGAGCGCAAAGACAGCCTCTTCAAAAGGCGCCACCATCTGCCCCTTGCCGAATGAGCCCAGATCGCCCCCCTGCTGGCTGCTGCCGTCGGCGGAATTGGCTTTGGCCAGGGCGGCAAAGTCTGCCCCGCCTTTCAACTCTTTAAGGAGTTTCTCGGCTTTTTCCCTTGCTTTTTTCTTCTCGTCCGCGGATGCCGTTGCGGCAGCCGCAATCAGGATATGACTGGCTCTCACCGATTCGGGACGAGAGAACCGCTCAGGATTCTGGTCATAGAATGCACGGATATCTGCGGGCAGCACCTTCACCTTCGGCACCATGACCGATTCCACAAATTTTGAAATGATAATGTCCCGGCGGGTATAGGCACGCAGGTCTTTCTCGTCCATTTCAAGATCCTTGATCGCCTTTGCAAAATCCTTCTCATCCTTGAAGCGGGATTTTCCCTGGGCAACCTTCTCATCGACCAGCTTTTCCAGATCCTTCACTTCCGATTTCGCAGCAGCCTGATACAAAATCTCGGCAGCAACAAGCTGTTCCAGCGCCTGTTTATCGACTGCGGACTGCTGGTCTGCCGGTACCGCCTGGCCGCGCAACAGCACTTTCACCGCCCTGCGCAGCTCAACCGCGTCGATGACAACACCGTTTACCCTGGCTACAGGCCCTGAAGTGACCGGCTTTGGAGTAGCAACGGCTACTAACTCACCACCTTTTTTCGCATCAGGTTCGGCCGCCAGCGCAACAGTCCCCATCGCAAGCATCACAGCAACACCACAAGCCCTCAAACAGCATGCCGACAGATAACTTTTCTGCATCGTACACGTTCTCCTTACACAAATTTTGGCGGGACTATAGCACAAAACCGAACCGCATGGAAAGCCAAACATACTTTTGACATTTGAACTGCTTTCGGATACATTCATCGACAAAATTTGCGGTAATCCCCCCTTTTTGGAAGATCAATTACCATGTAAGGGGCGGTCACCGCCAGGAGGATACGTCGAAATGAAGAAAGTTCTGGTAGTTGATGACAGTCTTTCGGTTGCCCGCCAGCTGGAAAAGATCATTTCCGAGTCTGGAGATTTCGTCTGTGTTGGACATGCCAAAAACGGGGCAGAGGCGATCAAGATGAATCACACTGAGGATCCGGAGATCATCTGCATGGACATGAACATGCCCGGCATGGATGGCCTGACCGCCTTGCGGACACTTTCTGTCATGGATAAAGACGTAAAAGTTGTCATGGTGACCTCGCTGGGCGGGGTTGGCGACAAATTCACCGAGGCGCTTAAACTTGGCGCAAAAAACGTCATCTCCAAACCGTTTGAAGCCGAAAACGTCCTGCGGATTCTGCGGGAGCTCTGAAACCGATAGTCTTTACCTTCCAGCATTGAATGTGAGCGGATGAATATTACGATCAAGGGGACACATAATGGCTGTTAAATTTTTCGGACAGTTTCTCGTCGAGCAAAGCATCGTCAGCAGGGATTCCCTGATAATGGCGATTGATCTGCAGGAGCAGAAAAATCTCAAACTCGGCGAGATGGCGGTTTCAATGGGGTACATTACCCAGACCGATATCGAGCGGGCTCACAATGCCCAGATGTCGAAAGATATGAAACTGGGGGATCTGCTTGTCGAAATGGGATTTCTGACCCTCAACCAGCTGAACGACGTCATCACCCGTCAGAAGAATACCCATCTCTATATCGGTGAGGCCCTGGTGCAGGTCGGAGCGTTGACCACAGATTCGCTCCTGCAGCACCTGGCAGATTTCAAGGCCGACCAGGCTCAGTACGTGTCCGACGGTATCGAGCTGCCCGGCACAGTTGCGAACAGCAAAATATGGGAGATGGCCGCCGATTTGACGTACAAGATGATCACCCGCGTGCTCGATCTCCAGTTTCGCCCTGGCAAATGCTATATCACCGATGTTATCCCTTCCAATTTCATGCTGGCAGCCATGGATTTAAGCGGTGATGTTGAGGCACGCTATCTGATCTCCGTATCCGAAAACCTGCAGAAGGCTGTTGCCAGGGCAATTCTGAGCGAAAAATCAGTTGAAAACGAGCCGGTAGAGGTTCTTGAGGACACCGTCATGGAGTTCGTCAACGTGGTCTGCGGCAACGTGGCCGCCAAGGCGTCACAGATGGGTGTGATTATGAACATCAATCCTCCGGTGACCATCAAGCCCCCTGCTGGCGGGCTGCCGGTGACCGATGGCCACACAACACTCTGCTTCCCGATTCATATCGGCGACGGAGACAAGATGGATCTGATTCTGCAGATAAAGAATTGAGCCGGAAGTTGCAGCTCTACTGAGAAAAGCCCCCGGTGCTAAAGGCGCGCCGGGGGCTTTTTACTCTCTGTGTATGGATGGAGATTTCATGGAATTCAAGCTGCTTAAAAAAGACCGCCGCAGCGCTGCCCGACTCGGCATTGTCAGCACGTCCCACGGCGATATTCAGACACCGATCTTCATGCCGGTCGCCACCCACGCCGCCATGAAGCCGCTTACGCCGGTGCAGATCGAAGAAACCGGCGCTCAGATCATCCTTTCCAACACCTACCATCTGCACCTGCAGCCGGGAGAAGGGCTGGTCAAAAAGGCCGGCGGGCTACACAAATTCATGGCCTGGCCAGGACCGATTCTCACTGATTCCGGTGGCTTTCAGGTATTTTCGCTCCCCAACAAGCGGATCACTGAGGATGGCGTCTTCTTCCGGCACGAGATCAGCGGCGAAGAAATCTACCTTGATCCGGCGGCCGCCACCCGCATTCAGCAGGATCTGGGAGCCGACATCATCATGGCCTTTGACGAATGCATCCCCTACCCGTGCGAACGTGGCTACGCCGAACAGTCCACCAGAAAGACCATCCGCTGGCTGAAGCAGTGCCGGGATGCCATGACCGATAACGGTCAGGCGCTGTTCGGGATCGTGCAGGGGAGCGTTTACGAGGACCTGCGGGAGATGTGCGCCAGAGAGATGCGCCGTCTCGACCTGCCCGGCTACGCCATCGGCGGCGTAAGCGTCGGCGAAGGTCTGGAACTGCTGAAAAAGGTGGTCAGCTGGACGGCACCGCACCTGCCGGAGGACAAACCGCGCTACCTGATGGGGGTCGGGCTGCCGGAGGATATTCTGGAGAGCGTCGAGCGGGGAATTGACATGTTTGACTGCGTCATCCCGACCCGCTATGCCCGCAGTGCCACGCTATTTACCCGGCGCGGCAGAATCAGACTGACCAACAAGAATTACAAACGTGACTTTTTCCCCGTTGATCCCAGTTGCAGCTGCTATACCTGCGCCAATTTCACCCGTGCCTACCTGCACCACCTGTTCGTCTCCAACGAGGTGCTTTCGGCGGTTCTCTCGGCCATCCACAACGTACACTTCTACCTGGCAATGATGGCTGAAATACGTCAGGCCATCGGAGACGGAAAATTTCTCGAATACAAAGGTGCATTTCTGCAGGAATACCGTAAAGGGGATAAGCAAAAATAAGTTTATCCTTAAAAATACTTTAAACACAGAGCAACGGAGCCTGTACAATCGAGATTTTTATTGAATAATTGCAAAACAATGGTATATTTCGGCTTCAGATAGCAGCATTGATTCACAGCACCCATCTCCGAGCCGTAGCTGCCTACAGAACTTTGTGTTCCATGGCTTGCGGCCTGCGGGTACCGCCGGAAACGGCGTTGCCTTCCTGTTGAAAAGGGGATGGTTGACATCGGCAACGATACAACCATTTCATCAATGGAAGGGAGGAGTGCGTATGGCTGTTTCACGACGTGATTTTTTCAAGCTGTCAGGTTCCGGTCTGGCGGCGGCAACCTTCGGGCTCAATCTGGCCCCGTTGGAGGCCAAGGCGGAGGATCTACCGATCCGCTACGCCAAGGAGACCACCACCATCTGCCCCTACTGTTCGGTCGGCTGCGGCATGATCGTGCACACGTTGGGGGGTAACATCATCAACATCGAAGGTGACCCCGACCACCCGATCAACGAAGGCTCGCTCTGCCCCAAAGGCTCCTCAGTCTATCAGCTGCGCGATAACAAGGCCCGTGTCACCAAGCCGATGTACCGTGCCTCCGGTGCAACCGAGTGGAAGGAAGTAACCTGGGAGTGGGCGCTGGACGAGATCGCCAAGAAGACCAAGACCGCCCGCGACGCTTCATTTGTCCCCACCAGCAAGATCAAGATCAAGGAAAAAGTCGGCGCGGTTGAAGTGGAGAAGGAGATCGAGGCTGTCGTCAACCGCACCATGGGCCTGGCCTCGGTCGGCAGCGCTGCGCTGGACAATGAAGAGTGCTATCTGTATCAAAAATTCTTAAGGGGGTTAGGCCTGGTGTATATTGAACATCAGGCCCGCATTTGACACAGCGCAACAGTTGCGGCTCTGGCAGAGTCGTTCGGACGCGGTG
>JBAXVE010000080.1:0-14603 GCA_037129245.1 Desulfuromonadales bacterium
CAAGGAACCGGAGAGACGTTCGAGATCGTCTGTGTCAATGACGGCAGTCGTGATACCACGCTTGACCTCCTGATTGCCGCCCGTGAACAGGAGCCACGTATCCGGGTACTGAATCTCTCCCGTAATTTCGGCAAAGAGGCGGCACTTACCTGTAGCATCGACTATGCAGTGGGGGCCGCGGTGATTCCCATTGACGCAGATCTGCAGGACCCGCCGGAGTTGATTACGGAAATGATACACCTGTGGCGTCAGGGATTCGATGTTGTGCTGGCCCAGCGGACTGACCGATCGACGGACGATTTTCTGAAACGCACGACAGCAGAGTGGTTTTACCGGCTGCACAATTCCATTTCAGATGAGACCATACCTGCAAACGTAGGCGATTTCCGGCTGATGGACAGAAGAGTCGTTGAGGCATTGAAATCGCTTCCCGAGCGCCGCCGGTTTATGAAAGGGCTCTTTGCCTGGGTAGGTTTCCGCCAGGCGGTCATACCGTACCGGCGTTGCGCCCGTCAGGCAGGTACCAGCAAATTTTCCGGCTGGCGCCTGTGGAACTTCGCCCTGGAGGGGATTACCTCATTCTCCACGGTTCCGCTGCGGGTGTGGACGTACCTGGGGCTGATGTTCGCGCTGCTGGCGTTTGTCTACGCGGTATTTATCATGGGCAGGGTGGTCTTGCTGGGCAAAGATACCCCGGGATACGCCTCGCTTATCACGGTTATCCTCTTTCTTGGCGGGATACAGCTGGTCGGGCTTGGCGTGCTTGGCGAGTACCTGGGGCGGATTTACAGCGAGTCCAAAGGCCGTCCGGTGTATATTGTGAGAGACCACTACGACCATGAATCCTGAAGTTTACCTTGAAATGGCCGAGTTACAGGCGGAACACTGGTGGTTTGCGGCCCGCAGGAAGAACATTGCAGCGGTGATCCGTCAGCTGTCATTGCCTGCACAGGCCGAAATCCTTGAGATTGGCTGTGGAACCGGCGGCAACCTGGCCATGCTGGCGGAATTCGGCAACCTCCGGGCTATGGAATACGATGACTACGCCCGCAGCATTGCAGCACGCGTCTCCGGTTTTCCGATTGCTTCAGGAGGTTTGCCCGAGCCGGTACCCTTTGATGACGGCCAGTTTGACCTGGTCTGTCTGCTGGATGTACTCGAACACATCGAAGATGATGGTGCGGCGCTTGCGCGGATCAGACGTCTGCTGAAACCGGGGGGACTGCTGCTGGTCACGGCTCCTGCCTACGGATGGCTCTATTCGGCTCACGACCGTGCCCATCAGCATCATCGGCGCTATTCGGCGGGCCGGTTCCGGCAGCTGTCGGAAGCGGCCGGTTTTACAGCACGCCGTCAGGGATATTTCAACACACTGTTGTTTCCTCTGATTGCGGCACTGCGCCTGGCCCGGAAACTGGTCGGCAGTACCGCAGAAAAATCGGATGCTGCCGTGCCTCCTCCATTCGTCAATGCCCTGCTGAGGGCAGTTTTCGCTGCTGAATGCTGTGTGCTGCCGTGGAGGTTCTTTCCGTTCGGTTCTTCCGTGATTGCGGTGATTGAGGCGCGAGCCGGAGACGAAACGGTGGAGACCATCGGCAATTCTTCATAACGTATCCCTCCCGATAAAAAATCCTGCAGGGTTGACATTAGCGGTTGCCGTTCTTATATATGTAACCTGTTGCAGCTACATCCCAAAAATTGAAAGGCACAAGGTCGATCAGTCACATCATGCGCGCATTTCTTAACAAGTTTTCCTCCTTTTTTATCTTTGCCGGCCTGTTCAGCTTCATTATCAACATGCTGCTGCTCACGCCGTCGCTGTACATGCTGCAGGTCTATGACCGCGTTCTCGGCAGCCGCAGCGAAGAGACCCTCTGGATGCTGACCCTGATTCTGGCGGTGGCACTGCTGGTGATGAGTGCCATGGAGCTGGTCAGAACCAAGCTGCTGATCAAGGCCAACAACGCCATCGACGCCATGCTGGCCCCCTATCTGCTGCACAAGATGATCATCGGCGCCACCTCGCCGGAGGGGAATACCTATCCCCACGGCCTGAAGGACCTTGCCGCAATCAAAGGCTTTCTGACCGGCAACGGCATATTCGCCGTTTTCGATGCGCCCTGGCTGCCGGTGTACCTGCTGATTCTCTGGCTGATGCACCCCCTGCTGCTGGTGGTAGCGATTGTGGGATCCCTCCTGATGATTATCCTGACGATTGCCAATGAAATGGTTACCCGTAACACGATGGCGTCGGCTAACATGGCTGCACAACTGGCGGCTAATTTTGTCAGTGCCGGGATTCGCAATGCCGAAGTGGTCAACGCCATGGGGATGCAGAAGGGGTTGACAAGTCGCTGGGGCGGACTCAATGCCAAGGTGATCGAACTGCAGAATGTGGCCAGCAACCGGGCCGGCATCGTGGGGGGGATGAGTAAATTCGTTCGCCAGTTCCTGCAGTCGGTCATGCTGGGGGCCGGCGCCTATCTGGTACTGCAGTCGCACGGTTTTACGTCGGGCATGATGATCGCCGGCACCATTATTCTGGGTAAGGCGCTGGCGCCGATCGAACACCTGATTGCCACCTGGAAGGGGCTTCTGGAGGCCCGCACCGCCTACGACCGATTGGACACCTTTATCAAGGGACTGGCACAGGAACTGCCAACGATGGAACTTCCTCCGCCGGTCGGGCAGCTTTCTCTCGAAAAAGCGGTCTTTGGTATCCGGGCGACCAACAAGGTTATCATCAAGGATGTCAGCTTTGCCCTGGCTGCCGGAGAATCCCTCGGCATCATCGGCCCCAGTGCGGCCGGCAAATCCTCCCTGGCCCGTCTGATTACCGGTGTCTGGAAACCACTGACCGGCACGGTGCGCCTGGACGGGGCCGATCTGCAGGCATGGGATAAGGGCAATCTGGGACAGTATATCGGCTATCTTCCCCAGGATGTTGAGCTGTTTGCCGGTACGATTGCCGATAACATAGCCCGCCTGGATACGCCGGACGCCGAACGGGTCATTATGGCCGCCAAACTGGCGGGCGTGCACGACATGATCCTGCGGATGCCCGATGGCTATGATACGCAGATCGGCGTAGCGGGGGCAGTTCTCTCGGGGGGGCAGCGTCAGCGGATCGGCCTGGCGCGGGCACTCTTCGGTAATCCGCGCCTGGTGGTGCTGGACGAACCCAATGCCAGTCTGGATGACGCCGGAGAGCAGGCGTTGTTGCAGGCCATTGCCTATCTGAAACAGCTGGGCGCAACGGTAGTCCTGATTACCCACAAGGTCTCGCTGCTGGCGGGGGTTGATAAACTGCTGGTCATGCAGGACGGCGCTTTGGCCGCCTTCGGCCCGCGGGAAGCGGTCATGAACCACCTGGTACAGGCGCAACAGCAGGCCCAGCAGCAGGCGGCCCAGAATGCTCAGGCCGCCCAGGCGATGGGTGTCCCTGTACCTGCAGCTACAGCAGCGGCAGCACAAGGCCGGATATCCGATACGGTGCCCACGGCAACGACTCTGAAAGCAGACACAACCGAGGAGGGCTCCCATGAATGATATCCAGTTAGCTACCGTCCAGGCGGAGCAGCAGAAGCGCCATAACCCCCGCACCATAATCTATACGGGTCTGGGAGTGATCGCCCTCTTCTTCGGCGCATTTGCCCTGTGGGCGACACTGACGCCGCTGCATGGGGCAGTACAGGCCATGGCAGACGTGATTTTCGACAGCCGCCGCAAGACGGTCCAGCATCTCGAAGGCGGGATCGTCAAACAGATTCTGGTCAAGGAGGGTGAAACGGTGACTGCCGGCCAGCCGCTGATAATTCTGGCCGATGAGCAGATCCGTCCGATGGTGGAGATGATGGAGGGGCAGTCGCTTGCCGAAACCGCCGCCCTGGCTCGCCTGGAGGCGGAAAAGGGTGATTTCCCCAGCATATCATTTCCCGCCTCGCTGACGTCAAAGGCCGGTGATCCTGTCGTCGCACGGGTTATCCAGACCGAAACGCGGCTCTTTAACGCCAAACGCGACAGTTACAACAGCCAGATCGCTATCACCAAAAGCCAGATTCAGCAGGTGCAGGAAGAAACCAACGGTTTGAAAGAACAGCTGGCATCCAAGAAAAAGGAAATTGCCGCCCTGACCGAGCAGTTGTCGGCTAACCGCGATCTACTCAAGGATGGCTATGTCACCAAAACGATTGTCCTCGATCTGGAACGGGCACATGCGCGTGAAAGCGGTGAACTTGAGGGGCTGACATCAGCCATTGCCCGTAACAAGCAGCGGCTGGCCGAATACGAACTGCGCCTGATTGCCATCAAAGGCGCCCGTATTCAGGATGCCGCCAACGAGATGAAGGTTTCCACCGCCAAGCGTCTGGAGCTGGAGGAGCGTATCCGCCCCTCCAAAAATGCCCTTGACCGGCAGGTTATCCGTGCCCCGGTCAGCGGCAGGGTGGTCGATCTCAAGGTCACTACGGCCGGCGGTGTGATTGGTAACAAAGAGCCGCTGATGGACATCGTGCCCCAGAGCGACCAGCTGATACTGGAAGCACGTATCGGCGTCAATGACATCAATGACGTCAAGATCGGTCAGACAGCCGATATTACCCTAACAGCGTACAAGGCCAGCAGTACCCCCACCGTCAAGGCCAAGGTGACCTACATCGCCGCCGACCGCCAGGTGAATCGCACCATGCAGGGGGATCTGCCCTTTTATACCGTCAGGCTGGAAGTCGATCCGGTTTCCATGAAAGAGGGGGGCGATCTCAAACTGTATCCCGGAATGATGGCTCAGGTCTCGATTCAGACCTCGCCGCGCACCGCATTCGATTATTTTGTCGGTCCCCTGACACAGCGTATGGGAAAGGCATTCCATGAGAAATAGCATTCGATTCATACTGGTAGCGGCGTTGTTTGCCGTCGTGCCGACGGTGCAGGCGGCGGAAACCCATGACCTGCTCTCGCTGTACGTATTGGCAGCGGCCAAAGATCCCTCGCTCGGCAGGGCGCGGGCGCATCTCGAATCGAGACAGGTCGAAGTTCGCATTGCGACGGCCTACCTGCTCCCCCGTTTGGATGTCAACGCCGGATCGAACCGCATGTGGACTGAAACGCTGCATTACGGACCCAAAACGGTGGAAGGTGCCTATTACGGCTACAACTACGGCGCCAGCCTGAGTCAGCCGCTGTTCAACCTGCCTGCCATCATCAACCGGCTGGACATTGACGCCGGAGTCCGCAGCAGCGATGCAGCGCTCACGGCGGCGCGTCAGGATCTGATGATGCGGCTGGTGGACGCCTATACCCAGCTGTTGAAGGATCGTGTCAGCGAGCGCCTGCTGCAGGACGAGGTCAAGCGTTACGAGCAGATCGCCCGGCAGGCCCAGGCATTTTTAAAGGCCGGAACCGGTGATATCATTACCACCTACGAGGCCCAGGCCCGCCTTGACAGTGCCAAAGCGGAACTGGTGAGAACCGAAGGGATGCGCAAGCAGTCCGCCAAACAGCTGGAAACGCTGGTTGGTATACCGGTCGGCGCCCTCAAGGATCTCGGCGCGACGGCAGCGGAGGGACCGCAGCCGGCAGACGTGAACTACTGGCTCGAACAGACCCGTAAAGTTCAGCCGCAGATACTCCAGGCCCGCGAAGAGCTGTTGCTGGCATCTTCGCAGGTTTCCCAGGCCAGGGCCGAGCATATGCCGACGTTCAACCTGTCCGGTGGTTATTCCGTCAGCAAAGGGAGCACCTTTCTGCCGGAGGTAGAAACCCGTCAATGGTATGCGGGCGTCAATCTGTCGCTGCCGATTTTCCGCGGCGGTGAAACGCTGGCACGCACAGCGCGGTCAAAAGCAGCCGAGTCCGAACGTCGGCTGATCCTGCAGGACAGTACCGAACAGATGCTGCTGAAAACCGAACAGGCCTTCATGAATATTGAGTCCAGCGTTTCCCTGCTCCGTTCGCTGGAACAGAAGCAAAAGTCTGCGGCCATCCAGCTGGAAGCAACCAAAAAGGGGCTCAGTATCGGTACCCGTACGGCTGTTGACCTGCTGAATGCCGAACAGACCCACGCTGCCAGTCTGCGAGACCTGCTCAGTGCCCGCTATGATCACCTGCATCACCAGCTGCAGCTGAAAGTGGTATCCGGAATAGCCAGCGAAGATGACCTGGCTGCGCTGAACTCGCTGCTGACAACGCTCCCGCCTGAAAAAATCTGATTAGTAGTTGGCATTGTCCCAGGTAATTTTTGCGCTAAGCCTCCCCTCCCTTGACGGGAGGGGATTGAGGGGTGGGTGAAGCTGCCGTCAGCATAAATTGTGGCACATTCCCCCACCCCCTAGCCCCCTCCCGCAAGAGGAGGGGGGACGTTCAGGCACCTGCAGATACCAAACCGGACAACGCTGATTATTAGTTGGCATTGTCGATGACTTGGTGTACTCTTCCGGGGCTGCAGGCCTCGGAAGAAGCCTGTCTCAGCGGGTGTTTCCCTGCAGCTCCAGCCCGCAAACCCCAGGAACAGAGACGGTCGATCAGTCATGAATCATTTTTCCATTACTCCGCGCTCCCTGCTGTCCAGTCTCTGGCACAACCGTCAACTGATAACCTCGCTTGTCCGACGTGATGTCATCGGCCGTTACCGCGGTTCGGTACTGGGAATTCTGTGGTCATTTTTCAACCCGGTATTCATGCTGGTGGTCTATACCTTTGTGTTCAGTGTGGTTTTTAATGCCCGCTGGGGCGGCGGAAGCGGTTCACGGGCTGAATTCGCCCTGGTGCTGTTTGCCGGTCTGCTGCTGTTCAATCTGTTTTCAGAATGCATCACCCGCGCTCCGTCGCTGATTATCCAGAATCCTACCTATGTCAAAAAAGTCGTCTTCCCGCTGGAAATTCTCCCCTGGGTCAACCTCGGTTCGGCACTCTTCCACAGCGCCATCAGCCTCGGCGTCTGGCTGCTGTTTTACGCCGTCATCTTCGGCTTTCCTCCGCTGACGACGCTGCTGTTTCCGCTGCTGCTGGCCCCCCTGATACTCCTGATCATGGGTTTTTCATGGCTGCTGGCCGCCCTGGGTGTCTATCTGCGTGATGTTGCCCAGATTGTCGGCATCGTAACCACGGCGCTGATGTTTCTTACCCCCATATTCTATCCGCTCTCTTCGATTCCCGAATCGTACCGGCCGCTGATTCATCTCAATCCACTGACCTTCATCGTCGAGCAGGCCCGCAACCAGCTTATTTTTGGCAAGGCTCCCCCCTGGGGAGACCTGGCCATCCTGATGGCAATCTCTCTGCTGGTCGCCTGGGCGGGGTTTGCCTGGTTCCAGAAAACCAGAAAGGGCTTTGCCGATGTCCTCTGAGCCGGCAATCAGCATACAGGGGCTTGGCAAATGCTATCATATCTATGACAAGCCGCGCGATCGCCTGCTGCAGATGCTCTTTCGCGGGCGGCGAACCTATTATCGAGAGTTCTGGGCGCTGCAGGATGTTTCCTTCGAGGTGGCGCGTGGCGAGACGGTCGGGATTGTCGGTCGCAACGGTGCCGGAAAATCGACCCTGCTGCAGATTATCTGCAACACGCTGAACCCGTCGCTGGGGGATGTGCGGGTAAACGGCCGGGTGGCAGCATTGCTTGAACTGGGCGCCGGTTTCAACCCGGAATTTACCGGCCGGGAAAATGTTTATCTCAATGCCTCGATCCTGGGTCTTGCCACCCGGGAGATCGATGCCCGCTATGATGAAATCGTAGCGTTCTCAGGTATCGGCGATTTTATTCACCAGCCGGTCAAAACCTATTCCAGCGGTATGTACGTCCGGCTGGCCTTTGCGGTTGCCACCAGCGTAGAACCGGATATCCTGGTGGTTGATGAAGCTCTTTCGGTGGGGGACGGCGGTTTTGCCCGCAAGTCGTTTGACCGTATCCTGGAACTTAAAAAACGGGGCACGACGATACTGTTCTGCTCCCATTCGCTCTACCAGGTGGAGGCGTTCTGCGACCGGGCGCTCTGGCTCGACAAGGGGTTGGTCTGTGCGAAAGGTGCTGCTGCCGATGTAACGACCGCCTACGCCGCCAGCCTCAGTCAGGAGGCCGCGGCGCCACAGGTGGAATTGGTCGACGAGTCCATAGACCGTCAGGCGGTGCCACCGGGGACAGCACGGATTACGTCGATACATATTGACGTTGACGGAATCAGCGGGAAAACGCTGACCGTCCGCAGTCAGAAAAGCGATCTGACGATCCGGGTCGGCTTTGCCTCTGATCCCACGCTGCCGACGCCGACGGTGGGAGTTTCGATTTCACTGATGGACGGGCGCGGTGTCAGTGGTGCAAGTACGCTGCATGACGGACTGTTGCTGGAGCGGGATGATAACGGCAACGGAATCGCCGAAATCGTCTATCCGGCGCTGCCGTTGTTAAAGGGCGACTATACCCTCAGCGTCGTGTTGGGGTGCGAAAGCATGATACACCCTTATGATACGGCCATGAATTATGCCACGCTCAAAGTGGAGCAGACGGGACTCGATCAGGGAATCGTGATGCTGCCGCATATCTGGAAGAAATTATCAGTCAAATGAGCCTCTTGAAAAAATCAAAGAAAGTCCCCTCCCCCCTGGCGGGGGTTAGGGTGGGGGAGAAGTTGCCATGGAATCGTCAGGTTGCTGTTCCACCCACCCCCTGACCCCCTCCCGTCAAGGGAGGGGGAACCGGATCCCGAGTAATTTTCAAGAACCTCAATTAATCACCTCAGGAGACCGGTACCATGAAACATAAGGTCGTTTTTTGTTTTCATACCAATGACCACGAGTACAGCATGGGAGTGGGTTTCATCTCCGCCACCCTCAAACAGGCCGGCAGGGAGGTCGATCTGGTCATCTACCGTGAGATTCCGGGAAAACAGATCGATACCCCCGATGAAACTGCGCAGAGTATCCTTGATGCCCGCCCGACGGTCGTCGCATTCTCGGTGATGACCTTCAACTGGCACCGCATCAGACGGGTAATCGACATCCTGCGCCCCCGCTTCGATGGCATGATCGTTGTGGGGGGCTACCATGCCATTCTGGCCCCCGCTGAAATCATCTCTTCCCCCGGCATCGACGCCGTCTGCACCGGAGAGGGTGAGCTGCCGATGAAACGGTTGCTGGAGCTGGTTACGCCCGGTGAGCGGGTGCCGACCGGCGATGTGCCCGGCATGATCTTCAGTGGCAACACGGCGGTTCCGGACGGCAGCTGCTGGTTGATCGAGAAACTCTCCGACTACCCCTCCATGGACTACGACCTCTTCGATGTCGAAGGGAACGGCGGACTTGCCGCAAAATTTATGGGCTCGCTCTCGCCGGCCGGCATCTTCTCGCTGCCGGTGATTACCGGTCGAGGCTGCCCCTACCGCTGCACCTACTGCAGCAACAGCGCCTTGATAGACCGCTACGGCGGTCTGAAGCGCTTCCTGCGCAAATATGACCCCGCCGATATCGTTGCCCGGATTGCCGAACCGGTAAAGCGCTACCGCCCGCAGTTCGTCGAGTTTCTCGATGAAACCCTCACCCTCAGCAAAGAGTGGGTCAGGGAGTTCTGTGCCGGTTACCGGAGTGAAATCGGATTGCCATTTTCCATCATGAGCAGGATTGATACCGTCGATGACGCGACGCTGTCCCTGCTGGCCGCCAGTGGTCTCAAACTGGTGTTTTTCGGTATAGAGAGCGGTGACGAAGCCTACCGTACCCGCTATCTCAAGCGGATGATGACGGACAGGACGATTCTGGAAGGGGCCAGGCTACTCAAGAAGCACGGCATCATGATTGTGACCTTCAATATCTTCGGCATGCCCTTTGAGACGCAGGATACCATCAGAAAAAATTACGAATTCAATGCGCAGATAGAACCCGATGCGGCGATTCCCTTCGTCTATCAACCGTTTCCGGGCACAGAACTGGCGAAACTCGCGTTTGACCATAACCTGGCCCTGCCGCCCCCCGAAGGAGTTTGGGATTACTGCACGCCATCGCTGGACACGCCCGAGCTGCCAGCCGCACGGGTTGCAGAAGCGGTTGAGGAGTTCAGGGGGCGATTTTGTTCGCCGGAAAAGGTCCAGACGCTCTACGGGCGGCTGCGCGAGATTGCCGGGGTGGCGTAGGCCGTGAGTTTAATTTTTCAAGAGCCTTCTTCTGCATGAAAATATGCTATCTTCTTGAATCGACCGACCTTAACGGCGGCGTCAGAGTTGTCTTTGATCAGGCCAGGGCGCTGGCTGCACGCGGGCATCAGGTTCAGCTGCGCGCGCTGCGTGGCAGCCATGACTGGTATCCCTTTCCCCTGACGGTCAGCTATGGAGCGGACCTGGCGGAGGCCTTCGCGCCGGGTGACGAGCCGGCCGTTGTCGTGGCGACCTACTGGACGACCGTCGCGGCTGCTCTCACGGCTGGCTGCGGACAGGCCGTTCATTTCTGCCAGGGGCATGAGGCGGACTTTATAGAATTTGAAGCCTCCCGCGAGGCTATCGCTGGGGCCTATCGTCTGCCGATTCCCAAAATAACCGTCGGGGAGTGGCTTGTGCGGCGTCTTGAGCTGGTATACGGCAGGGATGCATTCAGGACGTACTGCGTCGGGCAGATTGTCGATCTTGACAGCTACGGTCCGCGCTCTTTCTCCGTGTGCGCCGCACTGCGTTCGCTGTTCAAACGCCCGCTGCGGGTGCTGATAGTCGGCATGTTCGGAGCCTCCGTCAAAGCGATAGCCGATGCATCGCGGGCCGTTGCACTGATGCGTTCTGCGGGAGTGCAGATACACCTGACCCGGGTTTCCAGCCTGCCGCTCACGGCGGAAGAAGCTGCCATAACACCTGTCCAGGAGTATCACCACGCTGTGCGGCCGGAAGCGATGGCCGACCTGTACCACGCGGCTGACCTGATGCTGGCGCCGTCACTTGAGCAGGAAGGCTTCGGTCTGCCCTTTGCCGAAGCCCTGGCAAGCGGTCTACCTTGTGTGGCCACCGCCATACCGTCGTTCCTCAGTTTTGATGTACAGCACGACTATGCCGTCTTTGTGCCCCAGCATGATCCATCTGCAATGGCCGAGGCTGCCGTGGCACTGCTTGGCCGGCCTGAACAGCTGAAAACCTTGCGGCGCAGGGGGCCGCAGGTTGTTCAGAAGTTCCGTGGTGACAACGTTGCCCGGCGCCTGGAGCAGGTTTTCGGAGAAATCACGGCATGATGACGCAGTTGCGCGATCTGCGGCACTACTACCTGGACCTGCCGCTCTGGGCGTGCGGCTGCCGGACCTCCGGCCGCTGGTCGCGCATGCGGGACTATCTGGAGCCGGATGCCGCCCCTTTTGAGGCCGGTATCCGCTACCTGTACAGCAGCTGTGGAAAGACCATCGGGCAGGCTGAACTGGATCAGGCGGTTGAGCGTGCGCTGCAGATCAAGGCCGCCCGGGAGAGCGACGCCTTTGCCTGTCTGGGTTCCGGCTCCCTGTCGCCCCGGTACGAGATTGAAGGGCTGGAACATCTGCAGGCGGCCATGATACACAAGCGGCCAATCATGCTGCTGACCGGCCATATCGGCAGCTTTTACACCGTTTCCGTGGCATTGGCGCAGGCCGGAATAACAGCCAGTTCGCTGGCCCGCAGCGTGGCCCCGTCCAACCCGTATCCGCGCCGCTCTTTCGAGCACACCAATTATTTCCTGACCGGGCGGCGGATGAAGGGGGACTGGATTTACACAAACTACGCCGGCAAGCTGGATCGTCGCCTGGTTTCGGTCTGCCGCGAAGGTGGGATGCTGGTTGTCCTGCTGGATCTGCCCCGCTCGCTTTTTCCTGCCGGGCGGTGGCCGGTGAATTTTCTCGGTCGGCCCTCGTCGCTGACCGGCCGAACGGTGGAACTCGGGCTGAAGTATAACGCGCTGTTTCTGACGGCCTGGAACACCATCCAGGTGGAGAGCGGTTATGGTTTCCGGCGCTGTCTGCGGATAGAGCCGCAGCTTGCCGACGAAGGCGGAGTTGACGGCATTCTGCAGCAGTACGCCGACCGCCTGACGTCACTGGTCAGCCGTGAGCCGTGGCAATGGATGGCAGCGCCCGTTGCGGCGCAATTCAATGAAGGTGGTGCCAATGAATAGCACGCTCACGGTTTTCACCGCGATAACAGATTCCTATCGCTACTCGATGGAGCTCAGCCAGAGCTTCGAGATGCTGCGCGACCTCCTGCCGGGGGCGCACTGGGTGGTGCACGAGCCGGACTCGGCAAGCACGCAGCGGGAACTGGCAGAGAGTCTGCCCCGCAACGGCCTGCTGCTGTTTGTCAGGGAACCGGCGCTGCTGGTGGGGCCGGGAGCGATCCCGGAGCTGCGGCGGATACTGGAAGGGGATGCGGCCTGCCTCGCGGTGTTGCCGAGCGACATCCGGGGGTACCATCCCGGGCAGCAGGCGGCCTATTACACGCTGCGCGGCTTTGAGCGCTTCGTTGCCGGGCTGGCGGGCCACGGCGGTCAGACGCTTCCCTGCGACGGACGAAGCCCCTGGATGTTCCTGATGCGCGGAGCCGATCTGAACGGCAGAAAACTACCCGATGACCCGTTCGACCTGCCGCTGGAGCTGCCGGAAGAGCGGGTTGCCATATCGTCGGCCGCCTACATTCACCCGTTTCTCAACTATTACAGCGAAACCCGTTCCGACCTGCTGCCGCACGTGCCGGAGGGGATAACGTCGCTGCTCGACATCGGCTGTTCGCGGGGGGGCTTTGGCGCCGCCGTGAAATCAGCGCGGGGCTGCCGCGTGGCGGGGATCGAAATGAACCGTCACGAGGCCCGCAGCGCCGAAAAACTGCTGGATCGGGTATGGGTCGGCGATATGCTGGCGCTCGACATTGACGAAAAATTCGACTGCATCACCTGCCTGGACGTGCTCGAACATATCCCTGAACCGCGGCAGCTGCTCGAAAAAGCCGGGAGTCTGCTCAACCCGGGGGGGAAGCTGCTGCTGAGTGTGCCGAACGTGGGGCACTGGGCCGTCGTTGAAGATCTGCTGGCCGGTCGCTGGGATTACATCCCGGCCGGAATTCTCTGCACCACCCATGTCCGCTTCTACACCCGCCACTCGCTGGTGCATTTGCTGGAGCAGTGCGGCTTCAGCGTCGCAAGCGTGGATGCCCAGCGGACTCCACCCCCTGACGAACTGCGGCAGGGATTGTCCGCCTACGGCGGTGCCGGGATGGAGCTGGATGAAGAGAGTCTCGCCACGCTGCTGTTCATCGCACTGGCTGAGAGGCCATGATAACGGCCGTCACGATCAATTACTTCAGTCATCAGCTGACCGTCCGAGCTGCGCTGAGCGTGCTGGCCGACCGGCCGGACGCCCAGGTAATTGTCGTTGACAACAGCGAATGTGCCGACGAGGCCACATCATTACGGGAACTGCTCCCGCCGCAGGTTGACCTCATCGTCACCCCGGAAAACATCGGCTTCGGCCGGGCCTGCAATCTGGGCTTTGCTGCTGCCCGTCATGACCTGATCCTGCTGCTGAATCCGGATGCAATTGTGCTCCCCGGTTGCCTCGATGCCCTGGCCGGCTTCCTGCGGCAGACGCCACAGGCCGGGGCGGTGGCTCCTTTGGCCTGGTGGGACCGGGAGAAAACCTGGTTGCTCCCGCCGGGGCAGCTGCCGACCCCTGTATCGGAACTCTCAATGTCTCTGGCGCTGCGTTTCCCCCGTTGGGGGGCTCGTGTCAGCATGTCATTCAGAAAGAAGGCGCAGGCCTGCTTTCGTTCGCGCGCGGCGGTCAGGCAGCGGATGCTCTCAGGCGGTCATGTACTGCTGCGCCGTTCGGCCGTTGAAAAAGCCGGTGGCCCGTTTGACCCGGCCCTGTTCATGTACTACGAAGACACCGACCTCTGCCGACGGCTCGACAGGGCCGGATTCGGGCTCTATCTGCTTCCCGGGGCGGAAGTTGTGCATGAATGGTGCTGCACGCAGGACAAAGGCCATCTCAGCCGGGTGAGCCACGAATATTACTTCGGCAAGCACTTTTCCGGCAGCCCGCTGCTCAGGGTTTTCAAACGCCTGGAGCGGAGCGGCCTGCCGCTGCGGCTTCCCGAACACCACGATCTCGGCCTCTGCCGTGTTCCGCCCCGTTTTCCGGTGGCTGCCGGTGTACAGGGGGAGTGGTTGATGGAGATCAGCCCGCAGCCGCTGTTTGTGCCGGCTCTCTATCATTTCGGCAGCGGCAGCGAGGCCTGCATCCCGGAGGAAATATGGGAACGGCTCGGCCCCGGCCGCTACTGGCTTCGCATCGGTCCGCCCGACGGCGGTGACTGTTCACTGTTCAGCTGGGAAATACCAGCTAACCCCTCTAAATCTCCCCTTATGTAAGGGGAGACTTCAAAACTCCCTCCCTTATGTAAGGGGAGACTTCAAAGCTTCCTCCCTTATGTAAGGGGAGACTTCAAAGCTCCCTCCCTTATTTAAGGGGAGACTTCAAAGCTTCCCCCCTTAGGTAAGGGGGGATTGAGGGGGGTTAGACTTTATGTGTTATGTGATACCAGGACATAAACGCTTTTCTTGAGAAAATATGAGTCTTTCGTTTTTTAGTTGAAACGCCTCGGGTTGAGGAGACCGCAGTGCTG
>JBAXVE010000081.1:0-14393 GCA_037129245.1 Desulfuromonadales bacterium
CCCTAACCCTCCCCCGCCAGGGGGGAGGGGATATTTTGATTCTTGGCGGCACCGGCATCGGCAGGGTCACCAAACCGGGGCTGGCGGTGCCTCCGGGAGAGTGGGCGATCAACCCGGTCCCGCGCAGGATGATCGAACAGGCTGTTGCTGATGTTTTCCCCCTGCACTCCTTACCATTCACGCTTCATATATCCATCTCTATTCCCGATGGGGAGGAACGGGCCAGGAAGACGCTGAATGCCCGTCTGGGTATCATCGGCGGGCTCTCGATTCTTGGTACCACTGGCACTGTACGCCCCGTATCTGCCAAAGCATGGACCGATACCATCGATGCGTCGCTTGATGTTGCATCAGCCTGCGGTTGCGAAACGGTAGTGCTTTCCACCGGCAGGACGAGTGAGATGGCGGCGCAGAAACATTTTTCCGGTTTTTCCGAAGAGGCCTTCATCATGATGGGTGATCATGTCGCCTATACCTTGAATGCCTGCGCAGCCCGAGGCTTCCTGAAACCTGTCATCGCCTGCCAGTTTGCCAAACTGCTCAAAATTGCCTGCGGCCATAAAAATACCCATGCTGCCGTATCGGAACTGGAACTGGAAGTATTAAAGCAGTGGGCGGAAGGTGCACAGCTTTCAGCTGATCTTATCGGTCTCATCGCCCGTGCCAACACGGCCCGTGAAGTTGCTCTGGAAAGCGGCTTTGACCCGGAACTGGTGCGGCTGGTTACCGTCCGCGCGGAACAGGCTGCCATACAGCATTCTGCAACAATTAAAGTTCATTTTCTGCTGTGCCCTTACAGCAGCTAAAGGAGAGCGCCTATTAGAGAAGTATTCGGAAATTGTGCCGGATTGAAATCAAGCCAGATACAATCCCTGGAACGTCTGTACCGCAGGCGGGTGCCGGTGGAGGAATTCTGCTCCCACGATCTGGCTGTCAGGCTGGTGGAGATCTCAGCCGATCTTCGTCGTCAGGTTGGCATCCTGATTAACCGCAGCGGCAACGTTGAATATGTCATAGTGGGGGACGAGAAAGGATTAGTGATCCCCGATCTGAGTGACTACCCACTTGGCAAACGGGTCATGCGCGGCCTGCGCCTGGTTCACACCCATCTGAAGAACGAGCCGATCTCCGAAGATGACCTGACCGATCTTTCCCTTTTGCGTCTGGACCTGCTGGCGGCCCTGCAAACTACTCCGGGAAAAAGTCACATTCACGTTCAAATGGCGTGGCTCTCGCCCGATCAAAACGGGTCCGGTTCACAGCTGGATAAACCGGTTCTGCTGGAGCGGATTGATATTGACTGCAGTCACGCTATCCCGGAACTGGAAGCAGACCTTGAGAAAGCGGCCCGTTCAACATCCAAAGCCAGGGATGTCCTTGAACGGGCGATCCTGATTTCGGTTACGACGTCCGGAACCCGACAGGATGCCGAGGATTCAATGTCCGAGCTGCGCGAACTGGCACGAACTGCACGGGTTGAGGCCCTGGATGAATTCATACAACGCCCGAAAAGCCTGAACCCCCGCTTCATGATGGGAGAAGGGATGATGCGGGATGTTGTTATCAGGGCCATGCAGCGGGGAGCCAGCATGCTGATTTTTGACCAGGAGCTGACTCCGGCCCAGATTCGCAGTATTTCCGCCATGACAGAATTGAAGGTCATCGATCGCAGCCAGCTGATTCTCGATATTTTTGCCCGTCGGGCGAAGACATTGGATGGTAAGGTACAGGTTGAGCTGGCGCAGCTCAAATACCTGCTGCCGCGACTGACCGGGCGTGGAGTTCAGATGTCACGCCTGATGGGTGGTATTGGCGGGCGGGGGCCGGGGGAGACCAAGCTGGAAACCGACCGGCGGCGTATTCGCGACCGGATTGCCAGCCTTGAGCGGGAACTTAAGGAGCTCTCCCGTGGGCGTGACCAGCGACGGAAGCAGCGGGTTAAAGCCGGTGTGCCGATCATCTCTATCGTCGGTTACACCAACGCCGGGAAATCCACTTTGCTGAACGCCCTGACCAGCAGCGACGTGTTCACCGAGGATCTGCTTTTCGCAACGCTTGACACCTCCAGTCGCCGTCTCAGGTTTCCTCAGGAACGCGAAGTCATCATCACCGATACGGTCGGCTTCATCCGTTCCCTGCCGAAGTCGTTGCTGGGAGCATTCAAGGCGACGCTGGAAGAGATGCGCGATGCCGACCTGCTGTTGCATGTGGTAGATGCTTCCCACCCACGTTTCGAGGATCAGATCGCTCAGGTGCGGACTATTCTTACTGAACTGGAGTTGGGAGAGAAGCAGGAGCTGATGGTCTACAACAAGTCAGATCTGCTGAATGATATGAAAAAAAAGGATACGGTTGCATTTCTCAAGGTGCGTCAAGCAGCCAGAACCAGAGATAGCGTAACCGTCTCGGCCCGTGATCGCAAGAGCCTCACACCGCTTCTGCACGAACTGCAGCGTCGGTTCTGGGCATGAAGGCCAGTGACAGGAAGCTGCGGACGTACAAAATTATGATGCAGAGAACCTGAAGCAGAGCCGACAATGAGGGGTTTTGCTTCTGCTACCTCGGGTCGACAACCCGTCCCCAGAAGACAACCGCACCGCTCCTGTTTTCCCGTATCGCGAAAATAAATGGTCGATCAACCCGGAATTCAATGGCATCGGATGGAAGCATGGCGCTTTTTGTCGCCATCATGACTGCCGTTGCGGCGGCAGCTTCCGTGCCTCGCTCGTTAACCTCCACAAAGGCGTTCTGAATGACGTCTGAAATAGCGAGCTTCTGTCCGGTGTCACCCGTAATACCTGAAAAATCTGCCTTCCCGTCATCAAACGCGTCCTGCATCCCCAATTGAATAAGCGGCATTTTCAGAGATGCGTTCGAACGAATTGTAAACTTTGGCAGGTATACCTGTACAAGGCGCTTTTCCAGACCGGTCAGTTTGTGATCGATCTGCCGGAGTCTGAGGGGGGCGCTTCCGGAAATGGCGGGAAGAATCAGCATCATTGAAAAGGAGGATTCTCCCTGAGGAGAGTACGGCAATTCAAGAATCCGTGCATTTCCGGTCTCGGCATAATTATAGTTGCCTTCCCGGGACATGGTGGGAACAAATATCCTGTCATCGGGCGAAAGCTGGAACGGCAATTCGGCCGTAGCAGCGGTATCGAAGGGGAACTGCCAGTTTCCTTTGAAATAAACCGCGTTGGCCAGGACAAGTCTGGTCTGCCGTGAGAGCTGACCGGACTGGATGAGGTCGCTTATTTTTTTATTTGTAGCGTTGCCAGCCCACTGATTGATTGCGGACCTGGCCGCTTCGGGGTTGCCGAAATCGACCTGTTTCAGGCCAGAGCCGTATATCTGCTGGCATGTTTTCAGAAAATCATCCCGTACGGCAAACTCCTTCTGAAGCCAGAGAGAGTTGGCAATCAGCAGACTGCTGTGACCGGCGTCTTTGCCACTTGAGGTGAGCAGACCCTGCAAGCGGGATAGTGCCGGATGCACTGACTGGCCCAAACTGTTATGCAGCACCTTTTCAAGCTGCCCAGCCGTTGTTCCGGCTGCCCCTGCATACGCCATTGTCAGGGCCGTATAGGCGCTGAGCGGGGACACGGTTAGATTGCTGCGACTGTTGTCAAGTGTGCCGAACAGATCTTCTCCGAATGTATTGAGTGGTCCAGCGGTCATGGCAGCATCCACCTTTACTTCGGAAGTTTTATGAGCTGATTTTTCCAGTGAAGGCTCTGTAGCAGCCTGATGGTTCTGGTCGAGAGTTGAACCGGAACGACAGGATACAGCCGTCAAGGCAGCGAGAGTCAGCATCAATGCTGAAATGATACGAAGCACACGCTTCATCATGGTGGTCTCCTTGAGCTGAATGGCGTTTTTTAAGGTGTAATCTTTCGTTTGCCGAAGGTGTCAGCCGGAGTTGGTCTGCGGAAATTGTCCGGCAGACGGGGTACATTGAGAGTGGCCTGATCTGTTTCACCTGGCAGGAGTGCCACGCTTTTGCCCAAACCGACTGCTGAATCCGAGTAATAGGTTTTGCCCTTTAAATCATCAACGCTGAAAAAACCGCCCAATATATATCCTTTTGGCATGGGCACGCTGGCAACCGTAAAGTCCTCTTGTGCATAGAATTCTGCGCCCGGTTCGGAAACAAAGCCACCATCCCCGTATCCCTGGTATACTGCTGCAATGCGGTCTCCCACGTAGATATCCTGGATATTTTTGTCGATACCGCCTGAATCGGTGTAGGCAAATGCGCCCAGAACGTATGTAGAGCCGTCAGCAGTGTCATAACCGAACAGCAGGTACATCGGTTGTGAGTTGATGTAGACGGGTGCCTGGTAGACCTGTACCGAGTCATTGCTGAAAAGGTACTCGCTATAGACGAAATCCTGAATATCATTGTTATTGAACAGCATAAACATCTGGTTGAAATTGTAGGATATGCCACCGGTTGTTGTGTTCATGGCTGCGTTATCTATGCCGATGATGAGCATGAATGATGCGTCATCGGGCGTGGTCAGCATGGTGAATATCGACGGATTGACCGCATTTTGAACATTGGTTACCTTTGAGGAGAAAATTCTGTTTTTGTAGGCCACTGCGCCGAATGAGGGGGGGGCGACAACTGCGGTTGACCGGTTGGCCGCATAGATTCCGAGCATCGACTTGTAATTGGTTGAAAAGTCAATAGTGCTGTAGGCGCTTACACTGCTTTTGTAATTGGAGTCGGTGTTTTTGGGGAGAAAGATTGACAGACCGTTTGCGTTTTTGGAAACCGTTGAACCGGTGACATTATACTCCACCGCCTGCTTGACAGCATCGACGATAGTCTTCGATTCGCCGGGGTAGGTAGAGGCGATCGATGGAAGACTCTTGGTTGTGGAATACATCTTTGTAAGGTCAACCAGCGAGAATTTCAGGGAAGTTGAGCTGGAATCGCTGCTGTCTATGGCAAAGATGGAATCATTTCTACTGTTGTTCACCGGAGTAAAATTATCTACTTTCGTGTTCGTTGCACTCAATTTCGAACCTATCTTCTGTGATACATTATCAACGGCAGAAACTACGTCTGATATTTTCGAGAGATTCACAACAGAGAGCGTGGCTGTTTTACGCTGTTCCGAGCTGCACTGGTTAAAATAACTGTCCGCAATGTTCTTACCCAGAGTCAGAGGATCGATAGCCGGATTCTTTACGATGGTGTTGGTGAGTGTTTTCCAGTCCCAGCCATATCCAGGTTCAGGGGCTTGCGATGATACCAGGTATTTGCTGTAGGGTGCAAAATTATATGCAATCTCGACTGTAGCCATGAGGCAGGCGTCAAAGCCGATGAAGTCAAATTTTATTCCCGACTGCTGATTAGCGTTCTTGAGGGCCTGTGTCATTTCTGGAACGGACAACATCTTGTTGAATAGTTCGTCTTTGCCAAAACCTGCCAGGTCCCCGCCGCCATGATCCCACAGCACAAGTGCATACTTGTCGGCAGGATAGGTGGATTTTGCCCACACGATGAAATCCGTCAGCGTGGCCGGGTCTGCCATGTTCTTCCTGCCGACTTTTCCGACGGTGGTAAGTTTGCCATTTTTCACGATGTGTCGGTTCACGGTAGTCCAGTCGATGCCCAGTCCACCCCTGTTTGCGCCGCCGGTGGTAAGAACCAGGTTCACTGAATCACTACTGGTTGCGTTGAGCATCTGCTGAATATTATACGTCGCATAGCCATTTCCAACCTGGTTTTTTGATTCGAGGTCCGAGCCGACAATATAGACCATGACGGTGTATTTCGATTTGCCGGATGAAGTGCTGCTGCCACTTGAACTGTTTCCGCCGCTACTTATAGATGATGCCGGGATGGTATAGAACGCTTTGTACCTGCCAGCAGTCACCATTTCCTGGGCACTGTCACCATATCCGGCTAAAAAATTCAGGCCACCGAGTCCACTTACATCCTGACCGGTAAGAATGGTGATGCTGGTCTGAGACGGAAGCGGACCACTGCTGTAGCTTGGTATGGTTTTGCCGTCAAATGCTATCCAGCTGCTTCCGTTGTGCAGTAACCAGGAGTCAAAATAGTTTGCCAGGAAAAAAGTCTTGCCAGTTTTTCCGATATCGCCGGTTCCCGTTTTGATAGTTGCCGATAATTTGAGTGCCGTAGTTGAGCCGGATGTGTCGGTAACCACCGCAAAGCCGTTGGAGGTTGTACCGGTCATGGCGTGGGCTGCAAGTTCCGTCCACGGCGCAAATGCGACAGGAGCAACGATTGCGACAGCTGCCAGCAACATAAGCGCAAGACAATGATTAACGAATCCTCTCATAATGTACCTCCGCAGGACTTTTCGGTTTCAGACAAAAATTGCACTCGGTATTTACCACTCATGACACACCAGTATGAGCCCGATGATAGCACCGTTCCGGCTTTAATTACAAAACATAATTATAGCCTAACAACCCTCGTCATTACTCAAACTGTTGCTTGAATTCCTCCACCAGGCTGCGAAGAACGGTAACCTCGTTTCTCAAGAGTACAACCTCTTCCTCAAGCTTTACCAAACGCCGGTTTTCCTCCATAACGCGCACCCGGGCGCTTTCCGGAGCAGGTTCGTGATCCTGAGAAACGGGATCCGGCAAACCTGAAAAAAGCTGGGCAAAGCGCCCCTCTTTTCTCCCCGGCTGACGAGGTAACTGGGCCACCAACGGCGTTTCTCGTTCAGACAGCTCTTTCAATACCTCTTCTACTGCGGTCAAGTCGCCAAACGGATGCATGCGTTCTCCCCGCGTACGGAGTTCACCAAGCGTCTGGGGGCCTCTAACCAGCAGTTCACAGATGATGGCAAGTTCAGCCGGCATCAGGCCGAATCGTTCAGCAAGCAGATGCCGGTATTTGGATACTCGTCCGCCATCAGCCGAAAGCACCACCAGCTGTTTGAAACGGAGCGAATCGAGAGCACGGACGACTTCCTCTTCCGCCAGACTGACAACAGGATCACGATTTGATTTCTGATTGCAGGCGTTGGTGAGCGAATTAAGCGAGAGAGGATAATATTCTGGAGTGGTCAGTTCTTTTTCAATCAAGCACCCCAGGACGCGCAGTTCGTTGTCAGCTAATAACAGTTCCATAAGCAGTAAAATCCTTTTCAGTGAAATGTCGGTGCTTTTTCCTGGAAAAGTATGTAAGGGCTCACAATCAGTATGGAGAATATTTTGTGTTTATTTTCATCCCAGGAACGAATCATGGTATCCGAAGGTTTGCCGAGCATGCCACTCTCGACCAGGCTGCGGATTATCTCAACATCATCCGCAGCAACCTTGTGAGCAGTATCTGCCAGGTCAAGGGCGTCGTTAACCAGGATCAAGCCACCCCGATCCAGGTGCGCTCGTAACCAGCCCCATTCAGCTTCATCAATTGAAAGGGTCAGCTCTTCCCTGCTTGGAACCATTGAGAATTTCTCCGAAAGTATCATTTTGTCAAAATCGAGCTGATTTCTATCACGCGACAGAGATAAAGTCCACGCCTTCACGCCATCCTCTTTGTTGCGCTACAAGCCTGAAATGTTCCCGCGCTCCGCGTACTCCGATAGCAGCGATCATCTTTCTGCCGTGCAGATCAAGGCTTTCGGGGTGCAGTACCGGCGCATCGTGAAGGGTACGGCCAATTTTTTTCGGGTCGACATCAAGCCAGGCTGATACCGACACTCCGGAAGCGGATAGCAATCTTTGCCAGGCCCGCGCCTCCTGTCCGGCACCGGCAATTACGATAAATGTTGTTTCCCGCAGAAAGCCATGCAGCAGGTAATGACATTTGCAGGCCCGGAAAGCCTGCAGAGCATATTCTTTCATAATTCGGGTGGCCCGCTGCGGGTGGTCGCGCCAGAACAGGAGTGTCTGAGGCAGGCGTGCAAACTGTACTCCTGCTCCAGCCATGCGCAGCCAGAGATCGTAATCTTCCGGCCAGCCGTTGTCCCGGTAACCACCGCAGCGTTCAATCGTTGAGCGGCGGAACATCACCGAGGGGTGAACAAAGGGTGATTCTACAAACAGGTCGCGTATGATGAGTTCATGATATTTAAGGCTATTCTGCCAGCTTTCATAGTCAATCATTCCCTGTTTGATGCCGCTTCGAGGGAAATGCCGGAAGTCACACGCCACCAGGCCGGTTTCAGGATGAGTGTCCAGGTAGGCCGCCTGCAGTTCAAGGCGCAAAGGGTGACAGATGTCATCCCCGTCAAAGCGTGCCACAAGCGGAAAACGGCAGGCCTTCAAGCCTATAGTGAGCGCAGCGACCAGGCCGGCTCTTTTACATTTAAGCACTGATATCCGGCGATCATTTCGGGCAGCATTGGCAAGGATTTCCGGCGTTCGATCTGTAGAACCGTCATCGACGGCGATCAGTTCCCACGAAGTGAGAGTTTGCCGATACAGGGAGTCCAGCGCCGCCTGCAGATAGCGAGCTTCATTGTAAACCGGCATGAGAATTGAGACTGGCGAGTTCAAAGGCATACGTATTTACCGGGAAATTTTTGGATCTTCAAAGTGTGATCAGCTGAATGGAAAGCAGTGTGAATAGTGCTGCAGGGAAAGTCAGAATATCCGGGGGTACAAGAAGCCGTCGTCAAAGGAAATGCCCAGGAGCTGAAATCAGCTCCTGGTGGATCAAAGAAAAGTTACACAGCCAGAGAAGCAGCGGGCCGGAAAGCGACTGACCTGCGACGTTCCGTGCCGTAGTATGGTCTGCTGACAGCCCGAATCGGGTCACGTCCCACGACGGCCCATCCGTTGGATCGTTCAAATGCGTGAATTTCACCATTGGAGAGCATCATGTCCAGAACATGAGGAGGTACCGAATCAGGTTCCTTGCAGTTTGTAATAATTGGGATAAGCATAATTGTCGTCTCCTTTAAGCAAACAGCGGGTCAGTATAAAGGAACCACCGGCTTGCTGCGCCGGGTACTTTGCATGTAAACTTCCGCCTCGTTGGTCCGGGGTGTGACAGGGTGTGCCAGCAACAGTTCATCCGTTCGGTACGGGGGATAGGATGCCCATAATCCCTCACTGCTGGTATTGCATGAGCCCCGCCAGGGGTCGACAGGTACGTATTTGGCCCCTTCTGCTTTGTACACACCGAAGTGAAGATGAGGAATCTGGGAGTTTCCTGAGCTTGCTACATCTCCAACTCGTTGACCACGCTTAATACTCTGTCCGGCAACAACGTTCAGCGAGTCCTTGCGGAGGTGGGCGTAAAGCGTCAAGTAACTTACACCTTTGAGTTCGTGCTCAATGATGACAAAATTACCGGCGTTAAAACCGAGAGTCGCCCCCCGAATCCCGTTCTGGGGCAGTTCACTTTTGAATTGCTCACCGCATTCCGGCTGTCTGTCGTCTGGACAATGGTCGTAGAGACCGTCTTTAACCCAGCGCACAGTGCCGTCTGCGGCGGCAAGCGCCTGCACTCCCTGTTCCACTGATGAAACAACAATATCAGTGCCCTGATGTCCCAGATATCCAGGCTTGCTGCACAAAAACGAAAGTCCGACGCCGGAAACGTCCGGATAGCCGATGCGAAAATGCTGGCCGGCGCAGTCTACGCCTGGAACGCAGGATATCGGCCAGCTGAAACCAGATTCTTCCGATGACGCGTATGAGGTACGCGACACAAAAAGCCCGATTATAAACAGGATGGAAAATAACTTATGGATGCTCAAGTGATTCAGATTGTCACCTTGTAATTGATTGGTTATCTCAGGTTCAGCGGCCTTCCCGTCTAACAACTGAATGCGATGTGGCATGTACCTCAAAATAGCGGAGTGAAATGAAACCACCCGAACTTTCGAGAGTCACAAGACAGCACAAACAGGGCGCTTATCGGTGAGACACGATCTCGTCTTACCACAATGCACTAAAACGCGCCTTTCTCAGCAAATCTTGTGCCATTACAAACAAATGGCTCTATCAGCATTCTGTAAGATAACATCCCCCATGAGTTTGTCTCTTAATATTTTGCTTGACGTGAAAAACTGATCGGATAAGGATACACACATCATCTCACCTATGGACCTCACAATGCCTCATGTACGTAATAACGACAGGATTTTAGATAAGATAGCTTCTAAGCTTTCTCGCAGCAGCAATCTATCAGCCATAGCCGAAGAGCCGGTCAGCCGAACCCGTGCTGCTGTTGCCATGATTGTTAACCCTGCGGCCGAGGACATCGAGGTTCTTTTCATCCAGCGTGCCCGGCATCCCGATGATCCCTGGTCAGGACATATAGCCTTTCCCGGAGGGAAGTTGGAAGACGGGGAGTTTGCCTGTCAGGCCGCTCAGCGCGAAACGTTTGAAGAAACTGGTATTGATTTACAGGAAGCGGTCTATCTTGGCCAGTTTCCCGATATAGTTGGCGCCAATCTGCCGGTGAGGGTTTCATGTTGTCTTTTTGCGATTAACCGGCAGGACATTAATCCTGTTTTGAATGACGAAGTCAGCGACCTGTTCTGGGTGGGGCTGCCGGTTTTGCGTGACCGGAAGCGGCATATCGAAACAAAGGTCACATTTGACGACAGAAGTATGGTAGTACCCGCAATATGTCTTCCCGATGATGACCGTCCGGTGCTGTGGGGAATTACCTATCGTTTGGTGATGGAATTTTTTGCCGTGCTGGAGATGCCGGATTCCGGCACTACCCTATGTGAGCCGGCGCCATATGAAATTTCAATCTGAAGAATGTGCCGGATTTAGGATATCTCTTCAAAAATCACCGGTCATCTCTTGAAGCAGGTAAAGTTTGACGTTAAGATTTTTTATGCACTCCACGATTTCTCGTAAACGGTCTTCATCGAGACCACATTCTTCCTCAATTCCCTGAAACCAGCGATACCCCTTAGGAAGCGGTGTAAGTGATCCGCCGCGCAGCAGGGATACATCCACCATGTCGTTGACCCGCCCGGTGGCTTCCCAGGGATCCCGGTAATTGAACTGGCGCGCAATGACATGCATCCCCATCCCATTGGGGAAAATAGCCTTCACTTCAAATGAAAACTCCCGTGGGGCGCTGTAGTTCTCGCTCCGACCGGATCGCACCATTACATCTGCTCCGGCTTCTCTTAAAATATCGCCCACCGAGTCGGCAGTCATTGCCGTATATGTCTCCATGCTCATATCTCCATTCGCAGTTCGATTCCCCAGGGTGCCGGTTTCTCTCCATCGGTGGTTAATGCCCACAGGGTTGGAAATACCATCGAATCGGGAACCGGACCAATTCCATCTGTCAGGTAAAGTATCGCCGCCGGGGGGGGGTGCATCTTTTTTGCGTACTCAAAAACGGGGCGCAGATCGGTAAAACCTCCACCGTCATAACGCTCTACAACCCCAGGGTTGCCCCTGAATGCCTTGATCTGCTGGATGCGGCTATTGGCGTATAGCACCGTAACGCAGGCGTCGCGCCCCTTTGCAATGCTCAGCAGTTCATGTGCAAATGTCTCCCGAATGTCAGCGCTGTTAGTGGAGTCGCTGACATCAATACCGACAAGCAGGTTTAGTCGCCGACGCTTACGGATTCCGGGAGTAGTGTGGCTAAAACGGCGGTGCTCTCTCATCCATGTGCTTTTTCGTCCAGTGCGACCGGCAGTGGCGACAAACTGTCTCAGAATCTGGCGCCACGGGATTGGAGAGGGGTGCAGGAGGTTGCTGATAATGCTGCAGAGTTCCGCAGGAGTTTCACCGTCACATCCTCGCAGGCTGTCGCGGGTAATTGCCCGTACCGTCTCTTCCGCCAGCGCCAGTGGCGTACTATCGGCATCGTCCCACAGGTCGTGGCTGTCAAAGATAATTGCCGACTCCCTCTCACGCCCTTCTCCCGCTGCACCATGTTCCGATTGTTCGGTGTCGCCATAGCCGCTGCCATCCAGATTGCCGCAATCAAATGGAGGTACAAGCTCATCGTAATACTCTTCTGCTGCCAGCCCTTCAATTTTACCAAACTGTCCGGGGAAAAGAGCATCGTCGGGAAGCCCTGCAATGCCCGGGTTGATGGCCAGGTCGCAGGCAATATCCCAGTCGTGCTGATTGCGCCCCTTGCGGCGCGACGGGTGGAGGTGCAGCAGGTGCTTAACCAGGTGCTCCATCAGGGCTCGTTGCTGGCCTGGATGGAGTAGAGTGAAACAGGCAGGATCGACCGCCAGAACCGGGATGCTGTCCCGGAGGGTGACAGCCGCAGCCTTTCCGTTCAGACTACGCTGCTCACGCCGCAGATTAAGGATGAAATGCCCATAGAAGGGGCGTTCCTTCAGCAGACGCACGACGGCATTTTCCAGTGTTGAAGAGGTCATTTCGGATGTGTGGTTTTATTATACTACGGTTCGACTGAGCTCGTAATTGGCTGACGGAAAAATGGTTATGATAATCTAACGCGGTATTTTTTGATCAGCTCCACGGGGTGGTAGGAAAGCTTGGCAGACCTGAGGCCTGCTTCTCCAAGATCCTGCTCACGGTTCAGGTAGCGGCAGTCGTTAAAGAGGCATGCCGCGAACTCACGGTTAATCAGTTGTGATGCACCTTCGAGGAACGGGTCAGCCTTTTCGAAGTGGCATACGGCAGTTTCGCTGTTAAGCCTTTCACCCAGGGCAAAAGCCACAACAGTTTCTCCAGAGATGGCGACGATTCCTTCGAGACTCAGGAGCGGTGCCTGTGCAAGCGCTTCGACAGTTGCCTCGAGCTCGAGATCAAGCGATCGGTTCTGCTCCAGGCGGGACATTCGGCGCCAGGTTTCCAACAGGCTCAGGCAGGCGGCTTGATGAATATCCGGAGAATAAATTTCCGTATGGTATGAATGGCGCAGGGTGAAATAGTGGATACGGTTTTTTTTCTTGTGAAAACGATTGCCCGGCAGGGTAGCCAGTTCTTCGCGCAGATAGAGATAATCGAAAGAGTCCCGATCTTCAGTGCAGTCTGCAATGTGAGTATCGCGGCAGTGCTGGGCCAGTGACTCGTCCGCGCCGTAGATTGTCATCTTGTCGTTAGACAGGGCAGTCAGCGCCTCTTTCATATCGCCGCCCAGTGGAGGGAGGCAGTATCTGTTTCCGTCATAGCCGCATCCGGTTACGATCAGTGATCCGCCGATCCGGCCAAGCTGGTAGTCGTGAGCTTTTCTGAAAAGGTACAGATTGGCGAAAGTCAATTCGGAAACCTGTGGCTGCAGTTCAGCAAATAACCTGTCCAGCTCAGGCTTGTCGGATATATCAAGTGGTTTCGACGACGGGTGGTTCGGAATCATCATGCTGGTTCTCCGGGGTGAACGGTCGAACTGATTTTGGAATGGAAAAGCTGATCTTTCATGACATATAGCGGTCGCGATGTTCAAACATTGCCAACCCGTTATATAAAAATGCAGACTGCATCGCCACAAAAAAAGCGCGGATCGGGAAAATACCTTCAAATAGCGTGTCGTCCGCACATGGGCCATCCGTGATCCTTATTTTGATGCAACTACAACGTTGATTTCGACACAAATAAAATGCTTACGAACCACAGCAATTGCTGATATAGTTTCCACTTAAAGCATTATCCAAAAATCAGAAAGGAAGAAAATGATGAAGAAATTTGTATGTTCGGTTTGCGGTTATATTCACGAAGGAGATGCACCACCGGTCGAGTGTCCACAATGCAAGGCCCCGTCCGATAAGTTCACTCTTAAGGTTGAAGGGGAACTCAGCTGGGCGGATGAACACAAAATTGGTGTAGCTCAGGGCATTGACCCGGAAATCGTCGAAGGACTCAAGCGGAACTTTATGGGAGAGTGTACTGAGGTTGGTATGTACTTGGCAATGAGTCGTCAGGCTGACCGTGAAGGCTATCCTGAAGTTGCTGAGGCCTACAAGCGGATTGCATTCGAAGAAGCAGAACACGCCGCCAAGTTTGCCGAGTTGCTGGGCGAAGTTGTGACGGCAGATACCAAAACTAATCTTGCGATGCGTGTTGAAGCGGAAAACGGCGCCTGCAAAGGCAAGAAAGACCTGGCGACCAAGGCTAAACAGCTCAATTACGATGCTGTTCATGATACGGTCCATGAAATGTGCAAGGATGAAGCCCGCCACGGCCAGATTTTTGCCGGGCTGCTGAAGCGTTACTTCTAAAGATCTATAACTTTTTCCTCATAAAATCTGTGCAAAGCAGTCGGCATGGTTGGGCCGCCCATGAATGATACAGATTGAGTTTAAAGATTTTTGCTGTTCTGAGTCACCTGACCTTTCAGTATTGACAGAAAATATGTAATTGTCTATAAAGTGCCAGCCGGTTTCAATGATGTTTTAGTAGACTGCTGTTCTTGCGGGAATAACTCAGTGGTAGAGTGTCAGCTTCCCAAGCTGAAGGTCGCGGGTTCGAATCCCGTTTCCCGCTCCAAT
>JBAXVE010000082.1:0-14018 GCA_037129245.1 Desulfuromonadales bacterium
AAGCTCTAAGTTAGCGCTTATGCCCGTCAAGGGGGATTGTATTTCAAAGTGTACTTGGCATAGCGAACGTCTCTTTTTTATGACAAAGACCTCATACGCGAGTTTTGACAAACCGGCAAAGATGTGGTAAACGACGCATCAGGCTATTCGACTGATTTAGATTTGATCGTCCTGACTATTTACAGGGCGTTTTTTGTTACCGCCAGCAGAGAGGACAGGCTGATGATTCAGATAAATTTTGAAAAACTGGGAGGACTGATTCCGGCAGTCATTCAGGATTACGAAAACGGTGAAGTGCTGATGGTGGCATTCATGGACCAGAAAACCCTTGATCTGACCATCAGAGACGGCAAAACCTGGTTTTTCAGCCGCACCCGCAACAAATACTGGATGAAGGGGGAGGAGTCCGGCAATACCCAGGAGGTCATGGAAGTTTTGACCGACTGCGATGCTGACACTGTTGTCATCAAGGTGAAACAGAACGGCCCGGCCGCCTGCCATACCGGCAACCGGAGCTGTTTCTATGTAAAATGGGAGAACGGTGAATGGGTAGAACACTCCAATCCGCTGTTCAACCCTGACGACGTTTATAAAAAATCGTAATTCCGGAGAGGTTTCCCATGTCAAATATACTCAATTTCGGTATTCCCAAAGGAAGTCTGGAAGAGGCCACCGTCGGACTGTTTAAAAAAGCCGGGTGGCAGATCAGCATTTCGTCACGCAGTTATTTTCCCGGCGTCGATGATGACGAGATGAACTGCAAGCTGATCCGTCCGCAGGAGATGGCCAAATACGTAGACCGTGACACCATCGATGCGGGCATTGCCGGTCGCGACTGGGTGCGCGAAAATGAGTCCGATGTGGTCGAAGTCTGTGAAATGGTCTATTCAAAGGTCTCCCGCCGCCCGGCCCGCTGGGTGCTGGTGGTCAATGGTGATTCGAAAGTGCAGAAGCCGGAGGATCTCCACGGGGCGACGATTTCAACCGAACTGGTCGGGTTCACCAAGCGCTATTTTGCCGAGCGCAATATCCCGGTCAACGTTGAATTTTCGTGGGGTGCCACCGAAGCCAAGGTTGTTGACGGGTTGTGCGACGCCATCGTCGAAGTAACCGAAACCGGTTCCACAATCAAGGCCAACGGACTGCGTATCGTGTGTGAGCTGATGGAATCGGTCCCGGTCCTGATAGCGAGCAAGGCTGCCTGGGCCGATTCCTGGAAACGTGGCAAGATCGATCAGATTGCCACGCTGCTCAGGTCGTCACTGGCTGCCGAGGGCATGGTGGGTCTCAAGATGAACGCGCCGGCCGACAGAATAGCTGCTATTACCGCCGTACTCCCCAGTCTTAAAAACCCGACCGTTTCGCACCTCTACAATTCGGATTGGCTGTCGATTGAAAGCATCATGTCAGAGAAAGATGTTCGTCGTGTGGTCCCGCAGTTGTTAAAACTTGGCGCTGAAGGGATAATCGAATATTCTCTCAATAAAATTATCTGAGCTGTTACAGCTGACGGAGAGGCTGTACCAAATGGTAACCACAAAACGGCCGTTCCCTTTTGGTGAACGGTCGTTTTGTGCGTGTATTGAACAAACAGTATTGAAAGAAAATCGTGTATACTGCCTCCCTACTCACGAAGGATACACCGGATGAAGCTCTCTCTATTCCTGCTGTTCACCGCCGTTACCGCCTTCGGCTACTGGCTGCGCCACATAAATCTCGAACATTTGAGACAGCATGGCACCACCGTGCCGCAAGGGTTTGAGGGAAGCATCAATGAGGAAAAGCTGCGCCGCAGTTCAGCCTATACCTTCGACTCCAGTCGCCTGGGGTTATGGGACTCCCTGTTTGACAATGTCCTGCTGATCGTTTTCCTCTTTGGCGGCCTGATTGCAGTCTACGACCGCTTCGTGGTTTCACTTTTCCCTTCGCCGATTGCTGCTGCTGTCCTCTTTTTTCTGCTACTGACCTGGATCCAGACCCTGCTGGGGATTCCTTTTGACCTGTATGGTACCTTCCGCATCGAGGCCCGCTATGGCTTTAACACCACCACGCCGCGCCTGTGGGTCATCGATCTGCTTAAATCACAGGCCATCGGCGCACTGCTGATGATTTTTTTGATTGCGACCATCTTCTGGCTGATCGGCTGGAGCCCGCAGCGCTGGTGGCTCTGGGTCTGGGGGTTTCTGGCACTGTTCGGCCTGTTCATGATGTTCATCTCCCCCTACGTGATAGAACCGCTGTTCAACAAATATGAGCCGGTCAGCGAAGAGGGGCTGGTGGATGACATCCGCGGGATGATGGAAAAAGCCGGTCTGAAGGTCGGCACGGTGCAGCAGATGGACGCATCCAGACGCAGCAACCACTCCAACGCCTATTTCACCGGCATCGGCAGAGTCAAGCGCATCGTCCTGTACGATACGCTGATCAGCCAGATGAGCCATCGGGAGATCGTGGCGGTGCTGGCCCACGAGATTGGGCACTGGAAGAAAGGGCATATCTGGAAACGGCTGCTCTGGGCTGAAATCATGGCACTGGCCGGCTCGTGGGTCAGCTTCCAGCTGCTTTCCTGGCCGGGCCTGCCGGGGCTTTTAGGCCTGCCGGCCGACATTTCACTGGCGGCAAAGATGGTGCTGCTCGGCTTTGTCTCCTCGCTGGCGCTGTTTCCGCTGGGGCCGTTTTCGGCCTGGCGTTCACGCTGCCATGAGCGGGAGGCGGACCGCTATGCCAGCGATCTCACCGGTAGGCCGGAAGATCTGGCATCGGCGCTGGTCAAGATGTCTTCGGAGAACCTCTCCAATCTTTTTCCGCACCCGTTATATGCAAAATTCCACTACTCGCATCCGCCGATAGTTGAACGGGTGAATACGCTACGGGGATGGGTGAATGAATAGTTTACCGGTCACCATACTTGCGATTGACGACGACCCCACCTCTCTGTCTGTCCTGGAGGGCTGCCTGAAGCGATTCGGCTACAATCCGGTTGTGGCGACGGGTGGTCCACGAGCTCTGGAATTGCTTGAGCAACAGGAATTTGACCTGCTGATCTCTGACCTGTTCATGCCTGACATGGACGGCCTGGCGCTGCTTGAGGAAGTTCGCCGGCGCGATTATACAATGCCCTTCATTGTCGTAACCGCCTTCGGCAGCATAGAAAGTGCCGTCGGTGCCATGCGTCTGGGGGCTTTTGACTACCTCGAAAAACCGTTCAACTTCGACAAACTGCAGCTGACCGTCCAGCGCGCCCTCGAATATCACCGCGCGGTGACCGAAAACCGCCAGATCAGGGCCTACCTCCAGGAACACTTCACCTTTCAGAATATTATCACGGTCACTCCGGTCATGAAGGAGATGCTGGAAATGGCGACCAAAGTAGCGTCGTTTTCCCAGACAACCATCGCAATTTTTGGTGAAAGCGGCACCGGCAAGGAGCTGCTGGCCCGCGCCATCCATTATGCCACGACCGGCCTGCCGACCAGCTTTGTGGCGGTCAACTGCGCTGCCATACCGGAAGCGCTGATAGAAAGCGAATTATTCGGCCATACGAAGGGGGCTTTTACCGGTGCCGACCGCGAACGGGACGGAAAATTCAGCCTGGCGGGAAACGGCACCCTGCTGCTCGATGAAATCGGCGACATGCCGCTTCCGCTGCAGGCTAAGCTCCTGCGCACGCTGCAGGAACGTACGTTTGAAAAAATCGGCGGCAGCACTGCCATCCCGCTCTCCTGTCGGCTGATCGTTGCCACCAATGCTGACCTGCCAAAACGGGTCGAGGAAGGCACCTTCCGCGAGGATCTCTTTCACCGCATCAATGTGTTCCCGCTGCACATCCCGCCGTTGCGTGAGCGAAAGGACGATATCTGGCAGCTCTGCGAGCGTGTACTGGCCGAACTTCAGCAGAATCTGGGCAAGCAATTGCCCGGCATCTCGTTGCAGGCCATGGACGCCATTCTTGCCTACGACTGGCCGGGCAACGTCCGCGAACTGCGTAACCGCCTCGAGCGGGCGGCGATACTTACCAGTGGCGATCTGATCCGCCCCGAACATCTCGGCCTGCAGCAGGACGGCCTGCCGTCATTAGCTCAGCAGAGCACTGATCCATATTCAACCAGCTACCATCTTAAACTCCTGACTGACTCCCTCTCGCTCTCCGCCCTGACCGGGCAGATACTCGCCCAGACCTTGAAACGCTGCAGGGGCAACAAATCCAGGGCAGCCCAGCTGCTGAAAATAGACCGCAAGATGTTTTATCGTAGCTGACTGTACCTTTCAGCCACACGCTGTTCCAAATTAGTACACTGCCAAATCCCACGTTTCAGCTAATATCCTGATATTTAACACATCACCTGTTTGGCACCAAGAATGCTATCTACCGTGCTGAAGTAATTTACTGTGCCAAATTGTCACAGTCCGGGAGGGATTATGAGCCAGGAAGCGGTAGAGCGCTTATTGGGCAGATTATTGACAGACGACACTTTCCGCAAGCGGGCCGGAGAATCCATAGAGAGCCTCTGTAACGAGGCCGGATTTGATCTGAATCAGAGCGAATTGAGCGCCATAAACCGCAACGATCTGCTGCACCTTGATTTCGTGTCGCTCAGGCTGGATAGACGTATCAAGCGCATGTCACAGAGGGGTATTTGAAAATGGTTACTATGAAAATCGGAACCCGGCTCGGTGCAGGCTTTGCCGTCATGATACTGCTGATTGCAGCAATGTCATTCATCGGGCTTGCCAGGCTTACCACCATGCAGGAACAGGTAGACCATCTGGCCCAAAGCAACGCCGTAAAGCTTATCGCCGCAGCCGAAGCCGAACAGGCCATTGCAATGATCTACCGTACCATTGACATGCTGGTGCTGGAAGACAAGGATGCTGCAGCCCGCAGCAGGTACAAGGAGAGCATCACCGGGCTGCGGGCACGCTATGCCGCTTCCATGAAAATTCTGGAAGAGAAGGAAAATGGCGAGCAGGGAAAAGCCATCGTCACACGGATCAAACAATCAATTGCTGCAGCAAAGGAGACCAATGAAAAAGTAATTGCCCTGGCAATGTCGGGCGACAGTGCCGGGGCTCATCTGCTGTTGATTCAACAGGCCAACCCGCTGTACGAGCCGGTAACAAAGGGGCTTGACGATATAATTGCTTTCCAGAAGCAACGGGTCAGTTTTCGCTACCGACAGGCGCTTGATGCCTACACGGGGGCGCGCAACGGTCTCGTGGCAATCATGATTGCCGCCGTACTCTTCGGCATCGGGATGGCCGTGTATATCACCCGCAGCATAACCGTGCCGCTTGGCAGCATGGTGGCAATGCTCAGGGACATCGCCGCCGGTGAAGGGGATCTTACCAAGCGCCTCGATTCCGCATCACGCGACGAAATCGGCGAAGCCAGCCGCTGGTTCAACGTATTTATCGACAAGCTCCACGGCATCATCAGCAAAATTGCAACAACATCAACCCAGGTGGCCTCGGCTGCCAGCCAGCTTAACTCCACCGCAGAGCAGACCGCCACCGGATCGGAGCAGGTGGCTTCCCAGTCCGCCACCGTCGCCACTGCCGGCGAGGAAATGGCAGCAACCTCAACGGATATTGCCCGAAATTGCACGATGGCAGCTGAAAGCGCCGGCAGAGCATCTCAGGCGGCCCAGAGCGGTGCGGAAGTGGTAACCGGCACCGTAGCCGTCATGGAGCAGATTGCTGCCAACGTTCAGGAATCGGCAAAAACCGTCGAGAACCTGGGAACCCGTTCCGAGCAGATCGGCGTGATTATCAGCACCATCGAAGACATCGCCGACCAGACCAACCTGCTGGCCCTGAATGCGGCCATTGAAGCGGCCCGAGCCGGAGATCAGGGGCGTGGCTTCGCGGTAGTGGCCGATGAGGTACGGACGCTGGCCGACCGTACCACCCGCGCTACCAGGGAAATCGGTGCCATGATCAAGACCATTCAACAGGAGACCAGAGGGGCGGTTGAAACAATGGTACAGGGTGTTCGTCAGGTAGAAAACGGTACCGGCGAGGCTGCCAGGTCTGGCAGGGCACTGGCCGAAATTCTCGATCTGATCAGCTCGTTGAGCATACAGGTAAGCCAGATAGCCACCGCCGCTGAGGAGCAGAGCTGCACGACCTGCGAAATATCGATGAACATGCAGCAAATAACCGATGTCGTTCACCAGACTTCCCTCGGAGCTCATGAATCGGCTACCGCCGCAGCCCAGTTGAGCGGTAACGCCGAAGAGCTGCAGCGCCTGGTGCGGCAGTTCAAGTTGTAGAAAGATGATTATGGTATGAGCACTCCCGAATCCTCACAGCTACAGCATCTGCAGTCGATTCTGATTATCGATGACGACCCCGTGACCGTAAAAATCCTTGCCACTGAATTCAGTCATGACTGCCGGGTATTCACGGCCACGTCCGGCGAGGAGGGGCTGGCAACGGCCCGCCGGGAACTGCCGGACATGATCCTGCTGGACATCCTGATGCCGGGGATCAACGGGTTCGAAGTTTGCGAGCAGATCAACTCATGGCGCGACACCGGCAATATCCCGGTGGTTATTTTTGTTACTTCGGTACGCGACGACTCGGACGAGGCCCGAGGACTCGAACTGGGAGCAATCGACTACATCACCAAACCGCTTAATATGCCGGTGGTACGGCAGCGGGTGAGGAATCACCTCAAGGTTAAGTGGCACCGCGACCTGCTGGAAGAGGTTATGGACGAGCTGGCTCACAAAAACCGTCAGCTAGAAATATTTGCCCTGCAGGACGGTCTGACCGGCCTGGCCAACCGCCGCTGCTTCGACGAGACTTTTGAGATCGAACTCCGCCGGGCACGCCGCACTGCTGCTCCGCTTTCCCTTCTGATGATCGATGTGGATTTTTTCAAGCTCTACAACGACCGCTACGGACACCTGGCCGGCGACGACTGTCTGCGGGTTGTCGGCACGCTGATGATGCGTCTCTTCAGGCGGGCAGGAGATCTGCCGGCCCGCTACGGCGGCGAGGAGTTTGCCGTTATTCTTCCCGAAACATCCAGCGACAAGGCTCTCACCCTCGCAGAGGCGTTCAGGACGAAGCTCGCCAACGAAGGAACCCGCCGGGCCGACGGCGCTCTCTCCGAAGCGGTAACCGTAAGTATCGGCATCGTCAGTGTCGATCAGGTTTCCGACCAGACGGTGGAATGGTTCACATCCCGGGCAGATACGGCACTCTACCGCTCCAAGGAGCAGGGGCGCAACCGCGTGACCCTGATCAGAGAGCAGGACAGTCCCTGAACAACAGCAGTCAGTGATCAACCCTACAAGGAGACTTCGATATGGAAAAAGCGACAACGTTCTTCAACGGCATGAAAAGCGGTGTGACCACGATTTTGAACGCCAGCGGGGCGGCACTGGTATCCATGTACGATAACGGTGAGCTCTTCATCTGCAATGCCGCACGCCTGGCCCGCAGCCTCCGGAAAAATACCGATTCGCCGAAAGACAAGCCGTAAGCCTCTATAACTGTAAACCGTTTCATGAAGTCACCAAAAGGAACAGTCATGGAATCTTCGACAAAAACGGCATCACCGGGACGGGGCGGTTACAGCATCCCGCTCCTGCTCGCCCTGATCACCGCCGGTCTGGCGGGCAACTATTTCAAATACCCGATTTTCCTCAATATCGACTTCCTCTTCGGCAGCATCTTTGCCATGCTGGCACTGCAGTTCTTCGGGCTTGGCCGGGGTATTGTGGCTGCCGCCGCCATTGCCGGGTATACCTACATCCTCTGGAATCATCCGTACGCCATTATCATCCAGACTGCCGAGGTCGCGGTTGTCGGTTGGCTGATGACTCGCCGCAAAATGGGAATGGTGCTGGCCGACACGATCTACTGGCTGGTTATCGGCATACCGCTGGCCTACCTGCTCTATCATCTTGTCATGCACGTCCCGCCCAGCAATACCTACATTGTTATGGCCAAGCAGGCTATGAACGGTATCGCCAATGCTCTCGTCGCCCGGTTGATCTTCACCGCAGTAATATTCCGCAGTCGCTCGCAACTCATTTCCCTGCGCGAGATCATTTCAAATCTGTTCGTGCTCTTCATCATGCTGCAGTCACTGTTGATGCTCGCACTCTCCAGCCGCGCCGATTTTGCCGAAACTGACAAGAATGTTCGCGACAATCTGAGTCAGTCAAGTCAACGGCTGGATCACTATGTTTCAATCTGGCTGAATAATAGAAAAGCAACCATTGTAAACCTTGCTGAGATGGCAGCCAGCAGATCTCCTCAACAGATGCAGCCGTATCTTGAATTGACAAAAAAGTCGAATGTCAGTTTCCCACGGGTCGGATTACTGGACAGCACCGCTACGATAACTGCATACGCCCCTCTGGTTGATGAAAAAGGTAAAAGTAATATTGGCATAAGCGCGGCAGATCGCCCCTATCTTGCACAGCTTAAAAAATCCCTCAAACCGATGCTCTCAGAAGTAGTCATGGGCAGGATCGGCATTCCGAAACCACAAGTATTTATGCTTGCTCCAGTGTTAATTCGTGGAGAATACGGCGGCTATGTTGTTGGCGTTATGAACCTTGAGCAAATACGGGAGCAACTCGACAAGAGTCTCGCAGAAAACGTCACACATTACACACTGCTGGATAAAAACGGCAATATCATTATGACCAACCGCGCCGACCAAAAGGTCATGACGCCCATAGATCGCGGCAAAGGGTCACTCAATCGTCTTGATGAAGATATCAGTCAGTGGATACCGTCGCTGCCACCCAATACACCAATATCGGAACGCTGGAAAAAATCATTTTATGTTGCAGAAACGTCCATAGGCGACCTATCCGAATGGAAGCTGATACTTGAGCAACCGGTAGCTCCTTTTCAGAAAAAACTATATGACAGCTACACGAACAAGTTGATGCTGCTGTTTCTGATTCTGCTCTGTGTGATGGCGATGGCAGAATTCCTGAGTCGCAAAGCTGTTGCAACTTTGGGTCAACTCCGTACGTTGACCTACGAACTGCCATTACGGTTGGCCGCGGAAGGCAAGGATATTGTCTGGCCGGAAAGCGCTATTGCGGAGACTGCCCACCTGATCGAAAATTTCCAGGATATGTCCAGTATCCTTTCTGACCAATTTACTGAAGTCAGGGAAATTAACGGATCGCTGGAAAAGCTGGTTGAAGAGCGGACGGCGGAGTTGCGGAAACGTGAGGAGATTTTTTCCCTGTTTATGAAGAACTCGCCGTTTTACGCCTATATCAAGGAAGTGACTTCAACAGAGAACCGCGTACTCCAGGCCAGTGAAAATTTTAAGCAGATGATTGGTGTTCCGGGTTCAGAAATGATCGGAAAAACCATGCCGGAGCTTTTTCCTGCCGAAATGGCAGCCAAGATTATTGCTGATGACTGGAGCGTCGTTTCAAGTGGTGATGTGCTGGAATTTGAGGAAGATTTTAATGGCCGAAATTATGTCACAATAAAGTTCCCTGTTGTTCAGGGTGATGCTACGTATTTAGCAGGCTACACTATCGACATCACCGAGCGCAAACAGGTTGAGGAAAAACTACGCCAGGCCAAAGCTGCCGCCGAATCCGCCAATACCGCCAAGAGCGAGTTCCTGGCCAACATGAGCCACGAGATCCGTACCCCGATGAACGGGGTCATCGGCATGGCGCAGCTGCTGGAGATGACCGAACTGAATGACGAGCAGCGGAAGTATGTCACATCCCTCAAGGTGTCCGGGAAAAACCTGCTCTCCATTATCAACGACATCCTCGACCTGTCCAAGATCGAAGCCGGCCGGATTGTCCTGGAACCATACGACTTCAGCCTTGAACAGTGCATCAGGGATATTGTCAGGATGCAGTCGGCAATCATTCGCGAAAAGGGGCTTGGCATCGACATCGATGTGGCCGACGACGTCCCCCCGGTTCTGGTGGGTGATCAGCTGCGGATCAAACAGATCCTGCTCAACCTGCTGGGTAACGCCGTGAAGTTCACCTCCACGGGGAGTATCTCCATTTCAGTCAAACTGCTTGAACTGTCCGGCGGGACAGCCACGGTTCAGCTTACGGTCCGCGACAGCGGCATAGGTATTTCCGCAGAGGCGCTGGAGAGGATTTTCAGCCCCTTCGTCCAGGAAGACGGCAGCACCACCCGCAGGTTCGGCGGTACCGGACTCGGATTGACCATCTGCCAGCGCCTGACCGGGATGATGAATGGGAGCATCGACGTGGAAAGTACACCGGGTGTCGGAAGCTGTTTCATGGTCACCCTTCCGCTCTCCGTCTCTGACCTGAATGACGCCTCACCAGTTGCTATAAAGACGGCGCCGGTGGTCTGGGACGGCCCGCCGTTGCGGGTGCTTATTGCAGAAGACAACGAAATCAACGCCGTCTTCGCTACATTGCTGCTTAAGAAACTGGGACACGAGGCACAGGTCGTGGGGAACGGCAGGGAATGCCTGGAGACGTTACGGCAGTCCGAATTCAATCTGGTGCTGATGGATATTCAGATGCCGGAGTTGAATGGTGTGGAGGCATTGCGACAGATTCGTGAGGAAGAGCTGCAAACCGGAAGACACCTGCCGGTGATTGCCCTGACGGCATTTGCGCTGTGCGGAGAGAAAAATCACTTTCTGGATGAGGGCTTCGACGGATACGTGTCAAAGCCGATGGTCATGCAGGAGTTGGTCGACGAAATGAGGCGGGTTCTGGGCGTTGTGACTGATTATGTGACCGAGGGGGGGAAAACACCATGAATAAAAGAGCCCGAATACTGATTGTGGACGATGATCCGATTAATGTGCAGCTGGCGGAGAAGTCACTGTGCGCTGATTACGACATCTACAAGGCATACAACGGCAGCGATGCCATCATGAAAGTAAAGGAAATACATCCCGACTTGATCCTGCTGGACGTGATGATGCCGGACATGACCGGCTTCGAAGTCTGTCGGATCATCAAGGCGGAAGGTGAGTATGCCGACATTCCGATACTGTTCCTGACTGCCATGGGTACCATTGCCGGAGAGTTGATGGGGCTGGCACTCGGCGGGCTTGATTACATCGTCAAGCCGTACGATGTAGATCTACTGAAACTGAGGGTGGGTAACCATATTGAACTGAAACTGCGTAACAACCTGATCCGTGAACAGCGGGACACGCTGGCGCAGCAGAAGGCGGAACTGGAGGCGGCCCATTCACGCATCGGACACCTGGAGGGGATTATTCCAATCTGCATGTACTGCAAGGATATCCGCCGCGACGACGCCTCCTGGCAGCAGCTGGAGGCCTACATTTCAGAACATAGCGACGCCCTTTTCAGTCACGGCATCTGCCCCGAGTGCATGACGGTGCATTATCCCGATATTCCGATCGTGAAGTGATTCGTAAAGCGGCGTTAGTCACCGGCATACATGACCGCAACCGCGCGGGCATTTCCCTCCCCCACCGCCACCCAGCCGTGGGGCTGACCTGAATCGTAATAAATGCTATCACCGGTGCGCAAGTGGAGCACTTCGTCGTTATAGTGGAAGTCAAGCTCTCCTTCAGTCACGTAGATGAATTCTTCATCCCCTTCGTGACTGAAGAAAAGTGCGTCATCCCACGGCCGGTTTTCAAATTCCACCAGGAACGGCTCCATATGTTTGTGGCGCAGTCCCTGGGCCAGTGAGTGGTACATATACGGGCGAGAGGTGTCGTTACTGACCTGGCGTGGAACTTTTTCGACAGACCTCACCTCATCTCGCCTGGCGAGTACATACTTCTGGCGGTTACCGGCATCCTCAAAAAAGAAGTGAATATCGACCTTCAACCCCTTAGCAATTTTCAGCAGCGTTGCCAGCGGGGGAATAACCTGCTCATTTTCGATCTGTGAGAGCAGCGGCTTTGAGAGTGTAGTCAGCTCCGAAAGCTCCTGCAGCGTCAAACGCTTCTGCTGGCGCAGGGCCCTGATCTTCCCGCCGATACGGAACTCTTTGATCTGTGCTTTGATATCACTCATTGTGCTCTCCCCGCCGGCTTTTGTTCAGCAGCCACACTTTTACACAAACCGCCCGCTGTTTCAATAACATATTTTTGCTGAGTAAAACGCACGGCTGCGACTACTCCCGGAATTTTGAATTCAATTGACACTGCCGACAACTTTGACTATTGTTTCGACACCTTATACCTTATTTTCTGATTTTCGGAAGCATTCAAATATGAAATCTCTATCAAACGTCTCCCGCGTGCTTGTCATCTGTCTGGCGTTGGCCACACTGCTCTCAGGTTGCAAAGGAAAGAGCGATGCGCCGCTGTTCTTTGAATCAAACCGCAAGGGGGGCGGCGAGGCGGATGCCCCGGTCAAGGATGTTCCTGCTGATATTCTTGCGTCCCAGAAAGCCTTCACCAACGTCTCGAAAAAAGTCACCCCCAGCGTTGTCAACATCTCCACGGTCAGTCGTAAAAAGATGGTCCAGCCGTTCTTCGAGATGAATCCCTTCTTCGAGGATTTCTTCGGAGCGCCCCAGACCCGGCGGGATAAAAGCCTCGGTTCCGGTTTCCTGATCAGCAAGGATGGCTACATCGTCACTAATGACCATGTGGTGCGCGACGCCGAGAGCGTCCAGGTGAAACTCTCCAACGACAAGGTTTATGACGCCAAGGTCGTCGGTGGCGATCAGAAAACCGACATTGCCGTTATAAAAATTACTGCCGGCGACCTCCCGGTTGCGGTGTTGGGTGACTCGGACAAGATCGACGTCGGCCAGTGGGCAATCGCCATCGGCAACCCCTTCGGTCTTGAGCGCTCCATGACGGTCGGCGTTATTTCAGCCACCGGCCGCACTAACATGGGGATCGAGACCTACGAAAATTTCATCCAGACCGACGCCTCGATTAATCCGGGGAACTCTGGTGGCCCGCTGCTGAACGTCTACGGCGAAGTCATCGGTATCAATACAGCCATCGTAGCGGCCGGCCAGGGAATCGGCTTTGCGATCCCGATCAATATGGCAAAACCGATATTCTCCCAACTGATCCAGAAGGGGAGCGTCAGCCGCGGCTATATGGGGGTCACCATCCAGCCGGTCACCGAGGAACTGGCCCAGTCATTCGGGATGAAGCATGCCAGGGGGGCGCTGGTCAATGATGTGCTCAAGGGGGGTCCGGCCGACAAGGCAGGTCTCAAACAGGGTGACGTCATCACCTCCCTGAACGGAACAGAAATCAAGGATCCCTCCCAGCTTCAACGTCAGGTGGCCGAGGCCGGTGTCGGGAAATCGGTCAAAATCAGTGTATTCCGCGAAGGAAAAACGCTTGAGCTGAACATGGCACTGGCAAGCGCCGATTCGGCGCCGAAACAACGCCGCCAGCCGGGGGGCGGCCAGCAACAGGAAGGAGAGGCCGACCTTCTTGGGCTGGTGGTTGAGGATGGCGAACAGGGCGACGGCGTGGTGGTTATCAATGTCGCGCGCGGCGGTGCAGCGGCCGAAGCGGGAATCAAGCGCGGTGACGTGATCGTTTCGATCAACCGCACGCGGATCGGCAGCAGTGCGGAGTACGCCCGCACCATTCAGCAGGCCGCCCGTGGCGGAAATATGACGATTCTGGTCAGAAGAGGTGATGCAAGCATCTACTTTGCATTACGTTTAAAATAGTGCTATGGTGTCAAGAATTTAAGACAGTGAGGTGCTCACACCCATGAATAACATGATTGACAATGCCGATCAGGCCAAGCGACTTGCCAGGGCGATTCTTTCCGATGTGGCCATGTACAACAAGGAAAAGGTCGAAAACGGCATCAAGAATGATGATATTTTCGATTCGTTGAAGGATGAGCTGGAGGAGGGGCGCCAGCATTTCCTGTCGAGGGTTTCTACCGACATCAGTCCTGATCTGATATATGAGATTGCGGTAGTTGATGTTTTGATCAAGCGGGCCGGGAAGATAGAATCATCCATCTGGTAGCAACGGTCACATCAATCAATTTCTGCAGGGCGTACCTAATACAGGGTGCGCCTTTGCCGTTTGAAAGGGG
>JBAXVE010000083.1:0-13848 GCA_037129245.1 Desulfuromonadales bacterium
CGTGACCGGCTCGCCCTTTTCTGCGCCCTTCAGGACACTGGCGTCCCAACGGTTCAAGTCATGGGCGATGTTGTGGCAGTCACCGCACTTGGTGAAGCGGGCCAGCATTCCTGCCGGATGCGGTGAACCGTGGCACCCCTGACAGGCGGGAACAGTCTTGTGCTTGTCTTTGTGGCATGTGACGCAGTTAACATTCTTGTGCTTGGTGTCGGTTTTGCCGTGCAGTTCGAACGCCTTTTTGTGGCAGGAAGCGCACATCTTGTTGGGCGTATCGGAAGCATAGGTGACAGCTGTCGGCATATGGGCCTGGTGACAGCGCTTGCACTCGGCAGCAGTCATATCTGCGCTGTGCGGCTTATGGCACTGGGTACACTGGGGAATCTTGCCGTGAACGTTATGACAGAAACTGCAGGCCAGGCTGGTGTGTTTGCTCTTGACCTGCTTCAGCTTGACAATCTGCTGGGTGTGGCAGGTCAGACATTCATCGGTGATGTTATTGGCCAGTTTAATGATTTTGGGCGTGTGCGGGTTGTTGTGGCAGCGCAGACAGCCGGAAAGATTGTAGTGCGGTTTGCCGGTGTGACACTGGCTGCAGGCGGGAATGATCTTCTTGACAACCGGCGGATGGCCTGCATGGCAATCCTGGCAGCTGACGCTGGATTTGTGGGCGCCGCCGTTGGCCGCGATGTCAGCCGGGGGGGTGGCGTGGCATTTGATGCAGTCGCCATTGTTCAGCGCCGGTTTCGGGGCATCTGCTGCAACCGCAGCAAAAGCGGCCATTCCCACCAGCGCAGCGGCTGCGCAGGCAGTTTTCAACATTTTTGTAATGCTCATCTCCTGTGTTCTCCTTCCGAACGTTGTGATATGACAGCAAACCGTTAATCTGTTCAGGTACGTCATAAAATGCGAAAATCGGCCGGAATTCTGCCACCAATCATCCTGACAGTCAACGAAAATCTACCGCCACGCCGCCCGTAACTTATTGCTTTTACAAAATTAAATAAGACCTCATCGGTCTTATTGTCATGTACGACATTGAATCACATCACATGAAGGAACAAATTTGTTGCCACCCCTTGAAAAATTTGCAGCGGGTGATTACGTTAAACGCGTCATGCATCAACAACAACCAAGAAGGAGACGAATCAACCATGTCGAAAACCACTAAACAGTTCCAGACCGAAGTTCAGCAACTCCTTGATCTGGTAATCCACTCGCTCTACTCCAACAAGGATATTTTCTTGCGGGAACTGATTTCCAACGCATCGGACGCAATCGACAAGATCCGCTTTGAATCCCACTCCGACGAGTCACTGCTGGAAGCGAACAGCGACTGGAAAATCAAACTTATTCCAGACAAGGATGCTGGAACTCTGACTATCCGCGACAACGGTATCGGCATGAACAGTGCCGAAGTGGAAGAGAATATCGGCACCATCGCCCGTTCCGGCACCAAGGCTTTCATGCAGTCGCTCAAGGATGCATCGGCCACTGACAATCCGGAACTGATCGGTCAGTTCGGAGTCGGTTTCTACGCGTCGTTCATGGTGGCTGACCGGGTCGTGCTTGAAACCCGCAAGGCCGGGGCTGTTGAAGCCGGGTGTCGCTGGGAATCCACCGGCGACGGCAGCTACACCATCGAGGAGTGCAGCCGCGAACTGCGCGGTACCGAGATCACCCTACATCTGAAAGAGGAGTTCAAACAGTACCTCGACGAGTGGAAGATCCGTTCGATCGTCAAGAAGTATTCCGATTACATCCAGTATCCGGTAGTCATGGATGTCACCCGCAGCGAGACCCCCAAGGGTGTTGACGGCGAAGAGATTGAAGGTGCCGGTACGATCGAGAAGACCGAGGAGCAGACGCTCAACTCCATGAAGGCCATCTGGACACGCCCCAAGAGCGAGGTGACCGACGAGGAGTACAAGGAATTCTACAAGCACGTTTCCCACGACTACGACGACCCCTTCCGTACGATTCACTTCTCGGCTGAAGGAACCAGCGAATTCAAGGCACTGCTTTACCTGCCGGCAAAGAAACCGTTCGACATGTTCATGAACGACCGCAAGAAGGGGCTGCAGCTGTACGTCAAGCGGGTGTTTATCAGCGACAAGTGTGAGGAGCTGATCCCTGATTACCTCCGGTTCGTCAAAGGTGTGGTTGACTCGTCCGACCTGCCGCTGAACGTCTCCCGCGAAATCCTGCAGGAGGACGTGCAGATCAAGCGCATCCAGAAGAGCCTGGTCGGCAAGGTACTCTCAACGCTGGCCGAAGTGAAGGAGAAGGAATACGACGAGTACGCAGCTTTCTGGAAGGAATTCGGCCAGGTCATCAAGGAAGGCATGCATTTTGACTATGCCAACAAAGAGAAACTGCAGGATCTGGTGCTGTTCGAGAGTACGTCGACCGCTGCCGGGGCTTTCGTTTCCCTGAAGGAGTATGTCGGGCGGATGCCTGAAGGGCAGAAGGAAATTTATTTTATTACCGGTTCAAGCCGCGAGACGCTGGAGCAGTCGCCGCATCTGGAGGCCTTCCGGGCCAAGAATTACGAAGTGCTCTTCCTGACTGACCCGGTTGACGAATGGGTGGTTCAATCACTGCATGAATATGACGAAAAGCAGCTCAAAGCGGTTGACCGCGGCGATATCAGCCTCGATTCGGAAGAGGAGAAGCAGGAGAAGGAGAAGAAGCGTGAGGAGGCCCAGAAAGAGTTCAGCGACCTGGTTTCGCTGATCAAGGAGCGCCTGAAGGAGAAGGTCAAGGAGGTACGCTTCAGTAACCGCCTGACCGACAGCGCCTGCTGCCTGGTGGCCGACGAGTACGGCATGAACGCCAACATGGAGCGGATCATGAAAGCCATGAACCAGACCGTGCCCGAATCCAAGCGCATTCTGGAGCTGAATCCCGACCATGCCCTGCTGAAGGCCATGGCTGCCATCCACCAGAAGGACGCAGCGGCATCCGCCCTGGCCGACTACGCCGACCTGCTCTACGACCAGGCGCTGCTGACGGAGGGTTCGTCTATCAAGGATCCGCTGCGCTTTACGAAACTGGTCAGTGATTTGATGGTCAAGGCAGCCCAATAGCCGACAGCAGAATGGGATTTGTTGCACCAAATAGACGGCCCGCAGGAAAATTTCCTGCGGGCCGTCGTACGTTGTACTCCGTTTATTCTGTTCAGTAGAGCTTGATCAGGAATTTTGCCAGGTTCTCACCGATGCTCGTAGCCTGATACGGGAAGAGCTTGTCGTAGGAAATCATTTCCATCGACCCCAGGTAGCCGGTCTCACGGTCTTCAAAAGTAGCCAGCTCCTTGCCGGTGGAATCGACAAAACGCCCCTTGAACTTTAAATACGCTTTGCCGGCTCCAAATCCCACAAAGAATTTCAAGGCTTTGCTGCCGGCATTGAATTCGCTGATCTTGCCCTCAAGAATGATCTGGCGCCCTCCGCTGGCAGAATTCCTGGAGATCTCCTTGAACAGCCCCTTGGACTTCAACTGAGACGTCAGGGCGTCGGCTATGTTGCTCATCAGTTGCGGCATCATCTTGATTATTCCTGCCTTTTCCTCTTCGTCAACACGTTCGTACACGGCCCCCTCCGCCGAGAAGTCCTTGATGACCAACGTGTCATAATTGACTGAAATCTTCTCCGTCAGATAGATTGTCTCTTCGCTGAGAGCGTCCGGACGTGGTAACGTCTTGTCTCCGGCCATTGAGATTCCTGCAGTTGCAAGAACAACCATCATGATTGTAAGCAGCTTTTTCATACATCCTCCCTCGTGGTAATAAATTCATAAATGGTGTTCAACAGTAATCGACTGCAGGTGCTTTGTCAATCGCCCCGAATCTCTTTTCACGGCTTGACTTTCAGCCCGGCAGTGCTTACTTGAAAGTTACAGCCATTCACCTTTTGCATAACCGAGGATAGCATCATGGACTTCAACAGACTGACGCAAAAATCGCAGGAAGCATTCACCGACGCCCAGAACAAGGCCGTTTCATTCGGGCATGTAGAGATAGACGGCGAGCATCTGCTCTGGGCGCTGCTTGGTCAGGCCGATGGGCTGGTGCCGCGGTTGCTGCAGCGGATGGATATAAAGCCGGAGCAGCTCCAGCGGGACGTGGAAGCCGAGCTGAATCGCAAGCCGCGCGTCTCCGGCCCCGGCGCCGAGGCGGGCAAAATCTACGTTTCCCAGCGCCTGTCGCGGGTTCTGGTGGCAGCGGAAGCGGAGGCCAAACGGCTCAAGGATGAATACGTCTCGGTCGAGCACCTTTTCATGGCGCTGCTGGCTGAAGAGGACCAGAGTGCCGCAGGGCGAGTACTCAAACAGGCCGGCATCAGCCATGAGCGTTTTCTGAAGACCCTTACCGATGTGCGCGGCAGCCAGCGGGTACAGAGCAACAACCCCGAGGCCAGCTATGAGGCACTGGAAAAATACGGCCGCGACCTGGTCAAAATGGCCCGCAGCGACAAACTCGACCCGGTCATTGGCCGCGACGAAGAGGTGCGGCGGGTGATCCGCGTGCTGTCGCGCAAAACCAAGAACAACCCGGTGTTGATCGGCGAACCGGGGGTCGGCAAGACCGCCATCGTGGAGGGGCTGGCCCAGCGCATTGTGCGGGGCGATGTGCCGGAAGGGCTGAAGGATAAAACCGTCTTCGCCCTTGATATGGGGGCGCTGGTGGCTGGCGCCAAATTCCGCGGCGAGTTTGAGGAGCGCCTGAAGGCGGTGCTCAACGAAATCAAGGAGGCCGAGGGGCGTATCATACTCTTCATCGACGAGCTGCACACCATCGTCGGCGCCGGCAAGGCCGAAGGGTCGATGGACGCTGGCAACATGCTCAAACCGATGCTGGCCCGCGGCGAACTGCACTGCATCGGTGCCACCACCCTCGACGAATACCGGCTGCATATCGAAAAAGATGCTGCACTGGAGCGCCGTTTTCAGCCGGTGCTGGTTGAGCAGCCGACCGTGGAGGACACCGTTTCGATCCTGCGCGGACTCAAGGAACGTTTTGAAGTGCACCACGGCGTCAGGATTCAGGACAACGCCCTGGTGGCAGCCGCATCGCTCTCCAACCGCTACATAACCGAGCGCTTCCTGCCGGACAAGGCAATCGACCTGATGGACGAAGCCTGCGCCATGCTGCGCACCGACATCGATTCGCTGCCGTCGGAGCTGGATACCATCTCGCGGCGGGTGATGCAGTTGGAGATTGAAGAGGTGGCACTGAAGAAGGAGAAGGACAAGGCAAGTAAAGAGCGGCTGGAGGCGCTGCGCAAGGATCTGGCCGATGAACGGGAGAAGGCTTCTTCCATGCGGGCCCAGTACGATGCCGAGAAAAACGTCATCCAGCGCGTTCAGGGGCTGCGTGAGCAGATTGAAAAGACCCGCCGTGAGATCGAGCAGGCCCAGCGTGCTGGTGATTACGAGAAGGCCGCCCGCCTGCAGCATGCCGATCTGCCCGCCCTGGAAAGCAAACTCAAAGGCGAGGAGGCTGCACTGAATGACCGGCAGGGCTCACCCCGCCTGCTGCGCGAAGAGGTGACCGAAGACGAAATCGCCGAAATCGTCGCTCATTGGACCGGCATCCCGGTGCTGCGACTGGTGGAGGGAGAACGTGAAAAACTGCTGCGACTGGAGGAAATCCTCCACCAGCGGGTGATCGGCCAGGACGAGGCGGTGCAGCTGGTGTCAGATGCGGTTCTGCGCGCCCGCTCCGGCATCAAGGACCCCCAGCGGCCGATCGGCTCGTTCATATTCCTGGGGCCCACCGGCGTTGGCAAGACCGAACTGGCACGCACGCTGGCCGAGGCACTGTTCGATTCCGAAGAAAACATGATCCGTATCGATATGTCCGAATACATGGAGAAATTCGCCGTTTCGCGGCTGATCGGGGCTCCTCCGGGCTATGTCGGCTACGATGAGGGTGGGCAGCTGACCGAAGCAGTGCGCCGGAAACCGTACAGTGTGCTGCTGTTCGACGAGATCGAGAAGGCCCACCCGGACGTGTTCAACATCCTGCTGCAGATACTGGACGACGGACGGGTGACCGACAGCCACGGGCGCACGGTCAGTTTCAAGAACACCGTCATCATCATGACTTCCAACATCGGCGCCACCTTCCTGCTGGACGGTATCACACCGACGGGCGACATCACAGAAGGGGCGCGCATGGCGGTCATGAATGAGTTGAAGAGCGGTTTCCGCCCGGAGTTCCTCAACCGGGTGGACGACATAGTGCTCTTCAAGCCGCTGCACCTCAACGAAGTGGTAAAAATTGCCGAACTGCTGGCAGAGAAACTGATCCAGCGGCTGAAGGAACAGCGCATGACGCTGGTGATCTCGGATGCTGCCAAACAGTTCCTCGCCCAGGCCGGCTACGACCCGGTCTACGGCGCCCGCCCGCTCAAACGCTTTATGCAGCGGGAACTCGAAACCAGAGTGGCGCGGGCGATTATTGCCGGTGAAGTCAGCGAAGGTGGCACCATGAACGTCGACGTGGTGGACGGAAAGCTGACCGTACGGTGATTTTGCAGGTTCCGGCGTGGTGATTATCAGTTGCACTGAAATGTGTACTGTGCCATTTTAGGCAGCCGAAAACGGTTGCCGGAACGCTCGGTTTATCCATCAGTATCAGTGCTGCGGTAAATAACCATCATTTACAAAACAGGAGTTTCGCATGCCTCGTTCCACCCGTAAAACCAAGATTGTCGCCACCGTCGGACCGGTCAGTTCATCACCGGAGATGATTCAGAAGTTGCTGCAGGCCGGCGTGGACATATTCAGGCTGAATTTTTCCCACGGCGAAAACTCGCAAAAACTGGAACTGATCTCAACCATCAGGAAGGTTTCCGACAAAGTGGGCCGACAGGCCGGCATTCTGGCTGACCTGCAGGGGCCCAAGATCAGGACCGGTAAAATGGCCGGTGAAGGAATGTTGCTGACCAAAGGTGAAGAGGTTGTCATCACAACCGACGACGTGCTGGGGAGTGACGGGATCATCCCGACAATCTACCGTTCCCTGCCCCACGATGTGCAGCCCGGCTCCCGAATCCTGCTGGACGACGGACTGCTTGAGTTGCGGGTTTCCGCCATCGAGGGGGAACGGGTTCGCTGCCAGGTGGTCACCGGCGGACTTTTGAAGAATAACAAGGGGATCAATCTACCGGGGGTCAACGTCTCGGCCCCCTGTCTGACCGAGAAGGACCTGATCGACCTGGATTTCGCTCTTGAGGCGGGCGTTGATTTCGTGGCGCTCTCCTTTGTCAGAACTGCAGAAGACATTGAAGAGATAAAAAGTATCATAGCGGCAAAAGGTAAAGATACGCCGGTGGTTGCCAAGATCGAAAAGCCGGAGGCATTGCGCAATTTCAAAAAGATTCTCAAAGTGACCGATGCCGTCATGGTGGCGCGCGGCGATCTGGGAGTAGAAATTGAGCCGGAGAAGGTGCCGATTTACCAGAAAAAGATCATCAAGGCCTGCAACGAAGCCGGTAAGCCGGTCATCACCGCCACCCAGATGCTCGATTCGATGATCCGCAACCCTCGCCCCACCAGAGCTGAGACCTCGGATGTTGCCAATGCCATCGTGGACGGTACCGACGCCATCATGCTCTCGGCTGAAACAGCTTCGGGCGATTATCCGATCGAGTCGGTTGAAACAATGGTCCGCATTGCCAGAGATGTTGAGACGACCGATTTTCTGACCGCCCGCAACCCGGTCGGTTCCGTTGCCACCATCGCCCAGGCGGTTGCCGAATCCTCCTGCCGAACCGCAGCTACGCTGAAGGCCAAGGCGATTGTGGTCTTCACACGCTCCGGCAGCACCGCCACCCTGATTTCGGCCTTCCGTCCTGCAACTCCCATAATTGCTTTTACGGGTTCGCTCGACATCCGACGTCGTCTGTCAATTTTCTGGGGGGTGAACTGCACCGAAGTCGGTATCATGGAGAACACCGATCAGCAGATCCACGAGGTTGAAAAGAAGCTGCTTGCGGCCGGTTTCAAAGAAGGTGATACGATCGTTATCACTATGGGGATTCCGATCGAAACCCGCGGATCAACGAACCTGATGAAAGTCCACAAACTGGGAACGCACGGGTTTTACGAGGTTTTTGAAGAGTAGCCGTCGTTCATGTAGTGCCAGGCGCGTGTCAGGTACGGGGATGGCCCGGAGAGCCAGAGAAAATCATTCGGTTCGATCACTGTTGCGTCGCTATACTCAAGCGGGATGTGGCCGCGTTCCATGCCGGTCAGGGATACTCCCCACTGGGTAAAATTCAGTTCGTCAACCCGTTTGCCGGTTGCGAAGGCCTGCGCAAAGACGCAGAAACGACTGTTTGATATGCGGCGGATGCCGAAATGCCACTGTCTGCTGCCGATAGACACCGTCAGGTCATCCGGATCGGAAGCGGCGATTATTAACCCCTTGACTTTCACCCGCTGCATCGGCTCGAAGTGCATGCTGCCGCCGAAGTAGCTGAAGCCGACCTCGAAGCCCCCGTTCTTCAACCGCACCTCAATACTCCGACCACATCCGCTGCATACCGGGCTGAACATCCCTGAACTCCCCATGTGGTCAGTGGGTAGCGCATCCAGGGCTGCACTCAGATCCAGCTTCTGTCTGCAGTCGCAGGTGTAGGGCATGGTCAGACTCCAAATTTCCTGAACAGTTCCAAACCTTCCTGGTGATATCGTTCCGCAAACTCCTTGTCTTCGAATGCCCGGACCTGCAGTTCCTCAGCCTCGTCGTCCCGGCCCAGATCGCCCAGGATGACGGACTTGTGCAACCAGAGATTGCGGTCATCGGGGCGCAACGCAATTGCCCGTTCAATGGCCGCCAAAGCATCATCGGTGCGGTCCAGCTTGCGCAAGGCCCAGCAGTGGCGCACGTGGGCATCTCCCCGGCCGGGAAATGCGGCAGCAAAGACCTCTGACGCCTGCAGTGCCTCGTCGTGGCGTTCGAGAATGCTCAGCAGCCGGGCCCGTTCCCCCAAACTGGCTTCGTCCTTCGGTGAGCGGGCAAGCACTTTTTCATGACACTCCAGTGCTTCTTGATTGCGAAACATTCTGACCAGTGATGCCGCCTTGTTCTTCAGGAAATCCGTAATCAACGGGTAGAGTTGATGAGCACGATCGAAGCAGGCTATGGCCTCTTCATACCTGCCGAGCCCGTTGAGGGTGCTGCCGTAATTGTTCCAGATTTCATAGCTGAAGGGGTCGAGTTCCGTTGCCTGTTTGAAGGCGGCCAATGACTGTTCGGTACTGCCGCTCTGCCAGTAGTGGAAGGCGTATTCCTGTTGTTCAGCCGCCTGCTGCGGGTCGAGCTGCAGGCCGGGGTTTTCCAGTTCCCACTTCAGCTTCATGGATTCAATTCCCTTGCGGTGGTCGCCGGGATGTACCCAGGCGATATGGCGGGAAATTGATTCCAGAGCCTCAGCGGTTCTGCCCAGTTGACGTTCGGCATCGAACTTGTAAAGGAGGGCTGACCCGTAATCGGGGTCGAGTTCCAATGCCTTGGCAGCACTGGTAAGGCCCTCCTGATACCGGTTCAGTGTGTTAAGCAGATAGGCACGCCGCGCCCAGAGCCGGGCGGAATTCAAACAGTAGGTCAGCCCTTCGTCAATCACCGAAAGTCCCACGGGATTTTTCCCCATGCGGGCCAGTGTCACGGCTTTGAAGTCCCATGCCATATCGCTGCTGTTTTCGGATTTGATTGCTTTATCAAGACATTCCAGCGCCTTATCGAACTGTTTTAACATGGCATACCCGACGCCGGATTCACGCCACGCCTCGGTGTCCCGCGGATTGAGGGCGACGATTTTTTCATAAACCGCCACGGCACCGGCCGTGTCACCCTGGTCGGCAAACCTGTCCGCCTGCTGACGAAGCTGCTCCGGGTCATTCTCCAGCGCTGCTATTCGTTCCGACAGTTTCACCTGTAATTTTTCATCGGCCGGTGCGCGCTCCGCCGCCTGACGGTACCACTCAAGGGCCTTTAGCTTGTTGCCGCACTGCTCTTCGGCCGTTCCTGCCCTGAAGCATGGCATGGCACGCTTCGCGTCGCGGTGTGCCGCCTCCTGCCAGGCGGCGATTGCTCCTTCCCGGTCCCCGGTCAGGTTGCGGCAGATTCCCAATCCCTCCCAGGAGTGGGCGGATTCCCAACGGCCGGTCCCTTTCTCAAAAGCTCTCATCGCTCCTGGAATATCCTTGCGCGAGGCCAGCTGGTCACCAAGTAGTTCGTTCAGTTCCGGATCGTCAGGATATTCCTGAAGCGCCACCCGAAGACAGTCAAGGACACCGTCATGGTTTCTGTCTGCAAGCAGGTTTCTGGCCTGCGCAACCAGGACTGTCCTGCGATCCGGTTCCGGTGGGGATAACGGCGTTACCGGAGCAGCAACGTTCGCTTCAGCAGGCTCATTTCTCTGTTCGGAAATTGCTGCATTCTGTTCCTGGGCGCTTTGCAGGGCAGTCTCGATGCTGTTACGGGCCCCCTCAGGCAATGGGCATGCCAGGGCATGCCGGAAAAACGGTATGGCATGGTCGGGCCGTTTGACCCTCATGAACCGGTTTCCGTGATCGAACCATTCGCGCCACTCTTCGGTACCCGGCTCGTCATTCAGCTGGCCGCGGATCCAACGATACAGCGGAGAGATGCTGTCTTCTACCCCGTTTTTAAAGCGCTTCCAAACCTTGGCTACCGGGAAAACTTTCATGCCGTTTGGAAAAACGACGGCGATGTTGAGCAGGCTCTCTGGCTGAGGTTCGTAAGGCACCCATTCTCCGTTGTAGCGGCGGATCAGGAATTCTCCGAAGTAAATGCCAAAGTTGAGGATGGTATTCCATTTGCCATCCGATGGGTGCCATTCCTCCGTTTCCGGCTCAGCTCCCGATTCCCCCCACATTTCGGAGATAAATGTGTCAAGCGTGAGTATGCTTGCGGGGGAAAAATCGAGCAGCATAAACTGCCGGTTCTGCTCTGCCACCCAGTTGGCATGGGCTGAAAAGTCGGAAGATTGTCCGCTCAGGCCGTCCATGGTCAGCTTATTCCCGCCTTCAACCACTGATACCACGCATCCATCCCCTCACCGCTTCGCGCCGATACCTCGAATATGGTAATGTTCGGATTTACCCTCCGGGCGAACTCCTTGCACATTTCCACGTCAAAGTCGATATGGGGAAGCAGGTCGGTCTTGTTGAGCAGCATGACGGTTGAATTATGGAACATTTGCGGATATTTAAGCGGTTTATCCTCCCCCTCGGTTACCGAAAGAACAGCAACCTTGTGGTGCTCTCCCAGATCGAATGCCGCCGGACAGACGAGATTGCCGACGTTTTCAATCAGCAGCAGATCCAGGTTATCGAGGTCAAACCCCTCGGTTCCGTGCATCACCATATGGGCATCCAGGTGGCAGCCGGCTCCGGTGTTGATCTGACGGACAGGGACGCCGGTTTTGGAAATGCGCCTGGCATCATTATCGGTCTGCTGATCCCCTTCAATAACGGCACAGCGTATCCCTGCGGAAAGATCGCGCAGGGTCCGCTCCAGCAGTGTCGTCTTGCCGGATCCGGGTGAACTGACCAGATTGAGCACAAAAATTCCCTTTTCCCTGAACAAGGCGCGATTGAAACCGGCCAGGCGGTTGTTTTTTGCAAGAATGTCCTCTTCGATGGAGATAACCGTTTTCCTTGGTTCCGTTTTGCCGTGATGGTTGTGATCATGGCGAACCGGATGGTCATGCCCGTCGTGCGAATGAGGCTGTGTGTGGCCGTCTCCATGGTCGTGGTCGTGACTGTGTGAATGCGAATGGTCGGGGCCGCAGCCGCAGGTAGTGCACATAAAAAGCTCCTATTCAGTGTGGTCGGTACAAAATACTTTGTGTCACAAATTTACCCGAAAGCTGCGGCTTTGGCCATATCATTTCTCAATGATGGGTCTTATTGTTACAATTGATTCAGCAAAACCCGGATCTGATTAAATTGAAAGAGGCATCCCCCTGACCTTTGCCGGGCACGGGAATGCCTCTTTGAAGGCTACTTGATTCTGGACGTCCAGATTTTTACTTTTTACAGGTCTTCTTATTTGCAGTCACACCGAGAACCTGCCGCCTGTCGGATGTAAACATTCGCGCAGAGACCGCAATGCCATCTTTCACAAATATTTCGGTAGCGGAGCAAAGACTTTCCTGAATGCTTTTCCGCAATTCCTTTCGTTCCTTATCTGTGAGATCGACATCTTTTGATGATAGATCGTAAATATAAATCATTTGCCGACCCATACCCTGCACTATCCTGTCAATAGTCACTCCCCCATCCAATTTTTTAGGAAGGTCCTTATTTACCATGTTGATGATTTTTATCAAATCACTGAGCGAGTACTCCTGCCCATCTTCTGCCCATGCTCCTGAACTGACCATCAAAGAAATCAAAACAGTCACCACGAAAACAATGCTACGTGCTTTCATAAAACTCCTTTCCGTATCTCTCTTTCTATGTTGACTCATCGCGTCTGCATACTGATGCAGAAACATCAAATTGCACCACATTTTATCCCAAAAACCTGTATGAAGCAGCACACCATCATCGCCAAGAGTTTTGTGTCACTACAAAAAGCCAACATCAGGGCATTCAATGTACACCTTTAGAATTGAGGAACTCACCCAACAGTTTGTCGTCACCCTGAATGTGTTTGACAAGCCAGTCCTTCAGAAATTTCATCATGTTGATCGATAGCAGAACAGTTTCGCCGGCAATGTATCTCTTTTGCAGGTCAAGAACCTGCTTTACGAGTTCTGCGTGTTCTGCTTTATGCGCAGCGACCCCAGGATACCTGTAGGTTTCCATGTTACGTTCTTCATCGGAAAAATGCGTCGACGTGTAACTGATCAAGTCATCAAGAATTTTGCCCAGTTCCTTTGCCCCCTGCCCTATCTTCATTGCTTCGTGCAATGTATTGACCATACCAGCCAGTTTGATGTGCTGGTCATCAAACTGTTTTACGTTTACAGAAAGTGAAGGATTCCAGTCTATGAGCGGCATTTTGTCACCTCGAAAACTTCAGTCAAAGAAACGCTTACAATTAATCCTACCTTTTGTCGATCCTCAATAGCACCACTTCAGCAACTTTCTGCGTAGATATCAAGAGCTCGATGTCCTGATTGTGACCGGGAATGCCTTGTTTAAGGTATGCTGGTACACGTATATGGGGATTTCCGGTTGAAAAAGTATCCGTGACGGTATTTCTTATCGTACATGCAATACAGTGAATCGTATTACCACATCCTTCAGGAAGTTTAGCATAGACGCACTCAAAAACATCGCCACCCAGTCGATCTTCAATTTCAGGCAGTTCCTGTTGAAGTATTTTACGTGCGTGTTCGTTTGCACTAACCAGTCGCACGTCACCATTTACTACGATCACCGGTGCATCAAGGCTGTCCAGATAGTCTGTAAGTGGTATTTTCTTGGCACCGAAGATTGCGGCAGTACAATCGCCGCAAATACCATGCGAGACAAGCCCTTCGGGAGAAAGCTCCGAGGACCCGCTTGTCATTTCCAGCTTGCACCACGCACATATTGTTTTCATTGAAAGTTGTCCTGTCGTTACGATTCCAGCATGATTTGCAACCGTTCGATTGAATTGAAAACTGAGGTATTCGCATGTTCCATGTGAGCAATTGGGCATGTCAGGGATTCGTGGCCGATTTTTGCCATCACCGTCCTGCCTCGGGATGTCAAGCTTAACAAGTGATTGTTTGCGCATCAATTTGCTGCATTGTTCTACACGCTTTTAATCCCTTCGGGTAAATTCCCCGCCGCTTGCGGCGTTGCTTGGTTTTTGGT
>JBAXVE010000084.1:0-13688 GCA_037129245.1 Desulfuromonadales bacterium
ACCAAAAACCAAGCAACGCCGCAAGCGGCGGGGAATTTACCCGAAGGGATTAAAATGCTGAAAGCGGTGGATTTCCTTGCCAGGCCGGGTGGGGCTACCATGCAGGAATTGGGAGATGAGCTGGAAGTTGACCGCAGAACCGCTTATCGTATTCGGGAAACATTGGAAGAGCTCGGTTTCCCACTGTATGACGACACCTCCAATCTGGACGGCAAAAAACGCTATCGCTTTGAAGCGTCCTACCTCAAAAAACTCCCCAATCTGAGTATACCGGAACTGAATCTCACCCTGTCAGAATTGATTGCTCTTTATTTCATTCGCGGAAATGGCAAACTGTTCGGAGGCACTGATATCGAACGGAATATCGAATCAGCCTATACGAAACTGGATGCCTTCATGCCCGAAGGACTGGCCAGAAATCTGGAGAAGGTCAAGACTCTCTTTGTAGCATCCTCAAAATTTGCTAAAGACTACCGCGACAAGCAGGATATTATAGAAACAATAACCGATGCCATTTTCCGCCAGCAGACCTGCCTGGTTGGATATCATTCGTTTCACGATGACAAGATGAAAGGTTTCAAAATTGACCCACTGAAGTTTTTCGAAAGAGACGGGGGACTGTATCTATTTGTGCGAACCACAAAATACGGAGATATCCGGGTGCTGGCCGTGGAGAGGATCAACAGTCTGACTATGACAGAAGCGACCTTTTCGCAACCTGAAAATTTTGACCCGGATACATTGCTTGAAAACGCCTTCAGTATCGTCTACGACGAACCGGTGGAGGTGAAAATACATTTTTCCAAAGAGGTGGCCCGCTACATCAAAGAACGTCGCTGGTCCAAAGAGCAGATAATTACGGAGCAGACGGATGGCTCAATTATTCTGGATCTGAAAACATCCGGCTGGATGGATGTGAAGAAGTGGTTACTCTCTTTCGGAGCAGAGGCGGAACTATTGGAACCAGAGCAACTCAGAAGCGAAATTATTGAAGCTCTCGAATTGACAACTGGAGCCTATTTGAGAAAACAGCGATAGCACGAATGAGGGAAGTGGTAACCATGTTGGCTGACCGGAACGTGGTGAGTTTTATTTACCTATCATCAGCACTACCGCGTGAGAAGCTATCCCCTCTCCTCTCCCGCTGAAACCGAGACCTTCTTCCGTGGTTGCCTTGACATTGACCTGCTCGACCGCAGCCTTGAGCACCCGCGCGATATTTGCCCGCATGGCCTGGATATGAGGCGCCATCTTGGGAGCCTGAGCAACTATTGTGGCGTCGAGGTTGCCGAGCCTGTATCCATGCCGGTCCGCCAGCACCATGACCTGTTCAAGCAGTTTCAGGCTGTCGGCATCCTTAAAAGCCTGATCATTATCGGGGAAATGCCGGCCGAGGTCGCCTTCTCCTATTGCACCCAGAATGCCGTCGCAGATCGCATGCAGCAGCACATCGGCATCGGAATGCCCCAGCAGGCCTTTCTCCCAGGGAATGTCAACCCCCCCAACTATCAGCCTTCTTCCTTCCACCAGCCGGTGAACGTCGTACCCGTGCCCTATCCGCATCTGCAAAGCTCCCTCAGAATTATCATTCATCGTCCTTCAGCATCCCTCTGACCTCTGCCGACGGCAGACTTTCCAGCACAACTCCGGTATCAAGCCTGACAACACTTCTGGCCTGATAGCGGTAGGCGGTTTTCCTCTCCAGAGCGCTGTCATTATAGGTGACATCAGGTAAGGGCTCCCGATTGAGCGGTACGAGAGGGAATATGCCCTCGCCCTGGACTCGGTAAAGGTTGTAGCCGACCGGATTCCCTCCCGGAACGGGCGGAGAAGAGAACAAAATTCTGATTTCGGTCGGCAGCGATTCGGCTGATACAGCCGGAGGCGGTAGCGGGGATACCACCGTGAGTCCCGTCGAAGTTGACGAAACCCCTTCCCTGCCATCTTTGGTAACCGGAACTATGCGGTACGCATAGCTCTTTCCGCTGCTCACATCTCCATCCATCACCAGAAGCCGATCGCCGGACCGCAGCACTCCCTGCGGGAGCGCATCAAGGTACAACGTTGCAAACGGCTTGAAATCCGAGTCACAGGCTGGACACTGAAACCCTCCTGGATCGCTGGCCCGTTTGCTGATGATCACGCCGGTCATATCCATCAGCTTGCGCCCCGCCCTGTCCTGCTTCGGAAGGGTAAACTGAAGTCTTAATCCGGCCCCGCTCTGGCCGACAGCAACGGACGAAGGTGCGGCAGGTACCAGCAGGTCAGGATAGATCAGCGCCCCCCGTCTTCCGCAGGCTGCCAGAGCGAAGGCTGCCACGACAGCCATAAATACCAGGGTAAAGCGCCTCACCGCTTCTGCTCCACTGGAAGCACGGCATTCAGGCGGATTTCAAATACACCGGTTGCCGCAGAAAACTTCACCCGGTCAGCCAGAATCTCCGTAATCCTGGCCCCCGCAACAACACTCCCTTCACGCAGCAGAAAATCGTTGATCACGGCACGACGCCCGGCACGCTCATCCTGCCAGGCAATACCGGAAAGCTTTATTTCAGCAGGCGCCTGCACCGTTGGACGAATACTTTCAGACTCTCTTTTCGGAGTTCTCCCTCCCCGTTTTTTCCCAGCTGGCGCATCTTCTTCAGCAGAAACTGCCGCAACAGAAGGCGCTGGAGGAGCCGTCACACCCGCTGATCCGGCCGGAGTCTGAGGCATCTGTACTGGTTGCGGAACAGCTTGAGGAACAGGCTGCGGGATCGGAGGCGGCGAGGGGATCGGTGCCTGGGAAATAACCGGAGCCGGAGCCGGAGCCGGGGACGCGGGCGCCGCCGCTTTTGTTATTGCACGCTGAGATGCCGTCTTTTGCTTTCCATTCCCCCCCAGCAGAAACCAGCCGGCTGAGCAAACCACCACGGTAACAAGCAGCACCAGAACAAAGATCCTGCCGGCCGGGCGGCCGCCGGAGCGGGATGTCCGCTCATTGAACAGGTCACCCGAGAGATTGGCTATTCCGCCGGAAGATACCTTCCGTGCCTTTTCCCGTTCTATTTTTTTGAGCGCGTCAAGAATATAACTCATTTATTCCATGTCACTTTCCGGCAAACAGCCAGGTGGAAATGCGGGACCACACACCGGGGTGTTCTTCAGGCTGCCTCAGTTCAAGGATAACCTGGGAACACATGGATGGCGTTACAATCAGGCTTTCAGCGGTCCAGGCCATCACAAGCGCCTGTTCGCAGGCCACGTTGATCAATCGCGGAATACCGCGTGAAAAGTGGTAAATCCGCTTGATGGAACGCTGAGGAAAAATCCCCGGGATCCGGCTGCCGGAAACGCGCAACCGGTGGTTGATGTAATCAATGGTGTCGCGAAGCTTCATCGGAGCAAGGTTGCAGCGCACGGTGATCCGCTGATTCAGCTGCCGCAAATCGTGGCGCATCAGCACGCCGTTCAGCTCCGGCTGACCGGCCAGGATAATCTGAACCAGCTTGTCCCGTTCGGTCTCAAGGTTCGAGATCATCCTCACCTGTTCAAGCACTTCGGGAGCCAGATTCTGAGCCTCATCGATAACCAGCACGACTGTTCTGCCGGCACTGTTCTGCTCCAGCAGGAAATCGTTCAACGCCGTAAGGCAGGCAAAGCGGTCCTTGCCGTCGGCGTCTATGGCAAACTCGCTGCAGATGGCCGCCAGCAGCTGTTCCGACGAGAGACAGGGGTTGAATATCAGGGCGCAGCGGTATTTTTCATGGTCAAGCTGCGACAGCAGGGTGCGCAGCATGGTCGTTTTGCCGGTCCCCACCTCCCCGGTCAGGGCGATAAAACCGGCATGACTGTCCACGCCGTACAAAAGACGGGCATACGCCTCGCGGTGGGTGTCGCTCAAAAAGATGAAATGCGGGTTTGGGGTGATCGTGAAGGGTTTTTCAGAAAATCCGAAAAAGTCGCAGTACATCTCTTGATCACTTCCCGGAACGGACGTTCTGAATTTCGTTCCACACCCGCTCCCGGGCGGTTCCGCCAATGATGTTGCGGGCATTGACGCTGGCCTCGACTGTTATGCATCCAAAGATGTCGGCATCGATTTTACCGCAGAACTGCCGCCACTCGTCCAGTGAAAGATCAGTGATGTCAATCTTCCTGTCAATGCAGCAGGCAACCGCCTTGCCGACCACTTCGTGAGCATCGCGGAAGGGAAGCCCCTTGCGTACCAGATAGTCAGCCACATCGGTGGCGGTGGAAAATCCCTGACCGGCCGCCTGAGCCATGTTTGCCACGTTGACCTTCATCTCGCGGATCATGTCGGCAAAAATTTTCAGGCTCCCCTTGACCGTGTCGATGGTATCGAACAGCGGCTCCTTGTCCTCCTGCATATCCTTGTTGTAGGCCAGAGGAAGCGCTTTCATCACCGTCAGGAGCGCCATCAGGTTGCCATAGACGCGGCCGGTCTTGCCCCGCACCAGCTCGGGAACGTCAGGATTCTTTTTCTGCGGCATGATCGAGGAGCCGGTGCAGAAGGAGTCCGACAGCTCGACAAATCTGAACGCGCTGGTGGACCAGAGAATCAGCTCTTCGGAAAAGCGCGAAAGGTGCATCATCAGGATCGAAGCGCCGGCAAGAAACTCAAGAGCAAAATCCCGGTCGGAGACCGAATCCAGAGAGTTGCGGGTTATGGCGGGAAAATCGAGCTGCTCGGCAACGTACTCGCGGTCAATCGGGAAGGTCGTTCCGGCCAGCGCCCCGGCACCCAGCGGCAAAACATTGAGCCGCCTGGAGCAGTCGTCCAGGCGCCCTTTATCCCGTTTGAACATTTCGACGTAGGCCATCAGGTGGTGAGCGAAGAGAATCGGCTGGGCACTCTGCAGATGAGTGAAACCGGGCATGAAGGTGTCCAGGTTGTCTTCCGCCTGGGTCAGCAGGGCATCGATCAGCAGGTCAAGATAGGTGGTGATTTCGACGATTTCGTCACGCAGGTAGAGCCGTATGTCCAGCGCTACCTGATCGTTGCGCGAACGCCCCGTGTGCAGGCGTTTACCCGCCTCGCCGATGGCAGCCGAGAGGCGCGCCTCGATGTTCATATGAATATCTTCCAGAGAAACTGAAAAATCGAAGGCACCGGAATCAATCTGCATCAGGATTTCCTGCAGGCCGTGAACGATGGACTCCACATCTGCCAACGGAATGATTCCCTGCTTGCCGAGCATGCGGGCATGGGCAATCGAGCCCCGGATATCCTGATGATACAGCCGTTTGTCAAAATCTATGGAGGCGGTGAATTCTTCAACGAATGCATCGGTGGGCTGGGTAAATCTCCCACCCCACAACTTATCCTTGGCCACGCGGATTACTCCTTTGAATACATGTTCAGCGCTTGTATTTTTTGGTCAATTCGAGAATATGCTTGACGCGGGATACGATTCGCAGTGGCTGAACCGGCTTGGGGATAAAATCGCTGAAGCCGAATTCCAGCGCCTTCTGCTCATCCTCCGTGGAAGCCTTTGAAGTCAGCATGATCATGGGGATTTCAGAGGTCATCGGATTGGCCTTGATGGCCCGTAACAGCCCGTATCCATCCATACGCGGCATCACCGAATCGGTGATTATAAGCCTGGGACGTTCCGACAGGGCTATTTTCAGAGCTTCCAGTCCATCGGCGGCCAGAAGAACTTTGTACCCTTCCTTGACCAGCGCCAATTGGATGATGGTCGCCACCGGCGTTGAATCCTCAACCACCAGAATGGCTTCGCCACCTTCACCGGAACTGCTCTTCAGATAGTGCACCGAAATCGCGTCCAGAATTTCCTTGCGGGTGGCCAGCACCGGTATGACCTGCATCCCGGTTATACGGCTCAGCATCTCCATGGTTTCGAGATCGAACGGATCGGTAATGGCAACGGCCAGCATCGAATCTTTCTGCTTGAGAGGGAATACGAGTTTCTTCATCGCAAAATCAGAGGGGAGGATGTCAAGCAACTCCTGGGCATAGGAATGGCCGACAAAGTTCTTGATGGTCTTGAAATTGAACTGCTTGGAAAGAGCCTCGGTCAACTCCTCTTCAGTGATGACCCCCATCTCTTCAAGAACAACACCGAGCCGCTGCTTGTCGACCTTTTGCCGTTCAAGAGCCCGCTCAAGGGTTTTCTTACTGATGATCTCAGCCTCTACCAGTATGTCTCCCAGATGTTTCATGCCGCTCCACCCTTGCCTCGAAAAAACTGTTCCGTCTTGTAGCACACAACCCGATAACTTTACAGCATTTTCGTTCAACGTACCGTAAATCTCCACCGGCACCGGCAGGCGGTCTCAGGCCCGCTCTAACCCTGCAAACCTCAGCAGCAGTTTTTTCGGCCCGACCGTGTTGAACCAGACGATAACTTTCTGCCCTTCCCCCTCCCCTTCGATTTTCCTTATGGTGCCCACCCCGAACTTGCCGTGCCGCACCTTCATGCCGATGAACACGCCACCCTGTTCGTCCGGGGGCTCGGGAATCATCTCGATCTCATCAAAGGCGGCACTGACTGCAGCCAGATTGTGGCTGTTCTCTCCCGCCGGACGAGGAGAAAATGTATCCTTTCTTCCCTGGAAAAACGGTGAGGATACGGTGTCTGCTCCGTCCGTAATAAGCTCCTTTGGAATATCCTTCAGAAACCGTGACGGCTGATTGCACTGTTCCTGACCAAACAGATAGCGCCGCCTGGCATTGACCAGATAGAGCCGCTCCCGGGCACGGGTCATGCCGACGTAGCAGAGCCGCCGCTCCTCCTCCATACCGTCCAGATCGTCAAGGGCGCGGACATGCGGAAAGAGACGCTCCTCCATACCGATCATGAAAACAGCCTTGAACTCCAATCCCTTGGCGGCATGCAGCGTCATCAGCGTCACGGATGGCTTGCCCGTTTCACCCTGCTCCAGATCGGAGACAAGTGAAACCTGTTCCAGAAACTCAGACAGCCCCCCTTCAGGATTCTTCTCACTGAATTCTTCAATTGCAGCAACAAGTTGCTCAAGATTCTCCAGCCGCTCGGCGTCATCTTCATCACGGCTGTTCTTGAGACGTTCAAGATAACCGCTTTCCAGCATGACAATGCGGGCAAGCTCAACCAGTTTGTTGCTGGTTGAGAATTTCTGGAAACGCTCCATCATGGCGGCGAACGCCGACAGCTTGCCCCGAGGCCCGGAGGAGAGTGCGCCACCTGCTACGGCCTGCCTGAGCGCATCGTACAACGTAACCCCCTGGCGGGCGGCAAGTTCGGACACCTTATCCACCGTTGAACCGCCGATACCGCGGGGGGGCACGTTGATGATCCGTTTCAGCGACACTTCGTCGGCCGGATTATCAAGCACCCGCAGGTAGGCCAGAACGTCTTTGACCTCCATGCGGGCATAGAACCTGACGCCGCCGACGATGTGGTACGGAAGAGCATCACCGACCAGCGCTTCCTCAACCAGGCGCGACTGGGCATTGGTGCGGTAGAATACCGCCACTTCCTCCAGCGGCACCCCCTGTGAGCGGAGACGGCACATCTCCCGGCTGACGAAACGGGCCTCCTCGCGATCCGACTCAACCCGCTCGTAGCAGATTTTTTCGCCGGGGGGGTTCTCAGTCCAGAGCGTCTTTCCCTTGCGGCCGAAGTTCTGTTTAACCACCTCGCCGGCCGCCTTCAGGATGGTGGCGGTAGAGCGGTAGTTCTGCTCCAGTCGGATGACTTTGACGCCGGGGAAATCCTTTTCAAACTCGAGAATATTGCGGATGTCGGCCCCGCGCCAGGAATAAATCGACTGGTCGTCATCTCCGACTACGCACAGGTTTTTCCTATTACCCGCCAGCAGGCGGATCAGATGATACTGTACCGGGTTGGTGTCCTGGTACTCGTCTACCAGTACCCATTTGAATCGTTCGTTATAATGGCTGCAAACCTCAGGAAAGCGTGTTAAAAGTCGCACGGTCTGAATCATCAGGTCGCCGAAATCGAGCGCGTTACACTTTTTCAATCGCTCCTGGTACACGGCATAAATTTCAACGACCTTCTGGTTGTAGACATCACCGGGGGGGATCGAACCGATATCCTCCGGAAACAGACCCCGGTTTTTAAAATCGTCAATGCGCCCCGAAACCCCTTTGACCGCAAAACGCTTCTCATCGAGGTTCATTTCACCAATCACATCCTTCATCAGCCGTTCGCTGTCACGGTCATCATAAATGGCAAAGGAAGACTGGAATCCGAGATGGTGAATGTCGCGCCGCAGAATCCGTCCGCAGGCAGCGTGAAAGGTTGCGATCAGCGGCGTGTCTCCGCCTCCGAGCAGTTTTTGAACCCGTTCGGCCATTTCCCTGGCGGCCTTGTTGGTAAATGTCACTGCCAGTATGTTCCAGGGGCGCACCCCCCCTTCGCGGATCAGATGGGCAATACGGTGGGTAATGACGCGGGTTTTCCCCGATCCGGCACCTGCCAGGATCAAAAGCGATCCTTCACCATGCAGCACGGCTTCTTTCTGGGGCGGATTGAGATGAGTAAGCAGATTCATGGGGCTGTTGTAGCCCGTCATTACTGCGGGCGTCAAGCTGAAACAGCGCCGTTTCACAGCCGTCAGGACTCCGACAGTGAAAGCCTTTGACGTGAGCCTGCATTTTCGGGTAGTTTTACGGAATCGCATCGCATACAAACAGGTACGGGGGAATACGAACATGGTCTTTGCAGCAAAGAAAAGTGAGGTCCCCAATTTTGGCAAAAAGCTGGTGACGGTTGCAGGCAGGGATATTCTACTGGTTAACGTGAAAGGGATTTATTTCGCCGTGGAAAACGAGTGCCCTCACCAGGGAAGTCCGTTGAATGCGGCGCTGGTCAAGGACGGTTTCATTTCATGCCCCCGCCACGGCTACCGCTTCAATCTGCAGGACGGCAGCTGCGCGGAGCACCCCGAATTAAAGCTGGCCACTTTCACCGTGCAAATCGACGGCGACGACATTCTCGTCGATCTGGAGTGACCGGAATTCGAATCGAAAAAACCGTGACAAAAAATAAAAGACCTTTTTTATCCTATTGACATTCCCACCGGTGGCTGGTAAAAATCTATTATCAACGTATCACTTTATTTCAAAGGAGAATCAAACCATGTGTACAGCCACTCTCGTAACCAAGCCGGCTCCCGATTTCACCGCAGACGCTGTTCTTCCCGACAATTCGTTCGGCCAGATCACCCTTTCCTCATACAAGGGGAAATATGTGGTGCTGTTTTTCTATCCGCTGGACTTCACTTTTGTCTGCCCGTCGGAAATCCTGGCATTCAACAAGAAGCTTGCTGACTTCAAAGCAAAGAACTGTGAAGTCATCGGCGTTTCCGTTGACTCCAAATTCACCCATCTGGCCTGGAAAAATACCCCTATTGAAAACGGTGGGATTGGCAATATCCAGTATCCGCTGGTTTCAGACATTAAAAAAGAGATCGCCACCCAGTACGGCGTGCTGTTTGACGCCGCCGGTGTTTCTTTCCGTGGCCTGTTCCTGATCGACACCAAGGGGAACGTCCGCCACGCACTGGTCAACGACCTGCCGCTGGGTCGTAACGTCGATGAGGCGCTGCGCATGGTTGACGCACTGCAGTTTGTCGAAACTCACGGAGAAGTCTGCCCGGCCAACTGGAAACAGGGCGAAGAGGCGATGAAACCGACTGCTGAAGGGGTCGCAACCTACCTGTCCAAGCACGCCAAGTAATCCTGGCCCTGCAATACGGGTTTAAAAGGCGCGACTGCTTGCCGGTTGCGCCTTTTTGCGTGGTATAAGTCTGCTTTTTATTGACAAAGCAGCACTGCAAAAATTATGATAGTAAACTTAGTTTATTACGTCAGTTCGTGGGGGCAAGATGGGGAAAATCAATAAAATTGCGATTCTGCCGGGTGACGGCATCGGACCGGAGGTGATGGCCGAGGCGCTGCGCGTGCTGGATGCCGTCGAAACAAAATACGGCGTAACGTTTGAGCGTACCCACGCCAATGTAGGGGGCGCCGGCATTGATCTCGAAGGCAAGGCCCTTCCCCAGACCACCGTCGACATCTGCAAGGCCAGTGACGCCATTCTGTTCGGCTCTGTCGGCGGTCCCAAATGGGAAAGCCTCCCGCCGGATGAGCAGCCGGAACGTGGCGCTCTGCTGCCGCTGCGCAAGATCTTCGGCCTCTACGCCAACCTGCGCCCGGCTATCATTTTCCCGTCGCTGACCGGTGCGTCCTCCCTCAAGGAAGAGGTCATCGCCGGCGGTTTCAACGTGCTGGTGATCCGCGAGTTGACCGGCGGCATTTATTTTTCCCAGCCGAAGGGTATTGACGGCGTCGGGCGTGAACGGGTCGGCGTCGACACCATGCGCTACAGCGTTCCGGAAATAGAGCGTATCACTCACGTAGCCTTTCAGGCGGCCCGCAAACGGGGCAAGAAGGTCTGCTCCATCGACAAGGCCAACGTCCTTTCGACGTCCGTACTCTGGCGCGAGGTTGTCATCGGCATCGCCAAAGAGTACCCGGACGTTGAGCTGACCCACATGTACGTTGACAATGCCGCCATGCAGCTGGTCAAATGGCCCAAGCAGTTTGACGTCATCCTCTGCGAAAACATGTTCGGCGACATTCTTTCCGATGAGGCCGCCATGCTGACCGGCTCGCTCGGAATGCTCCCCTCCGCGTCGCTTGCCGAGGGCACTTTCGGTATGTACGAACCCTCCGGCGGCTCGGCTCCCGACATCGCCGGCCAGGGAATCGCCAACCCGATCGCCCAGATACTCTCCATGGGTATGATGCTGAAGTTTTCCTTTGGCATGCTGGAAGCTGCTGACGCTATTGATAATGCCGTTGCAAAGGTACTTGATCAGGGTTTCCGTACCCGTGATATCTACCAGAAAAAAGAGAGTGAAAAACTGGTCAATACGAAAGAAATGGGCGACGCGATTATCGCAGCCCTCTGAAATATCACATCAGAAAAGGAACTGTAACCATGATGAAAGTTGGAATTGTCGGTTGGCGCGGTATGGTTGGGTCGGTCCTCATGCAGCGGATGCAGGAGGAGGGGGATTTCAGCATCGGCATCGAGCCGGTGTTTTTCTCCACCTCACAGGCAGGGCAGGCCGCACCCATGAATGCCGGAACCCTCAAGAAGGCGGAAGACATCGAGGAACTCAAAAAACTCGACATTATCATCACCTGTCAGGGTGGCGATTATACCAAAGCGGTTCATCCGGAACTGCGCAAGCAGGGGTGGAACGGCTACTGGATCGACGCAGCTTCAACACTCCGCATGGAGAAAGACGCCGTCATAATCCTCGACCCGGTCAACCGCAACGTCATTGATGCGGCCCTCAAGAACGGCCAGAAGGACTTCATCGGCGGCAACTGCACAGTCAGCCTGATGCTGATGGGCCTGGGCGGGTTGTTCCGCGCCAATCTGGTGGAGTGGCTTTCGTCCATGACGTATCAGGCCGCCTCCGGCGCCGGCGCCCCCAACATGCGCGAACTGCTCTCCCAGATGGGTGTATTGCAGGGCGTTGTGGCAGAAGAGTTGAAAGATGCCGGATCGGCCATTCTGGAAATTGATAAGAAAGTGACCGCCACCCTGCGTGACGGCTCGCTGCCGACCAAAGAGTTCGGCTTCCCGCTGGCAGGCAATGTCCTCCCCTGGATCGATCGTGAAGTTGAGGACGGACAAAGCCGTGAGGAGTGGAAGGGCTTTGCCGAGACCAACAAGATACTCGGCAGCACAACGCCAATCCCGGTCGACGGAATTTGCGTACGTGTCGGCGCCATGCGCTGCCACAGCCAGGCCATCACCATCAAGCTCAACAAGGACCTGCCGCTGGCTGAGATCGAAAACCTGATTGCCAATGACAATCAGTGGGCAAAGCTGATTCCCAACACCAAGGCGGAAACCCTTGCCGGACTTACTCCGGCAGCCGTCTCCGGCACCCTGACGGTGCCGGTTGGTCGCGTACGCAAGATGAAGATGGGGCCGCAGTTCGTACAGGCCTTCACCTGTGGTGACCAGCTGTTGTGGGGTGCGGCAGAGCCGCTCAGAAGGATGCTGCGGATATTGGTAGAAAAGTAACGATAAAGTCATTATGTAACTGCAAGCCGGGGCGTGGCATAATTGGTTGCGTCCCGGTTTGTTGTTTTATGCTTTCTTGACATTATTCCTTTCGAGATGGATGGTCAACAATTTGAAATCGGTTCACGGAATATATCAATGACCAAAGAAGACAAGATTGCATACTGGCTTACATCTGCTAATAATGACTGGAGAAAAAATCAAGGAGCTGTGCGCATGGCTGTTGCAACTGATATAATAGTCGGCATTGTGAAGCAGTACATCAGGGAACTCTCGACACGCGACATCCTGGTTGATGAAGCAATTCTGTTCGGCTCTTTTGCACATGGCAATGCCAGTGAGGAAAGCGACATTGACATCGCCCTCATATCGGGAGCATTTTCCGGCAACCGCTTCGACGATCGCCGCCGCATTGTCCCACTCCGCCGGGGAATTGATTCCCGGATCGAGCCGATTCCGTTCCGGCCAGAGCAGTTTGCAGGTGGCGGTAACCTGATTGATGAAATCAAGAAGACCGGAGTCAGCATATCGCTTTGATTGTTACTCTCCATCACATTCTGTAGACCTTTCTCCCCCAACACAAAGTGGGACAGACTTCATTTATTTGTTGACTAACTACCGATATGGTGCCCAGTCAATCGAACTCCTGGTCTGCCATGAACCGAGTCAGCATTGATCGTGCACTCCGAGTTGCAGGCTCAAATCATGGTACACACCTTCGATGTTATGAATAATTTCATCGTTTGTGTAGCGGATAACCCGTAATCCGAGTGCGGCAAGGAACCTTGTCCGCTCAGCATCATACCCGCCGGTTTCAGCATGGCTGTCTCCATCGATTTCTATGACGAGGCGTAGTTCGGAACAGTAGAAATCAACGATATATCCGCCGATTGGTTTCTGTCGAAGAAATTTGTACCTGGCGAATTGTCTCATGCGCAGAACTTCCTGCCAGATTCTGTTTTCGGCTCTTGTGGGGTTACTGCGGTTCTGGCGGGCAAGCGCGGTCAGGTTTTTGTTGTACGGGAGGAAGGCGGAGGCAGATTCAAGGTCGGGAGTCAAAGGCAACCCCTCCCCCGCCTCCCCTTATCAGGGGAGGAGCTGTCAAAACTGTTCTCGTGTGACAGGCTGCGCTCGACATAACCACCGACGCCTCATTTACCAGAAGAGGAGCTTTCAAAAACGTGCTCGGATGACTGGCTACGCTGAACATAATCACTGACTATCCCTCGTCAGAAGAGATATTTCAAACCCTCCCCCCTGATAAGGGGGGACTGAGGGGGGTTGGTTTTGACTCACGCTTTCTCCGCACGCCTTGTTGTTGGTGTTCCGCGTTTGGTCTTTGCAGTGATGCTAAACCCTGCCTTATCCCCTCACCCGGCCTTCGGCCACCCTCTCCCGGGGGGAGAGGGAATACATTTTTCCTTCTCCATCAGGGAGAAGGTGACCCGTAGGGGCGGATGAGGGGCGCTTTTGACTTGTATGCACAGACCTGACCGGACAACGCTGTTTTTTTTGAAGATAAATGATTATTTCTGCAAAGTAAACATTGCTAATATGCCTCGTCAGCAGAATTCGTTATTACACGGTGGTTCAGGCAAGTCGCCAAGT
>JBAXVE010000085.1:0-13676 GCA_037129245.1 Desulfuromonadales bacterium
GCGGTTTGTTACGCTCGAATTTCGCCTTCGCCATGATAAAGGCCCTCCTGATGGATGGTTTGGTCTAGATTACCCTTTAACTTTTGCTACTATATCTTCCGATACCGATTTGGGTACCGGCTCATAATGGTCAAATGTCATTGTATAGGTTGCACGTCCCTGAGTCGCCGAACGCAGATCTGTCGAATATCCGAACATTGAAGCGAGCGGCACCATCGCGCTGACAACCTGGGCGCCGGCACGCGAATCCATGCCCATGATGCGGCCTCGCTTGGAATTGAGATCCCCGATAACGTCTCCCATGTACTCCTCGGGAACCACTACTTCAACAGACATGATCGGCTCAAGGATAATCGGACCGGCTTTGGAGCACCCCTCCTTAAAGCCCATGGATCCTGCAATCTTGAACGCCATTTCGGATGAATCAACTTCGTGGTACGAACCGTCAATCAAGGTTACTTTAACGTCTACTACCGGGAATCCGGCGAGAACGCCATTGTCAGTTGCCTCTTTGATACCTTTATCGACAGCGGGAATATATTCACGCGGTACGACGCCACCTTTGATGGCATCAACAAATTCATACCCTTTGCCGGCCTCCTGGGGCTCAACTTCCAGCCATACATGACCGTACTGGCCACGCCCGCCGGACTGGCGCACAAACTTGCCTTCGACCTTGACCTTCTTGGTAATGGTTTCACGATAGGCAACCTGCGGTTTGCCAACATTGGCCTCAACCTTGAATTCGCGCATCAGGCGGTCAACGATGATTTCGAGGTGCAATTCGCCCATACCGGAGATGATTGTCTGTCCGGTTTCTTCGTCGGTTTTAACCCGGAATGAAGGATCCTCGCTGGCGAGCTTCTGTAATCCAAAGCCGAGCTTCTCCTGCTCCGCCTTCGTTTTGGGCTCAATGGCGATGGAGATAACCGGCTCAGGAAACTCGATGGATTCGAGAATTACCGGCCGCTCCTCTTCGCACAGCGTATCACCGGTAGTGGTATATTTCAGGCCAACGGCTGCAGCGATATCGCCGGCGTAAACCTCTTTAACCTCTTCGCGCTTGTTTGCGTGCATCTTAAGAATGCGGCCGATGCGCTCACGCTTGCCTTTAGTCGAGTTATAGACGTAGGAACCGGACTGAATAACGCCGGAGTATACTCGGAAGAATGTCAACTGGCCAACAAAGGGGTCGGTCATGATTTTAAAACCAAGCGCCGAGAACGGCTCCGTATCGGAGGCGTGACGCTCGATTTCACTGCCGTTAACAGTATCAACACCTTTAATCGCAGGTATGTCAAGCGGTGACGGCATGTAATCGACAACCGCGTCAAGAAGATTCTGTACACCTTTGTTTTTAAATGAAGACCCGCAGACGACTGGACAGATATGAATGGCTATGGTGCAGGCACGAATTGCAGCCTTGACCTCTGCCTCCGTCAATTCTTCGCCGGAAAGATACTTCTCCATGAGGACATCATCATGGCTTGAAATTTCTTCAATCATCTTTTCGCGACATTCTTGTGCATCATCAAGCAGCTCAGCCGGTATTTCTTCAATGCGGAACGTTGCGCCAAGAGACTCTTCATCCCACAGCACAGCCTTCATGGTAACCAGGTCGACGATTCCCTTGAAGTTTTCTTCCTTGCCGACCGGAATCTGAATCGGAAGCGGGTTGGCTTTCAGGCGGTCTTTTATCATCTGAACGCCACGGAAAAAATCGGCACCGACACGGTCCATCTTGTTTACGAACGCAATACGGGGAACGCCGTACTTGTCGGCCTGACGCCACACCGTTTCGGACTGCGGCTCTACGCCGCCAACAGAACAGAATACAGCGACAGCACCGTCGAGCACTCGCAGCGAGCGCTCTACTTCGATTGTGAAGTCAACGTGGCCAGGAGTATCAATGATATTAATGCGGTGATCATTCCAGTTACAGGTGGTGGCAGCCGAGGTGATTGTAATGCCGCGCTCCTGCTCCTGCTCCATCCAGTCCATCGTGGCTGTGCCTTCGTGAACCTCACCGATTTTATGCGACACACCGGTGTAGTAAAGAATGCGCTCAGTCGTCGTGGTTTTACCGGCATCGATGTGAGCCATGATGCCGATGTTTCTATATTTATCAAGCGGTGATAAGCGAGCCACTAAATCCTCCGAAAACGGTTAAACTACTACCAGCGATAATGAGCAAAGGCACGGTTAGCCTCGGCCATTTTATGCACATCTTCGCGCTTTTTGACCGCCGAACCGCGGTTATTGTAGGCATCAAGTATTTCACCAGCCAGTTTGTCACGCATGGTTTTTTCGCTGCGAGCGCTTGAATACTTGATCAGCCAGCGCATGGCAAGCGACATACGGCGCTCGGGACGGACTTCGATGGGTACCTGGTATGTGGAGCCGCCGACACGCCGTGACTTGACTTCCAGCATCGGCTTGATGTTATCGAGGCTTTTCTTGAGTACTTTAACTGCCTCTTCCTGGGAGCGCTGAGCTACGAGATCAAGAGCGCCGTACAGTATCGACTCGGCCACACTCTTCTTGCCGGCCAGCATAAGCGAGTTGATCAACTTGGCCACTACCTTGTCGTTAAACTTCGGATCCGGCAGTATCACTCTTTTGGGCACTTCTCTTCTTCTCGGCATATCTTTCCTCTCAACCAGACGGACTGATTATTATTTCGGACGCTTGGCGCCATATTTGGAACGGCTCTGCAGACGACCCTTCACACCCACCGAATCGAGCGTTCCGCGCACGATGTGATACCGGACCCCCGGAAGGTCTTTTACCCTGCCGCCGCGAATCAGAACCACTGAGTGCTCCTGGAGATTGTGACCGACACCGGGGATGTAGGACGTAACCTCAACGCCGTTTGTCAGACGAACCCTGGCAACCTTGCGAAGAGCGGAGTTCGGCTTTTTCGGGGTAGTCGTATACACCCTTGTGCAAACGCCGCGTTTTTGAGGACAGCATTTCAACGCAGGTGCCGTCGACTTGTCTTTTTTGCTTTCTCTGCCCGAACGGATAAGTTGATTAATTGTTGGCATAGCCGCTGAATCTCCCGACGCGTAAATAGATGTGACAAAATACAACCAGAAATGTCGCCCAAGAAAGCGAATTCTCAAACTAGCAAATAACCCGAAACGATGTCAACAAAATATTTAATCCTGACCGATATCGCGAATGACGCTCCGTTCGCACCATCGGTTTTCCTGCTGCACTGCGGTAATCAATTGTAGTTTTTTTTACGATAACAATCTGTGACGGAATGAAAAGCGCGCCTGATACCTTCTATGGATGGGAATGGAATAGTTGTGGGCCGGAATCGTACCGGCATCTCCATTCATGTCAGCGTGCGCGCCTGTACAGCACTTTATCAAGAGGTGGACTTATACCCTTTAGATATGGCAGTGTCAATAAAAAAATGCTCCCTACGATTTTTTTAGCCTGTAGCCACTAACTGCACCGGCTTACGCCATGTACTGCCAGTGCATTACTGCCCGTCAGCGCCCCAAATGTGTGAGTTTCTGATCGCTTCCGCAGTCTGGCGAGCACACTCCTCGAGTTCTGGCAAAAGCTCATGTGCAGCCTCAAAATTGCCGTCGCGGGCAACAAATTCCAGATTCTGGGCGAGTTCCCGCAGGGCCGCGGAACTGATATTTGCTGCCAGCCCCCTCAGGGTGTGCGCCTCAAGACGGATAATGTTCCGGTCGTCGCCGCTGCAATACTCTTTCAGCGACTCAATGTGCCGGGGAATCTCCTGCAATGACTCGCTCAAAACACTGCGTACGAACTCATGATCGTAATCCAGCCTCTCCAACAGTTCAGCCTCATTAAAGAGTTGAACTTCTGGCAAATGCTCTGAATGATTCTCACCTTCGGTAACAGCAGGCGCTTCCTCCGACACTCTTCCGCTGCTGAGCCAGGTGGACAGGGCAGCCGCCAGATCTTCTTTCCTGACCGGCTTGGAGAGATAATCACTCATCCCTGAAGCCAGGCAGCGCTCACGGTCACCCTTCATGGCATTGGCAGTCATGGCAATGATAGGCACGCTGCGGTTCAATACTTTTGAGTTGGGGGCACGAATTGCGGCTGCAGCCTCAAAACCGTCCATCTCCGGCATCTGACAATCCATCAGCACAAGATTGTACGGAATCAACTCAAGTGCGCTAATCGCCTCCAGGCCATTTGCAGCAACGTCAGCCTTGAAGCCGAGCTTGTTCAACATCCCTTGTGCCACCTTCTGATTGATCACATTATCTTCGACAAGTAGAATCAGGGCATACTGCTGTGCGGATGCCAGGGCGTCCGGCGGCAAAATTTCCATTTTGGACGGGACGCAGGCAGCATCCTGACAGATTTCAAACCGTGCGGTAAACCAGAAGGTGGATCCAACACGCTCCTCACTTTCCACTCCGATCTCCCCACCCATCATTTCGGTAAGCTGCTTGCAAATTGCCAGGCCGAGTCCGGTGCCGCCGTATTTCCGGGTCGTAGTGCCGTCAGCCTGGGTAAACGGGCTGAAAATGGCGCCCCGCCGCCCCGCGGGAATGCCGATGCCGGTATCCTGAACGGCTAAATAAACAAGCACTGACCCACCGTCGCTCGTTCTGACATCTGCGCTGACAGTGACCGAACCACTTTCGGTAAACTTGATCGCATTACCGACAAGGTTGGTTAGAATCTGGCGCACCCGCCCCGAATCCCCCCTGACGCAGCGGGGAAGAGCGGCATCCAGCCGGCACGTCAGCTCCAGGCCGGCCTCCCTGGCCCTCAACGCCAGCATCTCGACGCAGTCCTCGACAGTCATGCGCAAGTTAAAGTCAAGAAGTTCCAGATCAAGTTTGCGCGCCTCGATCTTGGAGAAATCAAGTATATCGTTGATCAGTCCAAGCAGGTTTTCACCGCTTTTGCGGATGATTTCGGCGAACTCGCGCTGCTGGTCGTCCAGCCTCGTGTCAAGCAGCAGCCCGGTCATGCCGATGACACCGTTCATGGGGGTGCGGATCTCGTGACTCATGGTAGCCAGGAACTCACTCTTGGCGCGAGTTGCCTCCTGGGCAGCAATCAGCGCCGTTCCCAGCTCCGCATTTTTCTGTTCCATCAGGGCTGAAACCCTGGAAAGCTCAGCCTCACGGCAGCGGGATTCATCCAGAAGCCGCTTCATGCGGACGTGATTCAGCACCCGCAGGCTCAGCTCTTCGGGGTTGCACGGCTTGGGGAGAAAGTCATTGGCACCGAGGGCAAGGGTCTTCAGCGCCTCCCCCTTGTCGCCAGTCATGGCGATTACCGGAATGGAACATAATCTCGGGTGTTTTTTTATGATCGTCAATGCTTCAAAGCCATCCATCACCGGCATTATCATATCCAGCAGGATAACATCGATCTCCTTGTCACGCTCAAGCATGTCGAGCGCTTCGCGGCCGTTCATAGCCCGCAGCAGCGTGATTTCCTGCTCCCCGACCGAGCCTCTCAACATGAGCTCGATCATTTCCTGATTCAGCTCAACATCATCGACAACCAGGATGCGAATACTGCTGCCTGCCAGCCCCGTCTCTTTCAAAACTGTTTTCTCCGGTGATTGTGCGTTCATGTAGTCTTCTTAGCCCCCCCGAAGGTTGATCCAGGGTAGAGTCTGGTAGCACATTCAAGGCAGAGACCGTGACTGAAAGTCAAATCGGTGTGCTTACTGAGATAGGTCTCGATCTGATTCCAGTATCCCTTGTCATCACGCACCTTCTTGCACGACGCGCAGATCGGTATCAGCTCCGTAAGAGTGTTAACATTCTCAACTGCTTCTCTCAGTTCCCTGATCAGCTGTTCGTTGTCGGCCTGAATGGCGCGGCGTTGCGTCACCTCGGCCGCCAGCAGTTCATTAAGCTGTTCGAGCTCGACGGTGCGCTGGGCCAGTAGTTTGCGTTCCTGATGGAACGCCAGGTGGTTCTTTACTCTCAGGCGCACCAGCGAAGGGTTGAACGGCTTTATGATGTAGTCGCCGGCCCCCATTTCAAGCCCCTGATGCTCGCACTCTGTCTCATTCATCACCGAGATGAACAGCACCGGAACATCCTCCAGGCCAGGGATTTTTCTGAGCGCCCTGAACACTTCATAGCCATCCATCTCCGGCATGACCACATCCAGGATAATCAGGTCAGGCGTAACGCGCGACAGGATCTCCAGCGCTTCACGACCGTCATGGGCCATCAGCGTGGTGTACTCGGTTTCCAGCAGATGACTGAGTATCTTGACGCTCATCGGCTCGTCGTCAACAATTAAAATTTTGGTATTTTTCATCGCTTCCCCGGAGTCAAGCCCGCTCCCCTCCACTACAGTACAATTCCGATTTCGTAATAATCTCCAGCGTAAGCGCTACCTGACGCTCCAACTCCGGCAGCAGCTCTCTGACGGAATCCATTTCACCCTCTTTGGCAGCAGTCTCGACCATCAGCGCCGCACTTCGCAGCGGTTCAGTGCCGATCGTTGCCGCCAGTCCCTTCATTGTATGAGCAAGGCGGCGGATGGTTATGCGGTCGTCGCCTGACGACAACTCCCGAATCTGCTCCAGCTGGCCGGAAATGTCCTGATAGGCATCCCCCAGGATCATGCCGATAAAATCGCGGTCTCCTTCAAATCGTTCCAGCAAGGCGGCTTCGTCAAACAGAAGCACTGACACCTCCTCCGTCGCAGCCGGCAGCTGTTCAGAACCGTCAGCAGCGGAGATGCCGCTTTTCACGACCGCGTTGATCGCCGCCAGCAGCTCTTCACGCCTGACCGGCTTTGACAGGTAATCGTTCATACCGGCCTCCAGGCAGCGTTCACGGTCTCCCTTCATGGCATTTGCAGTCATGGCTATGATCGGTACCGTGTGATCGAGAACTGCTGAAGCGGGATCGCGAATCACCGTTGTTGCTTCAAAACCGTCCATTTCCGGCATCTGGCAATCCATCAACACCAGGTCGTAGTTCCCCTGTTCCAGCATTCTGACGGCTTCAAGCCCGTTATTGGCCACATCTGCCCGATGGCCAAGCTTGTTCAGCAGTCCCAAGGCCACTTTCTGATTAATGATATTGTCTTCCGTCAGCAGGATGCGAAGCTCCCGGTGGATATGTTCTGCGCTCGCCTCCGGCAACCGGGCCGCAGCGCGAACCTCACCACAGACACCCTCCGGCTGTTTCTCGAAGCGTGCGGTGAACCAGAAAGTAGAGCCTACCCCCTCCTCACTCTCGACACCAATGGTGCCATCCATCAATTCCGCAAGCTGTTTACAGATTGCCAGTCCGAGCCCCGTCCCGCCATATTTTCGCGTCGTGGAGCCATCTACCTGGGTAAAAGGTGAGAAGATGGCAGCCCGCCGTGCCTCAGGAATGCCGATGCCGGTATCACTGACCCCGAAACGGATCATCACGAAGCCGTTCTCATCGGATTTAAGACCGGCGGCGATGGTTATCTCTCCCCGTTCGGTGAACTTGATAGAGTTGCCGATCAGGTTGGTAATAACCTGGCGCAGCCTGCCGGGATCCCCTTTCAGAAACAGTGGCACCGCCGGATCGATCTGCTCGATGAGCTTCAGTCCTTTTTCATTGGCCCGCGCCGTGAAGATATCGATAGTGTCGCCCAAAGCCGATCGGAGGTCAAAATCGATAACGTCAAGTTCAAGTTTGCGTGCCTCGATCTTGGAGAAATCCAGAATATCGTTAATCAGCCCCAACAGGTTCTCGCCGCTCTTTCTGACGATTTCGGCATATTCGCGCTGCTCAGGGGACAACTCGGTATCCAGCAGCATGCCGGTCATACCGATCACGCCATTCATCGGCGTGCGGATTTCGTGGCTCATGGTCGCCAGAAACTCGCTTTTGGAGCGGGTTGATTCTTCCGCCATCACAAGCGCCGCAGACACTTCGGCATTCTTCTTTTCCATGTAATCGGAAAACGCCATCAGCGTTTCTTCGGCTGCCTGACGATCAGTTATGTCATTGGCAAAGCCGGAGATGCCGATAATTTCCCCGCTCTCGGCAAATACAGGCGCCTTGAATATCTCAAACAGGCGCCGGCGCCCCCCGACAGGCATATATTCGTGTATCGACTGCGCCGTGCCGCTTTGCAGAACGAACCGATCGCTTTCAGCATAGCCCAGCACCAGATCGGACGGAAAAAAATCCGCATCGGTCATACCCAAAACCTGCTTCGTTCCGTTATACGAACAAATTTTACCAAAGACGGCGTTTATCTGCAGGTAGCGCCCCTCGCTGTCCTTCAGCCAGACCATGCCGGGCAGATTTTCAAACACTGAAGCCAGCTGTGCCGCTTTAATTTGAAGCTGCTGTTCAGCACGGGCCATTTTGCGCATGGTGCTGAAAAGCCAGCGGAACAGAGCAATGTTGATGATCGTTCCCACCAGCCAAATCGCGCCGAAAGCGGTAGCCTCAGCCGCATAATTGATATGGGGCGAGCGTTGCAGCAGATAACTTGCGAGCCCGATCACCAGTACCAGGATGCTCCAGGAAAGAATGTACGCCGGCAACGGCCAGCCCGGAACCGTGACTGTCTGATCATCCGGAGAGGGTGGAACGCGTGGGGGTATGTCGCCTCTGGCTTTGCTGCCGTCGCTCATGGCAATCCCTGGCTGGAATATCTGGCGCTTTCGTATAAAAACGCCGAGACTCTATCACAAAGCGGTCAGATTTTACACCATAAAAGAGGATTACGGAGGATATGAAGGAGGACCGATGGCAACCCCCAAATACAGGTTTCCTACTGCAGAGTCGGGGGACTGCATCAATTGAGAGCATACTCCCGGAACGGACAACTTTGGAGACCTTAACCAGAGACAGGGATTTGTCTAACGGGAAATCACTGCGATTTTTTCAGGTTCCGCTTCACCCTGATGAATCTTGAACGACTTCATGTCCGGCTTATCGGGGTTTTCCAAAGAAATAATAATAGAGGAAACAGACGGCGTCAGCGCCAGCCGGATATCCTCCTCCGACGGACGGGCCGGCGTTTCAGGGTGCGAGTGGTAAATTGCCAGCATATCCAGGCCGCGCGTCCGCAGATCTTTCACCACCGCAAACTGCTCCTTCGGCTCCATCATGAAATGCTCATTACTGGCATCGGTGTTGGTCATGGGGTAGATCACCGAAACAGTGCCGCCCTTCCCCCCCAGTATTCCGCATACCTCCAGAGGGGCCCCCTTTTGCGCATGCTCAATCATGTCGTCGTAAACATGTTGCGGAATTTCGAGCATGTCACGCACCCAGATCGCACACGGTCATAGCATTCAGTTCATCATGCACTTTGGTGATGGTTGGGCTGTTGCCGCAGACAGGACATGAAACCTTGCGTTTGAGCGGCACCTCGCGAAACTTCATCCGCAGGGCGCTGTAGGTCAGCAGACGGTTGGTCAGCAGATCCCCTTTGCCCAGCAGGAACTTGATCGCCTCGGTCGCCTGGATGGTGCCGAGCACACCCGGCAGAACGCCGATGACACCCGCCTGCGAGCAGGTCGGAATCGCATCCTGCGGCGGCGGCTCCGGGAATATGCAGCGATAGCAGGCGGACTCGCCCGGAATCACCGTGATGGTCTGCCCGTCGAACGCGAGAATGCCGCCGTGGGAATACGGCTTGCCAGCGAGGACGCAGGCATCGTTGATCAGGAACTTGGCGGCGAAATTATCGGTGCCGTCGATGATGAAGTCATAGTCGGCAATGATGGAGTTGATATTGGCTGCGGCTATCCATTCCTTGTAGGTCACAACCTTGACGTCCGGATTGATGGCCTGCATTTTTTCACGGGCGGACTCAACCTTCGGCTTCCCTACGTCGGCTGTGAAGTGAATCACCTGGCGCTGGAGATTGGACAGGTCAACGTCATCGGCATCGGCGATGCCAATGGTTCCGACACCCGCAGCGGCAAGGTAGAGCGCAATCGGTGAACCGAGCCCACCGGCGCCGATGATCAGCACTCTGCCATCCAGCAGCTTCTGCTGCCCTTTCCCGCCGACCTCTTTCAGGATGACATGCCGGGAGTACCGTTCGATCTGGGATTCGGACAACATCAGCGACCTCCGCCCATGAAATACAGGAACTCGATAACATCGCCGGCCTTGACTGCACTTGTTTCGTGGGCTGAACGGTCGAGCACCTCGCCGTTATGTTCTACCGTAACATACAGCCTCTGCGAAACATCAAGCTCCTCCAGCAGCGAGTCCACGGTGCGGGCCGGATTTTCCGGCAGCGAAGATTCTTTTCCGTTAATGGTGATGTTCATGCTGTTCTCCCTTCTATCGCTTCAAGCGCACAGCTGAAATCGTTGATGATATCCTGCGGGTTCTCTATCCCCGCCGACACCCGTATCATATCCTCACTAACCCCCATCAGGGCCTTGTCCGCCGCCGAGTAGTCGGCACAGATTGTACTGGCCGGGTGAATGACCAGGGTCTTCGCATCGCCGATATTGGCCAGGTTGCGTGCCATTTTCAGCGCATCGATGACCTTGAAGGCGGAAGCTTTGTCGCCGGTGCCGAAGGTCACCAGGCCGCCGTATCTTCCGCCGTAGAGACGTCTGGCAACCTGATGGTGGGGTGAATTCTCAAGGCCGGGGTAACTCACCCAGCTGACCCTGGGATGCGCTGCGAGGAATGTGGCGAGTGCCAGTGCATTGCTGCAATGCCGCTCCATGCGGAGCGCCAGGGTCTGCACCCCTTCTGTCAGCAGAAACGAGTTGAACGGCGCTGCGCAGGCCCCCACATCCTTGTGCACCAGCTTGCGCGCCCGGGCGGTAAATGCATACTGGCGGTATTTTTTGTGGAACATCTCGAAATGCGGGAATTTGGCGCTGTTCCAGTCGAATACGCCGCGATCGATGATGGCACCTCCGATGGTGGTTCCGGTACCATTGATGTACTTGCTGGTGGAATAGGCCAGGATATCGGCCTTGAGCCGTGCACCGTCCGCCAGATAGGGCGACGTTACCGTCGAATCGACAATAATCGGGATGCCGGCCGCGTGGGCGATGTCTGCAAGAGCGGGAATATCGGGAACATCCAGCTTGGGATTGCCAACGGTTTCAACAAACAGCAGGCGGGTATGTTCATTGATTGCGGCCGCAACGGCGTCATGATCCAGCGGATCGACAAAACGCGTTGTTATACCGAAGTTGGAGAGCGTGTCGCGGAACAGGGAAAACGTACCGCCGAACAGTGACGATGATGCGAGGATTTCATCACCGGCCCGCACGATGGTCATGACCGCCGTCGTGATTGCGGCCATGCCAGAGGATGTCGCAATAACGGCACCGCCACCTTCAAGCAGAGCCAGCCGCTTTTCAAGCGCTTCGGTTGTCGGATTGCCGAGCCTGGTATAGACCTGCCCCACCGCTCTCCCGCGGAAAACGTCTTCGAGGCTCCCGGCGGTCGGATAGGCAAAGGAGCTTGACTGTACAATCGGCACCGCTGTGGCTCCGGCCGGACCTGGTTCAGTTCCTCCATGAACCAGCAGTGAATCGAAGTGAAGTGAATTTGTCATTGCTTCCTCTATCAGGATTAACCGGTAACTGGCTTCTATAGAGGTAAATATCAATTCACATCACATCTGTCAATAAAAATATTAGTTTATCTATGTATTTTATAGATATTTAGTTGCAGTAATCAAACTCCGGATAATGGTCCATCTGTTTGCCCGATTCCGCCGGCTTTGCACACTGATTTTTAGTCACTTAATCCCTCAGCAGTTTCTGCATCACTCCAGACGCCGAGAAAACGTGAAAAGCGACTACAGCGTTTCATGTCTGCTGCAGGTGTTTACTCTCACTGAAATTCCCGGAGACAACAATTTTCTCCTACAGAGCAACAAATTCACTTACGACATGGGGAAGTAGCGAAAAATGCGTATCCGTTGTTAGCACTACCAATCCATTTTGCATAGCACTTGCCGCAATCCATATATCGTTAGTGGGTAGTGGAGTACCGCACTTTTTTAGATAATCAAGGATTATCGAATAACGTTCAGCCGTAGAATCATCTATACTCAACGTACCAACATTGCCAATGGACAAAAAATCTTTCAATATCGCTTTGTTTTCCAGTTCTCTGGAACCTCTTTTGAAACCTGCAAGCAGTTCACCTACGACGATAGCGCACAAAAAAACTTCATCGGCATCGTCAAGTAATTCCGCAATTTTCATATTGCCTCGCATCAGGTCTGAATATGCCGAAGTATCAAGCAGTACCCTCCTCATCGCCACGACTCTTCATCAACAGTACGCTGTTCCAGTAGAACTTTATTAAATGCTGTAGTTTCTGCATCACTCCAGACGCCGAGAAAACGTGAAAAGCGACTACAGCGTTTCATGTCTGCTGCAAGTGTTTGTGGAACACCATTTTGAGCAGATTTGCGAAGAAGCGCCAAAAATGCCTTATTAAGACTTATTCCCTGCCTGCTTGCTTCGTCACGCGCAATAATCTCAATATCATCAGGTATATCTCGCAATGTCATCTGTCTCATTATGTGCCTCCTTCTGACTCTTTATGACTCATATTGACTCGCATTCACTTTCTTGTCAAAGTTTTTCATCTTTGAATGGCAAGGTAATCATTCAACTCCCTCAACAAGTGTTATCGCAATATTTTGTAGAAACTTCTGTATAGCAGGTATATCAGGAGTGGAAAAGCGGTGCTGATAATAACCTCGTGAGAGCGCCGTGCCCCCGGTCAGATAAAACGGTAATCCCTGAAAAACCGTCAACACTTTTTCCTGCAGCGGGTAAAGAACCTTAGTATAGAACTCGGCAGGCATACTCTTGCTGATATTACACAGCCGGGCAGTTGACGTTTATTTCCACATTTCTGCATCAACAGTTTCAAGAGATTGTGTGGCAAACTGAAATGCAATTTCATCTTCTTTGGACCATGTACCGGCAAGCGCATCAAGATCGTAATGCAACTGAGTTCTTTTCTGTTTGTCAATACCGGTTGCTTCACGAATAAGTCGTAATGCCAACGCATTCAAACTGATGCCCTGTTTACGGGCGAGTTCTTTCAGAGCTTGTGCAAGCGGTTCATCAATGCCGCGTAACGTCATAGTTGTCATGGTTGAATCCTTTCCAGGTCAGGGTAAAGCGAAAGCCCGGCGATGTATGAAAAATGACTATCGAGAGTCACAACCGTCCGCCCATGCTGCATTGCTGATGCGGCAATCCAGATGTCATTCGTAGGAATCGGCTTCCCGATGGCTTTGAGATTAATAAACACAAGAGCAAAAAAATCAGCACTTGATTCATCGAGTGCAAGTAGTTCAACTCGAGGCGAATCAAGAAACTGATCAAGCTCTTTACGATTAGACGTTTCTCTAACTCCACCCTTAAAGCCAGCCAGCAACTCACCCAATACGGCGGTATTTAATGCAATAGTGTCAGCTTGACGCAGTACACTGGTTATGTTGTTGTCGTTACGCTTGAACGCAACATATACGTTGGTGTCGATCAACAGGTGTTTCATCATACACTCCATCCAAAAAAGTGACAGCATTATGCAACCATATAATGATGTCACTAAATACGTCAAGTGATAACTGATTATACAGAGCTGATTCAGCAGTAAGCGGTCCACGTTTCTCCGGATATCCCAATTACATATACTGTTTGAATGCATAAGTAAGAGTTGAAGTGGAAGCCTCCGGTG
>JBAXVE010000086.1:0-12714 GCA_037129245.1 Desulfuromonadales bacterium
CAATAGGAGGTATAACCATGTTAGCCATTAAAACTGCCATCTCAATTGAAAAAGTTATTTTTGATCAGGCAGAAAAGATTGCACAGGCAATGAACGTGTCGCGTAGCAGACTTTTTGTGCTTGCGCTTCAGGAGTTTATCGAACGTCAGAAAAACAAGGAACTGCTGGCTCAAATTAACACGGCTTACTCCGATGAGCCAGATGCATCAGAACAGGCTCTTCGCAAAAGCGCCCGTCGTCACCATCGACGAACCGTGGAGAATGAGTGGTGATCAGCCAGGGAGACATTTACTGGATAGAACTTGACGAACCGGAAGGTTCGGAACCAGGTTTCAGGCATCCTCATGTCATAGTGCAGAACAACCTGTTTAACCGCAGCGTAATCAAAACGGTTCTCGTGTGTCCGCTCACATCCAATCTCAAGCGAGCAGGTGCGCCTGGCAATGTGCTTCTTGATAAGAATGAATCGGGGCTGCCCAAGCAAAGTGTTGTGAATATTTCCCAGATTTTTACCGTCGATAAATCGCATCTTGACGAATATGTCGGTTCATTGTCGCCAAAGCGAATAGCAGAAATTCTCCAGGGAATCAATCTGGCTCTTGAACCGCGCGAACCGGATTGACGGGGCTTGTGGATTGACCTTCAGCGCTTCCACTTGGAGCGACAGAGAGGAATGTATGACACCACACGATGTCCGCTGGATTCAAAGGTTCAATAATTACTCAAAAGCGTTGGCACAACTCACCCGTTTCATCGAAAAGGGTGAGCTGAATGAGTTTGAGCAGCAGGGATTGATTCAGGCATTCGAGTACACCTTTGAACTGGCGTGGAATACAATCAAGGACTATTTTGAGGCACAGGGTGAGGTCAGTATCCTGGGCAGTCGGGATGCGTTCAGGCTCGCGTTCAGACGCGGATTGATCGGTAACGGCGAAACCTGGATGAGTATGGTCACCAGCAGGACACTCACCAGCCATACCTACAACGAGGAAACGGCAGAAAAAATTGCCGGGGATGTGGCATCACTCTATTTTCCTGAATTTGTGGCATTGCATGGTCGTCTCGCAGAATTAAAGGAAACGGAATGACACCCTGCTTTGGACTGTCGGGGTCCACCATTGACAAAATATGCAGCGTTTTTGCCCGCCACCCGGAAATTGAGCAGGCAATTCTCTACGGTTCGCGGGTCAAAGGCAATTTCAAAAGCGGTTCGGATATCGACCTGACCCTGCGCGGCGGGCCTGATTTGACACAGGTGGTGCTGTACGTAACCATTCAGGAACTGGATGATCTGATGCTTCCGTACACCATTGATATTTCTCTTTTTCAGACACTGAACGATCATGATCTTATGGAACATATTCAGAGGGTTGGTGTTGTGGTGTATGAACGTAAATCGGAGAGATCTGTTTAAGGTCGCAAATTACGACCTTAAATAAGAGCCTCTTGCAAAAGTCCTTATCACCCTTCGACAAGCTCAGGGCGAACGGACTTAAAACTAATAACCAGTTGATATTCCGTTCGTGGTGAGCCTGTCGAACCATAAACGGAATAGTTTTGCAAGAGGCTCATAATTGTAGAATTTCGGTGCGGCGTTCCAGAAAAGAGGAGAGAGCATTATATGAAGGCTAAGGAACTGGATCAGAAATTCGATGATGGTGAAGACATTTCCCCATATCTGGATATTAGCAAGGCTCGCAGGCCGCAGCAGGAGCAGAAACGGGTCAATGTTGATTTTCCGGCCTGGATGATCCAGCAGTTGGACAAGGAAGCGCGCCGCCTTGGGGTGCCACGTCAGTCCATCATCAAGGTATGGGTTGCGGAACGGTTGCAGAAAGCAGCGTAGTTTCAAAATATCGGGGAAATATGTCCCAAAAAAATCCGGAGATATAATGTAATTTAAACCGTGTGGCTTGTAGGTATCGTTAGTTTCATCAACGCAACGCTTCGGAACTGTCAATACCGTTATGTCACGTTTCACGATAAAGCTGTTCAACGCGACCTACCTGAAAAGGGAATGCGTAACAGGACTGCAGGTCGGTATTAGTCACATTGCGCAACCGAAAGGATTCTGGAATTGTCCATTACAAAAAAAGATCTTCATACAGCCAGAACCCTGAAAGATCGTGTATCAGAACTGAAACCTTTGATCGATTTCAGATTGTTTGGTTCACGGGCACGCGGTGATGCGGATGAATATTCCGATATGGATATTTTTATGGAATTTGAGACCGTTGACAGGGAGCTGAAAAACAGGGTGAAAAACGCCGCCTGGGAGCTGACGATGGAAACCGGGATTGTTGTGACGACTCTTTTATTCAGCAGGTACGAGATTGAGGAATCTCCCTTGCGATCATCACCGATTATCCGAGTTATTATGGAAGAGGGAATTTCCATATGACAGATCGTGAAACCATTTTTCTCTACCGTATGAAACAGACCGAAGAGACGCTTGCTGAAGCGGTCAAAATGCTGGAATCCGGCTTTTCTCCACGATCCATTGTCAATCGCTCGTATTATGCAATGTTCTATGCGGTGTTGGCTCTTTTTATCCATTACAACACTCCACACAAAACATCAAAACATTCCGGTGTTATTGGTATTTTCAATAAAGAGTTTATTTACACGGGAAAACTTGAACCGCGTTTTGCCAAGATGCTTTACGATTTGTTCGATGAACGGATGGAATTGGATTACAGGGATTTTGCAGAAACATCTGAGGAAGATTCCCGTAACGCAGTTTCATCAGCACAGGAATTTGTTACCGCAATCAAAATACTCACCGGACAATAACGCATGAATCTGAAAAACAAAAACATCCTCGTCGTCGGCCTGGCAAAAACCGGGGTGGCCTGCGCCCGTTTCCTGGCGGCGAAGGGTGCGTGGGTGACGGTAACCGATATGCGCAGCGAATCTGCGCTGACGGAACAGTTGGCGGAACTGGGCGGATTCGAGATCCTCCGTGAACTGGAACGGCATGATGAGGCAACCTTCCTGGCAAGCGACCTGATCGTCGTTTCGCCCGGAGTACCGATGGATCTGCCGCACCTGGTGGTGGCACAGCGGGCAGGGGTCGAGATTATCAGCGAGATCGAACTGGCTTCACGCTTCATCGATGCGCCGATTGCCGCAATCACCGGTACCAACGGTAAAACCACTACCACCACACTGTTGGGTGCAATATTCAAGCATAACGGCTACCACACCTTTGTGGGAGGAAACATCGGCAACCCGTTGATTGAACTGGCGGATTCGCATCAGGTCATTGACCAGGCGGTGGCGGAAATAAGTTCATTCCAACTGGAGTGGATCACCTCTTTTCGCCCGACCGTGGCGGCGCTGTTGAACCTGAGCGAGGATCATCTCGACCGCTACCCCGATTATCAGGCTTACATCGATGCCAAACTGCGGATTTTTGAAAGCCAGACCGAAGACGATTTTGCGGTAGTTAATCGAGATGATCAGCTGGTCTGGCAACATGCTCAGAAGCTCAAAGCAGCCCTGTTCCCCTTCAGCCGGAAACAGGAGCTTGACGAGGGCATCTTCTACCGGGACGGCGTCATCACCTATCGTCACAACGGCCGCGAGGAGTGCTTCCCCACTGCCGCCATTCGCCTGCAGGGTGTCCACAATCTGGAAAACATCATGGCGGCTGCGGCGTGCGCCCTGCTGCTCGGCTGCCGACCTGATGAGACGTTTGAGACAATTCTCTGCTTTGAATCGCTGCATCACCGGATGGAATTCGTCCGTGAAGTGAACGGTGTCAGCTATTACGAAGACAGCAAAGCCACCAACGTCGGCAGCGTTGAGAAAGCGCTGGAGAGTTTCACCGATATCACTCTGATCGCCGGCGGCAAGGACAAGGGGGGTTCATATTCACCGTTAGTGCCGCTGGTCAGTGAGCGGGTGAAACACCTGATCCTGATCGGGGAGGCGGCGGAACGGATGGGACAGGAGTTGGGAGCGCTGACCGACACCCGCCGGGCGACAACTCTTGAAGATGCGGTGCGGCTGGCTGCAGGAATAACCACTGCCGGAGGAACCGTGCTGATGTCGCCGGCCTGTTCAAGTTTTGATATGTTCAAAGACTATGAAGAGCGGGCTCAGAGATTTATAGCAGCGGTAAAGGGGCTTTAGATGTTCAAAAAACTGGAAGAATATGATCTGGTGATCATGCTGATGGCCATCGCCCTGACCTGCTTCGGAGTGGTGATGGTGTATTCGGCCTCCTCGGTCATGGCCGCCAAGCGTTTCCATGACGGCTTCTTCTTCCTCAAACGCCAGGGCCTGTTTGCCCTGCTCGGCTTCGGGCTCATGCTGGCGACCATGCGGATCAACTATCAGTTCTGGCGAAAACTGGCGGCGCCGATTCTGCTGGGATGCATCGTTCTGCTGGTGCTGGTGCTGATCCCCGGTATCGGCGGCAGTGCCGGTGGCGCGTCGCGCTGGATCAGACTGCCCGGCTTCAACCTGCAGCCCTCGGAAATCGCCAAGATCGCCCTGATCATGTACATGGCCTACTCACTGGACAGAAAACAAGACAAAATCAAACAACTCGGACCCGGTTTTGTCTCCTACATGCTGATCCTGGTCGTGATGCTGGGCCTGCTGCTGAAACAGCCCGATATGGGCTCGGCCCTGACATTGGCGGCAGTGGCAATCATCATGCTCTTTGCCGCCGGAACGCGACTGGTCTACATTATTTCCATATTTCTGATGTCCTTGCCGTTCATCTATTTCCTGGTTATGAACGTGGCCTACCGCAAACGGCGCATTCTGGCGTTCCTCAACCCGTGGGCCGACCCGCAGAACAGCGGTTTTCAGATCATCCAGTCCTGGCTGGCTCTGGGTACCGGCGGCGTTTTCGGCCAGGGGTTGGGTGAAGGAAAGCAGAAACTCTTTTACCTGCCGGAAGCGCACACTGATTTTATCCTTTCAGTGGTTGGCGAGGAACTTGGATTTATCGGAGTAATCGTCATCGTCGGCATGTTCTTTCTGCTGGTGCAGCGGGCCATGCGCATTGCGGTAGCGGCCCCCGATATCTTCGGGCGTTTTCTGGCGCTGGGAATCGCGGTGCTGTTCGGAATTGAGGCTTCTGTCAATATGGGTGTCGTCACCGGCCTGCTGCCGACCAAGGGACTGGCACTCCCCTTTATCAGCTACGGTGGCAGTTCGCTGATAATCAGCCTGTTTTGCGTGGGTATCCTGCTCAATATCTCATCGGGCCTGAAAATTTCCTCCATCAGTCTCAAGGAGGAAAAATGAGGCTGATCATTGCCGGTGGCGGCACCGGCGGACACCTGTTTCCCGGCATTGCCGTTGCCGAAGAGTTCCTGTCGCGCAACCCGGCCAATCAGGTGTTGTTCATAGGAACTGAGCGGGGCATCGAAGCGCGGGCGGTTCCGGCAGCAGGCTACCGGCTGGAGCTGATTTCGGCAGCTGGAATCCGTGGCAAAGGGGGACTCAGCCAACTGAGTGGCATCGTAAAAATGTTCTACGGCTACGCTCAATCCAGGAAAATTCTGAAAAGCTTCCGTCCGGATGCGGTGCTCGGCGTAGGAGGGTACGCCTCCCTCCCAATGGTACTGGCGGCCGGAGGTATGCAGATCACGCGATTTATCCATGAGCAGAACGCCATACCGGGCCAGACCAACCGCCTGCTGGCGCGGTTCGCAGGCAGGGTATTCATAACGCTGGAGGAGTCGGCCGGTTATTTTCCTGACGGATCGACCCTGCTGACCGGTAACCCGCTGCGACGACAGATACTGGAAATGGCGGGCAAGGCACATCCCCCCTCAATCCCCCCTTTGTTAAAGGGAGGAAGCCAACAGAGTGAGCAGGGGGGATTTCATCTCTTTATTTTCGGCGGCAGTCAGGGGGCCCATGCCATAAATCTTGCCATAATGAATGCGCTGCCGCTGCTGAAGAAAAGCCCGGTTTGTCTGTCAATCACCCACCAGACCGGTGAAAAGGATCATGAAGAAGTTACCGCCGCTTATCGTAAAGCCGGGGTTGATGCTACCGTAACCGCATTCATCAGCGACATGGCCGCGGAATATGCCAAAGCAGACCTGATCATCTGCCGGGCCGGAGCCACTACCATCGCAGAAGTGACCGCCTGCGGCAAGGCCTGTCTGTTCATCCCCTTTCCGCACGCGGTTGATGACCATCAGCGCCGCAATGCCGAAGCGCTGCTCAAGAAGGGCGCCTGTTTCATGATGCTGGAGCAGGAATTGTCAGGTGCATCGCTGGCCGAGCAGATAGTGAAACTTTCGCAGGACGCAGAACTCGTACTGAGGACCGGCGAGGCGGCTTTTGGTCTGGCACGGCTGGATGCGGCACGGATTATTGTTGATGAAATTGAAAAAGGGAACGCCGGATGAGTAAATTGTCACGTAACAGCACGGGGTTTAAAAGGTAGCCATGGCCAGGTGCACAAACTGCAAAGCACCTCTACCTGATGGCTCTCTGACGTGTACATATTGCGGTGACCGTAATGATGTGGACCTGAGGGGGATTCATTATTTTACCACCCACCAGAGCGACGTATCCCGCATCTGCCCACGGTGTACCATCGAATTGAAGACGATCGATCTGAAGCTTCACGGAGCCTTTCTGATTGAACGCTGTGAAGAATGTATGGGCCTGTTCTTTGACCCGACGGAACTGGAAGCCCTTCTGGATGCAACGGTCACCAATGTGTACCAGATAGACAGGGTGGGACTGGACAGCATCAATCTGCACCGTGAGCCGGACCAGTACCCGGTATCCTATATCAAATGCCCGGTCTGTTCACAGCTGATGAACAGGGTTAATTACGGAGTCAAAAGCGGCGTCATCATCGACAGGTGCAAAAATCACGGGGTCTGGCTTGACGGCGGGGAGCTGCGCCATCTGATGGAGTGGATGAAGATGGGTGGTAAGCTCCTCGATCAGGACCGGAAAGAGCAACTGAAGATGGAAGAACTTAAAAAGCTGGAAGAACAACGGCGGAATCCGCAGGGATACCAGGTCCCAACGACAGCTCCTGTCAACAATGGAGGAATTATTTCGGGTCTGGATCCCGATATCGGTTCAGTTATCGGCCTCATTGCCAGTTTACTCGACTGAAGAAGGGCACTCTCATGTATGGAAAAATAGATAAAATTCACTTCGTCGGCATCGGCGGCATCGGTATGAGCGGTATCGCCGAGGTACTGCTCAACCTGGGGTACAAGGTTTCCGGCTCGGACCTGCGCGGGTCGGACATTACCGAGCGGCTGGCGGGACTGGGTGCCGAGATCGGCATCGGGCACAAAGCTGAAAACCTTAAAGATGTGGATGTGGTGGTTATCTCGTCTGCCGTGCACGACGACAATCCCGAAGTGGTAGAGGCCAAAAGGCTGCATGTGCAGGTCATCCCGCGCGCTGAAATGCTGGCGGAACTGATGCGGATGAAGTACGGCATCGCCATCGCCGGCACCCACGGCAAGACCACCACAACATCGATGGGCGCCGCAATTCTGGGGCACGCCGGCATCGATCCCACCATCGTTATCGGCGGAAAATTGAACGCCATCGGCACCAACGCCCAGATCGGCCAGGGGAAATTCCTGCTGGCCGAAGCCGATGAATCGGACGGGTCGTTCCTGCTGCTGTCACCGACTATCGCTGTCGTCACCAACATCGATGCCGACCACCTCGATCACTATTCCGGCATTGAAGAGATCAAGGACACCTTTGTTGAATTCATCAACAAGGTACCGTTCTACGGTCTGGCCGTACTCTGTCTTGATGACAAAAACATCCGTGAAATCCTGCCGAGGGTCAAAAAGCGCTACATGACCTACGGACTCTCCGCTCAGGCCGACATCCGTGCCACCCATGTCCGGCATGACGGCTTCCAGACGTCGTTCATCGCCCATTTCAAGGGCTATCGACTTGGTGAGGTCACCTTTCCGATGCCGGGGCCGCACAATGTGCTGAACGCCATGGCCTGCATCGCCGTGGCACTGGAACTGGATGTACCGTTCACCGCCATCCAGGAAGGTTTTGCCGCCTTCAGCGGCGTCGGGAGGCGCTTCACCGTCAAAGGTGAACCGCAGGGTATCATGGTAGTCGACGATTACGGTCACCACCCGGCAGAAATCAAGGCGACCCTGGCCGCCGCCCGACAGGGATGGCCTGAGCGCCGCATCGTGGCGGCTTTTCAGCCCCATCGCTACACCCGTACCCACGAACTATTCGACGAATTCGTGACCGCCTTCTACGATGCCGACGTGCTGGTGCTCACCGACGTCTACGCCGCCGGCGAACAGCCGATTGCAGGCGCCACGGCTGAACGGCTGGCACAGGAGATCCTCCGGCACGGCCAGAAGGATGTCAGCTGGATTGCGGACCGCGAAGCGATACCAGCACATCTTAAAGAGATTGTCCGCGAAGGTGACATCGTCATAACCCTGGGTGCCGGCAATATCTGGCAGCAGGGTGAGGCGCTGGTCAAATTGATCGGGGAATAAGCTGAAGACCGACGACCTCAAAATACGCGGCACCCTACTCTGCAAGGAGCCGATGAGCCTGCACACCTCGCTGAAGGTTGGCGGCCCGGCTGATCTGTACGCGGTCCCGGAAGATGTCGAGGACCTGCAAAGTCTGCTTTCATGGCTGACTGGGCGGAACATTCCCTGGTTGACAATCGGCAGGGGCTACAATCTCCTGGTGCTTGATACGGGGATTCATGGCGCGGTGATCTCGCTGGAACGCTTTAACAGGGTCACTGCGGAAGGAAATGAACGTATCATGGCGGAAGCCGGCGCCGAAAACCTAGCCGTCGTGCGTTGTGCCCAAGGTCTCGGACTCGGCGGGATCGGCTTTATTTCCGGAATTCCCGGCACCATCGGCGGAGCGATAAAGATGAATGCCGGGGCCTACGGCGAAGGAATCCTGGATCGAACCGAATGCCTCACCCTGATGCGCGGAGGAATTGTTGCCGATTTTCGCATGAAAGAGCTCGATTACGGCTATCGCCACTTGAGGCTGGAGGAGGGCGATCTCATACTTGCGGCAACCTTCCGGCTTGAAAAACGTGCTGCAGATCAAACCGAAGAGGAGATTCGCAAGGATCTTGAGCTGCGGCGCTCGAAACATAACGTCGGCTTTCCCAGTGCCGGCTCGTTTTTTAAAAACCCGCCGAAGCAGGCAGCCTGGCGACTGATCGACACCGCCGGTATGCGGGGGGCAAAGCTCGGCGGGGCGCAGGTATCACCGGTACACAGCAACTTTCTGGTCAACACCGGTGGCGCTACAGCGCAGGATTTCATTGATCTGGCCACCACGGTCAAAAATGCGGTTTTTGTAACAACTGGCGTGACACTTGAGGAAGAAGTGCGTATAGTGGGCGAACTTTAACCTGTACCCAAAGTCGATGTCCCCGGAAAGGTTTCAGTCGTGATGAAATCAAAAAAAATCGGCGTGTTATACGGCGGGTTGTCTGCGGAACGCGACGTTTCGCTGAAAAGCGGCGCGGCCGTGCACTCGGCACTGCGTGCATGCGGCTACGACGCTGTGGCGATAGATGTCGGCAGGGATCTGGCTGATGTTCTGAAACGTGAACAGATTGAGGCCGCCTTCATAGCACTTCACGGGCGCTACGGCGAGGATGGCTGCGTACAGGGAATGTTGGAACTGCTGCAGATTCCCTACACCGGTTCCGGAGTTCTGGGCAGTGCCCTGGCAATGCACAAACTTTACAGCAAGCAGGCCTTTGCGGCGAGCGGCATCCTGACCGCACCGTTTTACTGCATCCGGCAGGGCGAACCGTTTGACGTGTCCGCCCTCCCCTTCAAGCTGCCGCTGGTGGTAAAACCGGTGCAGGAAGGGTCCTCGGTCGGCGTGTCGATCGTCAGGGAAGCGGGACAGCTGGATGGCGCAATCGAGCTTGCCTTTCGCTACGATGAGGAGCTACTCGTCGAGCAGTATGTCAAGGGACAGGAGGTTCAGGTTGGCATTCTCGATGACGCGCCGATCGGAGCGATCGAGATTGTTCCCAAAAATGAGTTTTACGACTTCGAGGCCAAATATACGGACGGCATGGCTGAACACATTTTTCCGGCGCGATTGGAACCATCTTTGTACGAAAAGGCTCAGCAGGTCGGACTGGCGGCACACCGCGCCCTGGGGTGCAAGGGGTACAGCCGCGTGGATCTGCTCGTGACGGACAGCGGCGACTGCTACGTGCTGGAGGTCAACACGCTGCCGGGCATGACTGCCCTTTCGCTGTTGCCCGAAATTGCCGCCAAAGGAGCCGGGCTCTCGTTTGAGGCCCTCGTGACGCGAATTATCGAATCTGCTTCGCTTTCCATAAAGGTACTCTGACCGGTGCGCGATTTCGCAAATTCATCATACCAGCGCAGAAAGGTGGCGCCCAACAAGGTCAAGGTTCAGCGAAAACCGCTTGATCTGAAGAAGTATGCTCGTCCGCTCGGTACCGCTATGGCCGGAATCGCAGCTCTTGCGCTGGTGGCCGGACTGCTCTACGGGGGCTACCGCGCCACTCAGTCGGCCACGTTTTTCCGCCTCAAGCATATCGAGGTTTCCTCCGCAAAGCGATTGACACGGGAAGAAATTCTCGGCCTGGCAAACGTCGACGTTGGAAAGGATCTGCTCCGTCTGAACCTGAAACAGATGGGAGAATCGCTGTTGCAGAACCGATGGATTGAGACGGTACGGATCAACCGTTATTTCCCCGACAGAATTTCGATTCAGCTTACCGAACGCGAACCGCTGGCCGTCGTCAACATGGGCTTCATCTACTATCTTGATAAAAAAGGAGCCGTTTTCAAGGTGCTTAACCAGGGTGATAAACTTGATTTTCCGGTTGTCACCGGATTCAGGGAAGATGAGTTGGCCAGTGATCCCAAAGGTACCGCTGAAGCCCTCAGAGACACCTGCGAATTGCTGAAAATATTGCGTGAAAAGGGCGCATTTATCCTTGCGGATGTGTCAGAGATTCATTACGATAAGGGCTTCGGTTTTACCATGTTCACCGCATCCGGAGCACTTCCTGTCAAGGTGGGGTCCGGTGATTTTGCTGCCAAGATTGATCGTTTCGCGAGGATATACCGCGACCTGATGGCTCAGCGCGCAACGCTTCAGTATGTCGACCTCGATTACAATGATAAAATAATCGTCAAAAAGAGTTGAATGTAACCATAGACCGGAATTACGCGGGAGGAAGCGGTATGTCAGCAAAACGGGATAATCTGATCGTCGGCCTTGATATAGGCACGACAAAAATCTGCGCCATCGTCGGAAATGTGACCGAAGACGGGATCGATATCGTCGGCATCGGGACCAGCCCGTCCAGCGGGCTGCGCAAAGGTGTAGTCATCAACATCGAGAGCACAGTGGGGGCCATTCGTAAAGCGATCGATGAAGCGGAGCTGATGGCCGGCTGCGAAATTAAGTCGGTCTATGCCGGAATTGCCGGCGGCCATATCAAGGGGCTCAACTCCAACGGCGTCATTGCCATCAAGAACCGCGAAGTTTCCCAGGAGGATGTCCGCCGGGTGATAGATGCCGCCAAGGCAATCAATATTCCGATGGATCGCGAAGTACTGCATATTCTGCCGCAGGAATTCATTATCGATGAGCAGGACGGCATCCGTGAACCGCTCGGCATGAGTGGCGTCAGACTGGAGGCCAAAGTACATATCGTCACCGGTGCCGTGGCAAGTGCGCAGAACATCGTCAAATCCTGCAACCGTGCCGGACTCGATGTCGCCGATATCGTGCTCGAACAGCTGGCTTCGTCCCACGCCGTACTTTCCGATGATGAAAAAGAGCTGGGAGTCTGCCTGGTCGATATCGGCGGCGGAACGACCGACATCGCTATTTTTGCTGACGGCGCCATCAAATACACCTCAGTGATAGCGCTGGGAGGTAATCAGTTGACCAATGATATCGCGGTCGGACTGCGTACCCCCTTTGCCGAAGCGGAAAAGATCAAGCAGAAATACGGTTGCTGCATGTCGATGCTGGTCGGCAAGGAGGAAAAAATCGAAGTGCCGAGCGTTGGCGGGCGCCAGCCACGCGAACTTTCCCGCAACGTGCTCTGCGAGATACTTGGTCCCCGGGTTGAAGAGATCTTCGCACTGGTCAACCGCGAGATCGTCAAATCCGGTCTGGAGGAATCAATCGCATCCGGCGTCGTAATCACCGGCGGATCCAGCATTCTTGAGGGGATGCCCGAATTGGCCGAACAGATCTTCAACCTGCCGGTACGCCGTGGACTCCCCCAGAAAATCGGTGGACTGACCGATGTTGTTAAATCGCCGGTATATGCCACCGGAGTCGGCCTGGTTGTCTACGGCAGTCGCAATTCAGGATCACGCGAGTTCCCGACAGGTAAGTCCGACGACCGGCTGTTCGGGTCGGTTTTTGGCAGGATGAAGAGCTGGTTCCGCGAGTTTTTCTAGTCAACAATCTGGCCCTCATCCGGCGTTCAACAGAATCAATGGGCCGTTGCGGAAATTACTCTCCGTACGTGCGCGGAAACCTGTGCTGCACCGCTGCAGATGTACACTGATCTGCTAACATCCTGTTTTTTAACAACACAGGTTTTGCCCACATTTTTTATCATTTTTCCTTTGATTATTGGCAGATTTGAGGTTACATTTCGGTGGGCGCGCTCAAACTCCAAGTGCAACATCCTTGGGAGATAATGTTGCATGGGGA
>JBAXVE010000087.1:0-12300 GCA_037129245.1 Desulfuromonadales bacterium
GTGAGCCCTTGTGTTGCCGGCCATTTCCAATCTGATTCAAAACGCTTCAGCAATTTGGTGAGCCCTTGTGTTGCCGGCCATTTCCAATCTGATTCAAAACGCTTCAGCAATTCGAAGATGGATATTGTCATTACCGAGGTTGATAGAAACGCAAGAACTTCAGTGCTTGAGATAAAGGTAAATACCGTCGGCTCATCGGTGGGCTCCTCCTTTTTCATCGTCTGCAGCCTCAGCGATCTGGCAAAGCAGCGAGGAGGATTCCGCTATATCGTCAAGATTGAGGAAAAACCCAAACGGGGCCAGATGCTGGTTGGCTTTCTGAACTCTGCCGACGAACCGCCGGAAACAGTGAATTCGCAGTTTGCAGGAGCCAGAGTTATCGATCTGGAGCAGTTCGCTCCGATCTGCGACAATATGAAGTGAAATTTACTGGGTGTATATTCCAATGGCAAGCCGACTGTTGCGATCACTACATAAATTTAAAGCAATGAAATTTCAGGTCTCTGTCAGAGTCCGTGCTGCTGATCCCGAATCTGACCTGCCTATACGAGCCCGCCAAAGCTCTGGATATTCTTTTCTGGCTACTATGTAAATAGCTGATTTGCTTTCCTGAAAACCCAACTCCTTGTCTCCCCCACGAATCTAAGCAGTATTTTACTCATACTAAAAAATGTAAGAAGTTGTAAGCAGACAGAATTATGCCCATACTTTACTATATCCCCTCAAACTACCAGCACTATCCTGAATTTTTCAATTACTCGTGCGTAGGGGGATACATGAAAGTTGGTACCAAACTTTTTTCAGTTATAGCGCTGATGGCGCTGGTGGTGATCGCTGTCGGCAGCATCGGATTTTATGCCGCCAGGGTCAGTCATGAAGGGCTCGTCACCGTCTACAAGGATCGGGTGGAGCCGCTCGAACAGCTCAAGACCGTGTCGGATATGTATGCGGTCAATATCGTCGATACCACCCATAAAGCCCGTGATGGCGCCGTCAGCTGGGCAGATGCGCGCAGAAATGTTGCCGAGGCTCAGAAAACCGTAACCCGGAAATGGCAGGACTATCTTGCTACCTATCTTGATCCTGAAGAAAAGAAGCTGGTGGATCAGGCGATCCCGCTTCTGAAAAAGGCCGATGAAGCGGTGGCGAGCCTGAACGCCATTCTCGACAGGGAGGACCGGGAGGAGCTGAGGCGGTTCGCTGCCACAGAACTTTATCCGGCCATTGATCCGCTCACACGCAAAATTGATGCTTTAGTTGAAATTCAACTTGTCGTCGCCAAGAAGGAATATCAGAAAAGTGAAACTTCATACCACAACGGTAAACTCTATTCCGCAGTCTTGATTGTTGCCGGCCTGCTGCTATCCGGTTTGCTGGCTACCTTTATCATTCGCCGCCTGCTGGCGGATCTGGGTGGTGAGCCATCCTATGTCCGAGAGATTGCCCGTACCGTTGCCGACGGTGATCTTTCCATCATCGTGGCCACAGACGATGACAAACATGGCAGCGTCATGTGGGCGATGAAGGTCATGGTCGATAAACTTCGGGTTCTGATCTCCGAGAAGGATGCAAAAAATCAGCAGCTGGAACATATGGCCAAAGAACTTGATGCGAAGGTTGTCAAGCTTGAGACCGCGCTGGAGCAGGTTAAACAGTTGGAAGGAATCATATCGATCTGTACCTATTGCCATAAAATCAGAGATGATCAGAACAGCTGGCAGCAGTTGGAAAGGTATATCTCCGCCCACACTGATGCCCAGTTCAGTCACGGCATGTGCCCTGACTGCCTTAAAATTGAGATGGAAAAACTTGATGCGATGGGGCCTGTATCATGATTCCAAAAAACATAGTGAACCGCTTCTCCCGCAACCTGCTGCTGACAATCTTCATGATTATCCCGATTGGCGTGACCTTTTACTTCTACGTTCGGGCTGAAAAACAGATAGACCTGGCACACAACCAGCGGCTTATCTCATTTCAACTGGCTGATGAGCTGCGCCAGTCATCAGATGACCTGACCCGCATGGCCCGAACCTATATCATCACCGCAGACCAGCGATACAAACAGCAGTATCAGGATGTGCTGGATATCCGCAATGGCACTAAACCACGTCCTGAAGGATACTCGGCACGAATATACTGGGACCTGGTTCTGAGCGATGACAAACGACCCCGCCACGCCAGTCGGGAATCGGTGCCGCTGCTCGAACTGATGCGCAGGAACGGATTCACGGAGCAGGAGCTGGCTAAACTGAGTGAAGCCAAGCAGCATTCCGATCAATTGGCTCTGCTGGAGCTTGAGACGATGAGGCTGGTGGAGACCTCAGGTCCGGGTGCCGAGGCGAAGCAGGCCAGGGCGCGAGTGATGCTGCACGATCTTCCCTACCACCAGGCCAAAGCGGCCATCATGAAGCCGATCGATGATTTTTATGTGATGGTCGATAAAAGGACTCAGGGCGCCGTTGAGGCTGCCACTGGTCTTGCAATGGTTCTGCGTATAACATTTATCGGCTTCGCCATCTGGCTGGTGCTTATGCTACGCTGGACCTTCAAATCTTTACGCGGAACCCTGGGTGGTAGTATCGAAGAGGTCTACAGCCAGATTGCTCGATTGGGCAAAGGGGATTTTACTTCCGTCATACCGCTCAAGGACAAACAAGGTCACAGCATCATGGGGTGGCTGGGGGAAACACAGGCCAAGCTTGGTGAGATCGAGCAGGAACGCACTAAGGCCCAGAAAGAGAAGCTGGAGATGAATGAGCACCTTGAAAAACTTTCGCAGCAAAATGAAAAAGTCTTTGAAGCATCGCCGGTCGGTATCGTTCTGGTAGTCAAACGCAAGATTATTTCCGTAAACAGGAAGTTCCTCGATATTATGGGATATTCGCCGGAGGAAGTGCTCAATACCAGTACGCGTATTCTCTATCCCTCACAGGAAGCATTTGAGCGGTTTGGCCAGGAGGCCTACTCGCGTATAACCGATGGTGAAATTGCCCATTCGGAAATTGATTTATGCAGGAAGGACGGCACCGTTTTTACGGTAAACATCACCGGCGGTGCGATAAATCCGAATGATCTCTCAGCCGGCTCCATCTGGATCTTTGAAGACATCACTGAGCGCAGAAAAGTCGAAGACAACCTGCGCAAGATGTCACGCGCGGTCGAACAAAGCCCTGCAACCATTATTATCACCGATCTCCGGGGAACTATCGAATTTGTCAATCCCAAATTCACCGAACTTACCGGTTACAGCGCCGAAGAGGCGGTCGGCCAGAACCCGCGGATACTGAGATCGGGACAGACTCCTCCTGAAGTGTATAAGAAATTATGGTCAACCATTTCGTCCGGCAAGGTGTGGGAGGGTGAATTTCTTAACAGGAGCAAAGACGGCACCCTTTTCTGGGAACATGCCACGATCTCGCCGCTGCGCGACGCAAATGGCGCAATTACTCATTATCTGGCTATCAAGGAAGATATCACCGAAAAGAAACATATCATGGATCAGCTTCTTCAATCCCAGAAGCTTGAATCCATCGGGCAGCTGGCCGGTGGGCTGGCCCATGATTTCAACAATATTCTCAGCATAATCAGCGGCTATGCCTACCTCATGAGGCTTGAGTCCCGCAGTGGCCGTGATCAGGCAGATAATATCGAAAAGATAGAAGCTGCATCGGCCCGGGGTGCCGAGCTTACCCAGGGCTTGCTGGCATTCAGCCGTAAACAGGTACTGAACCAGCGGCATCAGAATCTGAACCCCCTAATTTCCAATACCGGTTCATTCATTTTACGACTGATCGGCGAAAATATTGAGCTGTCTCTTTCCATGAAGGACGACCCCCTGTTGGTGTATATCGATCCTGGCCAAATTGAGCAGGCACTGCTTAATCTTGCCACGAACGCCCGGGACGCGATGCCGGACGGCGGCGTATTACGTTTCACGAGCGCCGCAGGAGTCATCGATGAAAAATTTATCCGTACTCACGGTTTTGGCCAGATTGGCAGCTATGCCGTTATTTCGGTGGCTGATTCCGGCTGCGGCATGGATGAACAGACCCTGAAGCAGATTTTTGAGCCGTTCTTCACCACCAAGGGGGTCGGCAAGGGAACCGGTCTCGGGATGGCCATGGTGATGGGTATCGTAAAACAGCACAACGGCTTCATTGATGTCAGAAGTGCTGTCGGAGCCGGGACGACATTCGACATCTATCTGCCGCTGGTGGACAAGGCAGATGACACGCCGGAGTCACGGCGATCCGGGGATTATGTCCCTGAGCGGGGCGAAGGGACGATCCTGGTGGCTGAAGATGAACATTCAGTACGGGATTATATGGAGAAACTGCTGACCATGCTCGGCTACACGGTTGTTCTCGCCGAGGATGGACAGGACGCAGTTGAGAAATTCGCACTCCTGAAAGATGAAATACAACTGGTCATTTTTGACATGGTCATGCCCAGAAAGAGCGGCAAGGAAGCATGGAACGAGATCAGGCAGATCGACAGCAGCATCAAGGTCATCTATGTCAGCGGCTATGCGGAAGATATCATCGAGCGTCAGGGGGGACTTGGACCTGACGAAGTATTGATCAGGAAACCGGTCATACCCCGAGAGCTGCTGGGCATGGTGAAAGAGATGATACGAAAAGTTCCGGCTCAGGGGACCAGGACATGAAAAAGACCATAGCAGGCATCAGTCTTCGCACAAAATTGTTCATTGCATTTGCTGCAATGGCGGTGATCCCCCTGTTACTTTTAAATTTCATGACCTTCCGGACAACTGAACAGGCCTTGCTGAAGACCGTTTTTGAAAGGAACGGCAGTTTGGCAAAGAACATCGCCGAGGATATCGACCAGATGTTCGCGGAAAAAATACGGCTGCTGCAAATTGCTGCCCAGAATACCGACATCCGGTCGATGAGTGCCGCACGGCTCGTACCCGCACTCAGCCCGCTTACGGCCAGCCATCACGAGCTGCTGATGGCGATTGTTCTGGCTCCCAATGGCGATCTTCTGGCGCGCTCGGACGGTAAAAAAGTCACGGCAAACTATAATGACCGGGAATACTTCCGGACTGCCATCAGTACCGGTAAAACCACCATTTCGGATGTGCTCCGCTCCAAGACGACCGGAAAACTGGACATAGGCATAGCCGAACCGATCAAGAATCCGGACCAGACCCTGCGAGGCATGCTGGTCATAGGCGTTTCCCTGCATAAAATCATAGACAACATTGCCAAGACCAGGATCGGCACCACAGGATATGCCTATGTGGTGAATAAAAAGGGTAAAGTTCTGATGCATCCTGACCAGAGTCTGGTCGATACGTCGGCGGATTTTTCCGGTCTGGCCCCGGTCAAAGCTGCTGTCAGCGGACAGTCCGGGTCGATGGAATACGAGTTTAACGGCCAGAAGATACTGGCCAGCTATGACTACGTGCCGACAACCGGATGGGGTCTTATTGTCCAGCAGCCGTTGGATGAGGCAATGACGGCTTCGACCTCACTTAAAAACACCAATATCATGATCATGGCAGCTACCATGCTGGTTGCTATTTTGATTGTATTTGTAATATCCGGAGTCCTTTTTAAGCCCATTTTACAGTTGACGGTTGCAGTCGGAAAAGCAGCGGAAGGAGACCTGACGACACAGACCAGCATTCAATCCTCGGACGAAATAGGCGCGCTTGCGGCCGCTTTCAATGACCTGATGTCACAATTGAGCAGGGAGGAAGTCGCGCGGCACACTGCTGAACAGGCATCACGTGCATCCGCTGAGATGTTCTCGCTGTTCATGCGTCATTCGCCGGTGTATGTCTTCATTAAAGAGGTGAACAGTGCCGGAAGCCGTATGCTGCAGGCCAGCGAGAATTTTCAGGATATGGTCGGCATCAGGGGCTCGGATATGATCGGCAAGTTAATGACGGAGCTGTTCCCGCCGGAATTTGCCGCAAAGATCACCGCCGTTGACCGGGACGTTATTGCACAAGGCACCGTGCTGAAAATTGACGAGGAGCTTAAGGGGCGCAGTTACAGCACCATCAAATTTCCGCTGGTGCAGGGTGAAAGGACGCTGCTGGCCGGTTTCACCATTGACGTCACCGAGCGCAAGCAGGCTGAGGCTGCGAGTCTCAACCTCGAAAAACAGCTCCTCCACGCCCAGAAGCTGGAGAGCCTCGGCGTGCTGGCCGGTGGCATCGCCCACGATTTTAACAACCTGCTGATGGCCATCATGGGGAACGCCGATCTGGCCTTGATGCGGCTCAATCCTGAATCGCCCGCTGTTGATAATCTGAAGCGCATCGAGGATGCTGCAGCACGGGCAGCGGATCTCGCCAAGCAGATGCTGGCTTATTCCGGCAAAGGCAAATTTGTTGTCGAATGTCTGGACATGAGCCGACTGGTGGAAGAGATGGTTCATATGCTGCAGGTCTCCATCTCCAAGAAGGCCGTACTCCGCTTTAATCTCTCCAGATCACTCCCCTCTGTTGAAGCTGATGCCACCCAGATGCGCCAGATCATCATGAACCTGGTTATCAACGCCTCCGAAGCCATTGGCGACAGAAGCGGTTATATCTCAGTCACCACCGGCTGTATGGAGTGCGACCGTAGTTATCTGAAAGATGTCTGGCTGGATGAAAACCTGCCCGGCGGCCGGTATGTCTATCTGGAGATTTCCGACAGCGGCTGCGGCATGAGCAAGGATACGTTATCCAAACTTTTCGACCCGTTTTTTACGACTAAATTCACCGGGCGCGGCCTGGGTATGGCGGCGGTGCTCGGCATTGTCCGTGGTCACAAAGGCGCCATCAAAGTCTACAGCGAAGAGAACAAGGGCACCTCCTTCAAGATCCTGCTCCCCGCCAGTGGTTGCCCGGCAGAGCAGCTCATCGGTGAAAGTCACTCAGACGACTGGCAAGGATTCGGCACAGTGCTGCTGGTCGATGACGAAGAGACGGTGCGCAGCATCGGCTCCGAGATGCTCAAGGAACTGGGCTTTACGGTGGTCACCGCCGATGATGGCCGCGAGGGTGTAGAAGCTTTTAAGCGGAATCCCGACATTTCTTTCGTGATCCTCGATCTGACCATGCCGCACACAGACGGGGAACAGTGTTTCCGTGAACTGCGACAGATCAAACCTGACATCAAGGTCATCATGTCCAGCGGCTACAATGAACAGGAGGTCACGCAGAAATTCGTCGGTAAAGGGCTGGCCGGGTTTATTCAGAAACCGTATAAGCTCTCGGTTTTGAAAGAGGCTATGCGAAATATAATATAAGAGCGACAGGGCGGAATCGGTCCGGACGAAATGTCGATCAGGAAGCCTGATAATTCCAGGGGCGGTGAACATGACAGTTGGTTTGCAAGCAGATTTTGTTTGTAACAGTTGTAGCATGGCAATCTCTTTTTACGATGCTACACAAATACTACAACCCCAGTTGTGGGGCAATTGCGGGATTTTTCAGTTCTGTAGCAAGGTCAGTGCCTCGTCCGAGGCCCTTTGGGCCGCCGCAACGCAGTCGTTGAGGCCGATGCCGCGGTAGGAGTTGCCGGTCAGAATCAGTCCCGGATGGCCTGACAATATCTCTTGAAGTGCCTCCAGGCGTTTCCCGTGCCCGACCGTGTACTGGGGAATGGCCTGGGGATGCCTGAAGAACCTCATGAACGAAGGTTCGGCGTCAATTCCCATTACATCCTTCAAGTCCCGCATCACTCTAACCTTCACCTCGTCATCCGACAATTTGACATATTCGGGAAAGCAGGCTCCCCCCATCATGCTGCGCAGCAGGACATTGCCTTCCGGTGCCCGGTTCTCGAACATGCTGGAATCCCACAGGGTGCCGAGGGTGCTGCGTCCCTCCTTTTTCGGGATCAGGTAGCCGAAACCATCCAGCGGATGGGCAATGCGTTCGCGCTCGTAGCCGAAGCAGACCACCGTCATGCTGGCGTAGGGGATCTGGCGCAGTACGCCGGTTGCGTTGCCATCGATTCCGGTGAGCATCTCTGCGGCGGCAAAGGCCGGAGCCGCAACGATTACTGCATCGGCATCGCATTCCGACCCGTTGTCCAGACTCACACGGTAGGGGACTGAAGAACCCTTTGCGACTGAAACGACGGAATTGCCAGCTTTGACGACCGGCCCCAGCGACTCCGCCAGAGCGTCACTCAGGAATTGGATTCCTTCACGGAATGAGGTCAGTACCCCGCCCGGTCCGGCCGCGCTGGAAACGACTTTCCCGGCGGCGATGTCACGCTTCTTCTGCCTGGCCAGTTTGATCATGGCGCGGACAAGTCCGCCGTAATCACGCTCAAGTTCGGCTATGCGGGGGAAACAGGAGACAAGCGACATGGTTTCCGGGTCGCCGGCGAAAATGCCGGATACCATCGGCGCGATCAATTTATCGAGCGCTTCATTCCCCAGGCGGCGACGGCCAAAATCAGCCAGGGTCTCATCGACACCGGCGGGTGCGACATTGATAAAGGGGGTCGGTTCCAGCGCCAGTCGCAGCTTGCCGGGCCATGAAATCAGACGGCTCTGCAGAAACGACGACCCACCTTCGGGGAGCCGGTGCAGTTCACTGTCCGAATAGATGAAGCGCTTGCGGGCGTTGTCGTTGCTGCGGTGCAGTTTGGCCTCCACTCCTGCCGCCCTGCAGAGTTCAAGCGTCTGCGGCTTGCTGTCCAGGAAACCGTTCGGCCCCCATTCGCAGGTATAGCCATCTTCCCTGATGCTCCAGATCTTGCCGCCGACCCGCGTCTCCTTTTCAAGCAGGGTCAGGTCGAGACCGATACCTGCACGCTGCGCCTTGTCGCGGAGCAGCCAGGCAGTTGCCAGACCGGAGATGCCGCCGCCAACAATAACAATTTTTTTCATGAGGTAGTTCCTCGCTGTTTTTATGAGATACTATGTTCGGGATGCTCCGCTGTCAATCGTGATTGTAAAAAGGTTGATAACGTGATGCATATCATGTCATGTACTCACGGGTGTCGTGTGTTACAATCGCCAGGTTGTATGGCAGATATTGAAAGCATATCAACACATCTCGGCATGATGGAATGCCCTGACGTGAGGGGCAATAAGCATCAGGCTGCATATTTCTCATCAAAGAGGCACTATGAAAAAATCGCGCATCGCAGCCATCGATATCGGTACCAACTCCATTCGCTGCATCATTGCTGAAGTCACCCCGGAGGGTGTTTTCAAGGTCATGGATGACGAAAAGGCGACGGTCCGCCTGGGGGAACGGCTGGCAATTACCGGGGTAATTTCCGACGAGGCATCCAATCGGGCGGTGGAGGCCATCCGGCGTTTCCGGCAGCTCCTCTCAGGTCTGAATGTGGAAGCGGTCGAAGCGGTTGCCACCAGCGCTGTCAGAACTGCACACAATGGCAAACAGCTGGTGGCGACTCTGTCGGAAGAGCTGGGGTACGAGATCAGGGTCATACCGGGTGAGGAGGAGGCGGAACTGGCAGCATCATCAGCCCGGTCCAACTTCGACATGTACGGAAAACGGTACGCCATGGTTGACATCGGAGGCGGAAGCGTCGAGATCGTAATGGCCTACGGGAACCATGTGGAGGAGTTTTACTCCCTCGATTTGGGGGCAGTCGTCATGACCGACCGCTTTATAACCAGCGATCCGGTCGATGAAGTCCAGCTGCGAAAACTTCAGCGTCATATCAGGGCAAGCCTGAAGCGGACCTTTGACGGCAAGAAGCATGTGGTTGATTCGGTAATCGGTTCGGGAGGCACCATGACGGCCATCGGCGGCATGACCATGCAGATGCGCAAGGACAACTACGTCTCAATTCATGGTTACGAGGTGCTCCGCTCCGAAGTCGTCCACCTGCTGGCCATGCTGACCCATAAGGATATGAAAGCCCGCCGTACCATTCCGGGGCTCAATCAGGACCGTGCCGACATCATTGTGGCAGGTGTGGTGGTCATCGATGAATTGATGCGCTTTCTTGGTGCCAACCGGGTTCTGATCAATGAACGGGGAATCCGCGAAGGCCTTTTGATCAGGGCGGTGAAACGACTGGGCCTTGCCGCAGCGGGGGCCCTGACGACCTGGAGGGATGCTGTCAGAGAGTTTGCGGTCTCGTGCCATGTCGATGAACTGCACGCCAGCCATGTGACCGGCATGGCCCTTTCAATCTTCGACGAACTGGCGCTCCCCTTCGGATTAAAAAAACCGGAGCGGAAGCTTCTGGAAGCTGCGGCCATGCTCCACGACAGCGGTTATTTCATCAGCTATGGCAGCCATCACAAACATTCCTATCACCTCATCCGCCATGCCGAGTTGTTCGGCTTCAATCCGCGTGAACGGGAGTTGATCGCCCAGATCGCCCGCTATCACCGTAAATCGCTCCCCAAACGGAAGCACGAAGCTTTTCAGGGACTGAGGGAGAAAGATCAGATCATCGTAGCCCAGCTGGGGGGCATCCTGCGACTTGCCGACGGGCTCGATCGTCGCAGAAGCGGCCTGATTCAGGGGCTTGCCTGTCAATTCGGCGGCACTACGGTGACGATCAATCTGACGGCAACCGAAGACATATCGGTTGAAATTTTCGGCGCTAATGCCAAAAAAGATCTATTTGAGAAGGCATTCGGGTGCACGGTCGCCTTAACGACCGGATGAAAGGGATTTATTAGGAACAAAAAAACATACGAGAAAATCCGCTTACCAGCGGCCAGGAACTTGTGGATAATTTCTTTTGGGTAAACCCCACCTATGGTGGAGGATATTTACTATCACAAATCTAGGAAATTTTCATCTGCAGCTGCAGTGATATGCATACGTGTTCCATGGGTTAATAGCCCGGAATGTTACAATTGTGTAAATTTTTCCCGAGGCTGTTGCATTGTTCGTGAAGCGCTTTATACTCGACACGCAATATCTATCAAACGGGAGGTTATCATGATTCTGTATGTGGTGCGGCACGCCGAAGCGGTAGAAGAAAGCGATGCGTTGCAGGATGAGTGGCGCTATCTGACCGAAAAGGGAAGATCGTCAGCCCGCAAAATGAGTTCTCTTGTGGCTATGACGGGACCAAAACCCCGGCTGACAATAACCAGTCCACTGGCCCGTGCAGTCCAGACGGCTGAAATTTTTGCGGAGAAAGCCTGTCGCAGAAATGTGATTGTCGCCAGTCCATTGCTCCTGCCGGATGCTGACGTTGCCGACCTGGCCAGTTACCTGAAAGGGTGCACGGATGCCAAGCGCGTCATGCTGGTCGGCCATGAACCTCAATTGGGCCTTTTGGTAGCACATCTTCTTGCTCGTGAAAACAGTACAACCCCCCTAAAAAAGGGTGCCTGCGTTGCACTCAAATACGACCGTCAGAATGACGAAAAGCCAGCCAGCTTTCTTTGGTATCTGGTACCCGGTAAAAGCAGGACCACCTCATTCAAAAAGGCGTTCCCGCAACAAAAATAAAAATGTCGATGCTGCTACTCAACTGTCACAATCTATTTTCCTACTTGTAACGTCACCCTTCGTCAAATTGGCGTAAAATCTCCGTATTCAGAGGACCTGCAATCGAAGGTAGGCCGCCATGATGAAGGAGGTACTGAAATATGCCAATTGCCGCCGGTAATGATTTCTTCTCGCTTGACCAAAAGCTTTTCCCGGTCAGGATTGTACTGGTCTATTCGCTGGTTGGGCTTGCCTGGATTCTTTGTTCTGACAGCGTCACAGCCTGGTTTGTTTCAGATGTGACCTTGTTTGAGCAGATCGCCATGGGAAAGGGAGTGGCGTTCATTCTCTTTACGTCCACCATGCTGTATCTGCTGATACGATTTTATGTCCGCCAGATCCGCGATTCTCAGGTCTCGTCCAGCAATGCAGAGCAGGAAATCAAGAAACTCGCCTACTATGACCGTGACACCGGGCTCCCCAACCAGAACATGCTGATGGACCGTCTGAATCAGATAATTGCGTTTAACAGCAGAAAACTGAAGAACACTGCCGTCCATCCTGTAGTTTGGCCCACAGCACTCGATTTTCTGAATCGCACCAGTCGCAGCACCAGAAGTAATAATCCTCGTTCAGTCTGATCTTCATCGTTTCTCTCCTCGTCTCGTTTTTCCTTAGCATACACGATGAATGTTACAGGCGTGTGAAGACCTGGTAAATTCATTGAAAAATCTGTCTTTCAGAAGAATTAACCAACTGTTTTCCTCTCTGTAACATGATTGTAACAGTAGTCTGGTATAGTCCGGCCACGTCAATCGAACAACAAATTCACAGGAGGAATACATTCATGCTGAAGAAGTCAATCCTGGCCGCACTGCTCGTGCTGG
>JBAXVE010000088.1:0-12190 GCA_037129245.1 Desulfuromonadales bacterium
TGGTCGGCGCGACTGGATTCGAACCAGCGACCACTAGACCCCCAGTCTAGTGCGCTACCAGGCTGCGCTACGCGCCGATACTCGCATTCCTACAACAAAGCTCGTAGCTCAATAAGTTCTTGTCGGATTTCCTTTAGAACTCCCTTTTCTCTATCTTGGTTAATGATGGCATGCTCTAAATCGTCTGTATTAATAAATCTGCCCTTGGAATTTATCCTTTTTTTCACACCCTCTAACGTGTACTTGTCGTCATATAGCATGCGTTTGACAAGCAGTACAAGGTCAACCTCATTCTTTGTATAAAGTCGCTGACCTGATGTGCTTTTCTCAGGCTTTAAAAAAGAGAACTCTGACTCCCAGAACCGAAGCACAGAAGTCTTTACACCCACAACTTCAGCAACTTCACCAATCTTATAGTACAACTTGTCGGGCAATGAAATCGTCATCTGTTGCCACGACATAGCAACTAACTTGACTTGGTGTTGTTAATAGAGCTCTTGAGTACCTGACTGGGTTTGAATGTCAGAATACGACGTGCGTTTATCGTGATGGTTTCGCCGGTCTGTGGGTTGCGCCCTCTGCGATCGGCTTTTTGCTTTACGACAAAGTTACCAAAGCCGGCAATTTTTATCTTTTCGCCAGCTTCTAACGTATTTTTGAGTATCCCAAAGACCGTCTCAACCATCTCGGCTGATTCCTTCTTTGAAAAACCGATCTTCTGATGAATTCGTTCCACTATGTCGGCTTTAGTCATAACTACCTCTATTTAACATATTAAAACACTGGAATAAGGATGGGTTTTATAACATAGGCTTTTTAGATACGCAACAGGTATTTATCGCAATTTCACCTGTAATGTTGAAACAAGTCGATCGACAATTTTTCCGTGCAGTTGGTTTACTTCCTCGTCGGTCAATGTCCTCTCGAACGAACGGTAACGAATTCGAATGGCGACGCTCTTATACCCGGATTCAATCCCTTTTCCGCGATAGACATCAAATATCTGGATCTGCTCGATCTCTGCGATTTTCGATGACCGAACTGCATTTACAATTATATCCACGCTCAGTTCATCGGGTGCGAGAATGGCCATATCCCGCGTACTGTCAGGGAAGCGGGAAGGCGCTGTCACTGTCAGCTTTGAACGGCTGTACTGAACTAGTTTATCAAAGTCTAGTTCAAAGCTGTAGACCGGTTTTTCAATATCAAAATTTTCCAGCACCGTTGGATGAATTTCGCCGACTGAACCGATAACTTCCCTGCCCACCAGTATATTTGACGATTTACCAGGATGGTAATACGGTTCCGTACCTAGAGCAAAGGCAGCCCCGTTAATACCCAACTGATCAAGTAATGACTCAACAACACCTTTTGCATCATAGAAATCTACCGCCTCACTCGGGCGGCTCCATCCGTCTCCATCTCGCAGGCCGGTAAGTGCTCCTACAATGAATATCGGCTCATGCGGCATGGATTCGCCTGCAACAGGCCGATACACCCGACGCATTTCAAAAAGTTTCAGATCAAGGGAGCGAAAATTCATGTTGCGGGCCACTGTAGAAAGAATACCAGGAAGTAACGTAGTCCGCATAACTGAATGTTCATCTACCAACGGATTAGCAAGCTTTATCGCTATGCACCGGGGATCTCCTTCTGCAAGCATAATACGGGAGGCAGCTTCTGGAGCGTCAAAGCTGAAGTTGATAACTTCGTTCATTCCCAAATTAACCAGAATCTCGCGTGCCCGCTTAGCAAGCTGCTGCCCAAGGGGCGGCCGATCAGATTCCACCCGTGCGATAGGCATGGTTGCGGGTATCCTGTCGTAGCCGTTCAATCGTGCTATCTCTTCTATAAGATCAATTTCACGCTCAATATCAACTCGATAGCTGGGAGGCGACACAAACAGAGCGCCGTCCCCGTTATCAGTGACAGTGCAGGCAAGACGTTCCAAAATTAATTTAATTTCATTTATCGACAGATCAATGCCTATAAGACTGTTAGCACGCTCGGAATTAAGTTGTAACTGGAGCGGCACAAATCTGCCAGGATACACATCAAGGTTCCCCTGAGCAGCGTTACCACCGGCCAGATCAACTATCAGTGCGGCAGCACGGTCCAGCGCCCTAATGACACCTTCAATATCGACACCTCGTTCAAAACGGTGTGACGACTCGGTATGCAGCCCCAGTCTTTTGCTGGTTTTACGGATGGCTGCAGCTTTAAAACAGGCGCTTTCCAGAAGAATCGACGTTGTCGAACCTTCAATTTCGGAGTTCTGCCCCCCCATGACTCCAGCCAGGGCGACCGGTCGTTCTGCATCGCAAATTACCAGGTCGGTGCCAACAAGAGAACGCTGTTGCCCGTCAAGGGTGGTAAACGATTCGCCGTCAGCTGCGCGCCTCACAACGATACGTTTTTCTGCCAAGCGGTCGGCATCAAATGCATGCAGCGGCTGGCCAAGCTCCATCATGACAAGATTGGTGACATCCACAACATTGTTTATCGAGCGGATACTAATGGCATTCAGTCGTTTGACGAGCCACTCAGGGGATGGCTCAACCCTGCAACCTGTGATGTAGCGGGCCGCATAACGGGGGCAGTAATCAGCGTCCTCGATTGTTACGCCGATGCACTCAGCGACTGATGAAGCTTCCTCTCGGACCGATATGGAAGGATACGAAACCTGTTTTCCGAGCTTTGCGGCAATCTCACGGGCAATGCCGATCGCGCTGAGACAGTCGGACCTGTTAGGGGTCAGCCCGATCTCAAAAAAAGTGTCCTTTAGACCGAGAGCGGAAAAGAGCGGCGTTCCAAGGGGAGCACTACCTGGAGCCAGAACCATTATACCGGCACTTTCCTCAGCCAGACCGAGTTCCTTTTCCGAGCAAAGCATTCCGCAGGACTCCTCACCACGGATTTTAGACTTTTTGATTTTAAAATTACCGGGAAGCGTTGATCCGACCTGGGCAAGTGCGACGAAGTCACCCTGTTTGAAATTCTGGGCGCCGCAGACGACGTCAAGCAGTTCAGAACCATTATTTACACGGCATAGGGAAAGTTTATCAGCATTGGGGTGCTGTCGTTTTTCCTCCACGACCGCCACAACAACATCGTCCATTCCTCCACCGTGAGTATCCATGGACTCTACTTCAAGGCCAAGCATGGTCAGCAGGTCGGCAAGATCCGCCGGGGACAGATCAAAATCAACAAACTCTTTGAGCCAGTTATAGGTAACTTTCATTTCACCGCACCATGTGATCAGGTAGAATTAAAACTGCCGGAGGAATCGGACATCGTTCTCGAACAGAAGTCTCATGTCGGATATGCCATATTTGAGCATCGCTATACGCTCAATCCCCATGCCGAACGCAAAACCTGACACGGAATCCGCATCGTAGTTGACATGTCGGTAGACTTCCGGGTCAACCATCCCGGCGCCAAGAATTTCCAGCCACCCGCTGTTCTTGCAGACGCGGCAGCCCTTGCCGCTGCAGATCACACAGGCGATGTCCACCTCAGCCGACGGTTCGGTGAAAGGGAAGAAACTGGGGCGCAGCCGGACACCGGTCTTCTGGCCAAAAAGCTGGTTAGTAAAAACGGTCAGAATTCCCTTGAGATCTCCAAAAGAGACACGTTCGTCAACCATCAGCCCTTCAATCTGGTGGAACATCGGTGAATGGGTAGCATCGGAATCACAGCGGTAGACAGTGCCGGGGGCGATGATACGAACCGGAGGCTTCTGTTTGAGCATGGTGCGAATCTGCACCGGAGAGGTGTGGGTCCGCAGCAGCATGTTGTTCTCAACGAAAAAGGTGTCCTGCATGTCACGGGCCGGATGCTCCGGTGGGAAGTTGAGCGCCTCGAAGTTGTACCAGTCGTGCTCGATTTCCGGACCTTCGGCGACAGAAAAACCGAGCCCGGCAAAAATCTCACATACCTCTTCGATAACCAGCGTAACCGGGTGCTTGGTGCCGTGAGCCGGTCGCCTTCCCGGCAGGGTTATGTCGATCCGCTCCGATGCGAGACGGATAGCTTTGGCACTTTCCCGCGCGCTTGATGCCGCTGACTCCAGTGCTGCCTCAACCTCGTCGCGCAGGCTGTTGACCAGCTGGCCAATCGCCGGACGCTCAGCAGCATCCAGTGTCGCCAGACCCTTCATCAGGGCGGTCAGTTCACCTTTTTTACCCAGGATCCTGACGCGGATTTCCTGAATCTGTTCTACGCCGGAGGCAACCGCAATGGCCTGTAGTGCGTTCATCCTTAAGTTTTCAAGCTGATCCCGCATTGAAACCACCTCTGAACAAAATTTCCGTGAAGCGAACCTTTAAAAAAAGGGAATGGGGTATATCCCATTCCCTTTGTTCCTGTCCAGCCGATCTGATCTTCTAGATGGCAGCCTTGGCTACGGCCGCAATCTGCGTGAAACCGGCAGGGTCGCTGACGGCAATATCGGCCAGTACCTTGCGGTCAATCTGCACATCGGCTTTTTTGAGGCCGAAGATGAACTTGCTGTACGACAGACCGTTGATACGGGAAGCCGCGTTGATACGGGTGATCCACAGACTGCGGAAATCACGTTTCTTGACGCGACGGTCACGGAAGGCATAATTGAGCGCCCGATCCACCGCTTCTGTTGCGCTGCGGAACAATTTGCTCCGAGCGCCGCGATATCCCTTGGCAAGTTTCAATACCTTGTTGCGTCTGCGTCTCGCTTTAAATCCTCTTTTTACTCGAGCCATCTGAACTTACTCCTTTGCTGCTGTAGTGGCCAGATCCATAAGGGGAGACAGTTTCCTCATGGTTCATGGCATTATGAAATTACTTGTAGGGAATCAGGCGGGCGACGTTCTTCTGATCGACTGCCGCCACCATCGAACCGCCCCTCAGATTGCGCTTGCGCTTGCGGGTCTTGGGGGTCAGAATGTGACTGGTAAAGGCGCTGCCGCGCTTGATGCGGCCGGTAGCTGACTTTTTGAAGCGCTTGGCGGCTCCACGGTTTGTTTTAATTTTCGGCATACTTTTCTCCTTATTGTTGTGTTCAAACTCTAATAGGTTCAGTGCGTCATTTCTTTGTTTTGGGGGCAACGATCATATACATGTTGCGCCCCTCGACCCGGGGCTGGCTTTCGATTATGGCGACTTCCTGCAGCTCTTTGGCGACCTTTTCGATTACCGCTCTGCCGACATCCATGTGGGTGATTTCCCGACCACGGAACACCAGCGTTATCTTGGCTTTGTTCCCCTCTTCCAGGAAACGCTTGACGTTGTTTATCTTGAACTCAAGATCATGGTCATCCGTTTTGGGGCGGAGCTTGATCTCCTTGAGCAGCACGTGCACCTGCTTCTTTTTGGCTTCCTGCATCTTCTTGCTCTGCTGATACTTGAATTTGCCATAGTCCATGATCCTGCAGACAGGAGGAACCGCAGTCGGTGAAACTTCCACAAGATCCAATTGCTGCTGTTCGGCCAGTTCCAAGGCTTGAGAAAGGGGGAGAATCCCCAACGGTTCACTTTCCGCGCCGATGACGCGCACTTCGGATACCCGAATGGCCTGGTTGATGTTGACGGTCGGTTTTGCTATGGCGACACCTCCTGATAGGCAACATAATCTGCTGCCATCGGTACTGCATTCTTATTTAAATTGACTGCACTCCGTACGTACAAAATCGGCAAACTCCTCTGGCTTCATCGGCTGCAGGTTTTTGCCATCGCGGTAACGAGGGGTGACGACCCCCTGCTCCACTTCTTTATCGCCGATAACCAGCATGTACGGGATCTTCTCCAACTGGGCTTCACGAATTTTGAAGCTCAGTTTTTCATTGCGAAGATCGTGTTGGACGCGAATACCGTCATCTTTCAACTGACGATACACCGTCTGGGCGTACGGAATCTGATTATCGGTAACAGTCACGACAACTGCCTGCACCGGAGAAATCCAGAGTGGGAAGCTTCCGGCAAAGTGCTCAATCAGTACGCCGATGAATCGCTCAATGGAACCGAGGATAACACGATGCACCATGACCGGACGCCTGCGTTCGCCGTCTGAAGCAACGTAGGTCAGGTCAAAGCGCTCTGGCAGGGTAAAATCGCACTGGATAGTAGCACACTGCCAGCGTCTGTCAAGACAATCGCGCAATTTGATATCGATCTTCGGCCCGTAAAAGGCGCCGTCTCCTTCGTTGATCTCAAACGGCCTGCCGGAATCCTTAAGCGCGACCAGCAATGCTCCGGTGGCCTGTTCCCAGTCGGCATCCGATCCGATTGACTTTTCGGGACGCGTTGAAAGTTCCATCTCGTATTCAAAACCGAAGATTCCCATCACATCGTTGACAAACGAAATGACTCCTTTTATCTCATGGTCAAGCTGTTCCGGAGTACAAAGAATATGGGCGTCATCCTGAGTGAAACAGCGCACCCGCATCAGTCCATGCAGAACCCCGGCGCGCTCGTGACGGTGGACCGTACCCAGCTCGAAAAAACGGAGCGGCAGATCGCGGTAACTGCGAAGTTGCGATTTGTAGATCATCATGTGGGAGAGACAGTTCATCGGCTTGATGCCGTAGGACTGTTCATCCACTTCGGTGAAATACATATTTTCTCGGTAATTGTCGTAATGCCCCGAACGCTGCCACAGTTCACTCTTGAGTATCTGCGGGCCGACGACTATGTCGTAATCCCGTTTCAGGTGTTCCCGGCGTTCAAAATCCTCCAGAATCGTGCGCAGCAGAGCGCCTTTTGGGTGCCAAATCGGGAACCCGGCGCCGACTTCATCCGAAAAGGAGAAGAGATCAAGCTCCCGGCCCAATTTGCGGTGATCGCGGCGTTTGGCCTCTTCCAACCGGTGCAGATAGGCGTCCAGTTCCTTCTTGTCGGCAAAGGCGGTGCCGTAAATACGCTGGAGCATCGGTTTCTTTTCGTCGCCCCGCCAGTAGGCCCCGGCAATCGAAAGCAGTTTGAAAGCTTTTATGCGTGAAGTTGTCGGCAGGTGCGGGCCGCGGCAAAGGTCGGCGAATGTCCCCTGACGGTAGACCGAAACAGTCTCAGCCCCCAGATCATTGATCAGCTCGGTTTTGTACGGCTCCCCCATCGCGTCGAACATGCTGATGGCATCAGCGGCAGAATATTCACTGCGCACGATTTTCTGGTCGGCAGCCGCCAGTTCTGACATTTTAGCTTCAATGCGGGTCAAATCATCCGGTGTAAACGGTTTTTCGACATCGAAGTCGTAGTAAAAACCGTTCTCGATGGCCGGACCGATAGTGACCTTCGCCTGGGGAAACAGTTCCTTGACAGCCTGGGCCATCAGGTGCGACGTCGAGTGTCGGATAATCTCCAACGCTTCGGGGCTTTTTTCGGTGATAATCTCCACCAGACAACCGTCGTGCAGCGGTGAAGCAAGATCAACCAGCCGGCCGTCAATTTTACCGGCCAAAGCCGCCTTGGCGAGTCCCGCACCAATTGATGCAGCCACGTCAAAAACAGTTGCGCCATCTTTGAGTTCGCGAGAGGAGTTGTCCGGTAGAATTATTTTAATGCTGTCCATTCTGGTATCCCTTGTAAAAGACAAACAGAAAAGGCATCGAAACACCAATGCCCATATACCGCCAGTTTCAGTGCAACTTCCAGCCCGGTAAATTCTGGCTGTTTCCTGACCATCTCATCTATCCATGTCAAACTAACGACTATTGAACGGTAAGCAATATCACTGTTTTTATTACATGTCAATAGGCAGATGTCACATCGATACTCGACAATACTTGACAGTACCTGCCAATTTGCAATACACCTATTCAGCGCAATCTACCCCCGATTTACATGGATTTTCCATCAATGACCGGGTTTATACCCCATAAAAGGAGACTTTTCCGATGCAGTTTACAGCCATGATCCTTTCAAATGCCGAGGTTTCTCCCGGCTACTGGCGTATGCGCATGACGGCTCCCCCGGAGTTTGCATCAGCCAGCCCTGGTCAGTTTGTAATGGTACGGGTTAACAGCGCTATCGATCCGCTTTTGAGACGACCGTTCGGCATTTTTGACATCGGCACCTACATTCCGTTCCAGAGCGGTGCGGCCGCACAACCCTATCTGGAAATGCTCTACCGGGTAGTGGGAAAAGGGACTGCCATGCTGGCGGCACTTCATGAAACCGACCTGCTCGATGTTCTCGGCCCGCTCGGCACCGGCTTTAACCTCGGTTCATCCGGCGAAGAAAAGCTTATCGTTGGCGGTGGAGTTGGCCTGGCGCCGCTCTATCTGCTGGCCAAAGAGCTGGTAAAGAATTCCCCTGTCCGGCTCTTTGCCGGCGGTCGCACGAAGAGCGACATTCTCTGTATCACCGAATTTGAACGACTGGGTGTGGAGTGCTACACTGCAACCGAAGATGGCTCCCTTGGTGAGTGCGGTCTGGTGACGGAGGCGCTGGTAAACCGACTTGATGCGCTCCACGCTACATCCTCCATTTATGCATGTGGACCGCACGGCATGCTTAATGCCGTGGCAAATATTGCCGCCAGTCGCACCATTCCCTGCCAGGTTTCGCTGGAAGGGTACATGGCGTGCGGCGTAGGGGCCTGCCTGGGATGCGTGGCACCGGGGCGGGATCATTCGACAGAAACTCCGGATTTCCGCTGTGTCTGCACCGAAGGGCCGGTCTTTGAATCTGGCGAACTTAAATGGAGGGAGTAGCATGACACCTGATATGCGTGTAAATCTGGCGGGAATCCTACTGCGTAACCCGGTTATGACCGCCTCCGGAACTTTTGGCTACGGCGAGGAGTTTTCAGAATACTGCGATCTGGAAAAAATCGGCGCCTTCGTCACCAAAGGACTTTCGCTCAAACCGCGCGCCGGCAATCCTACTCCGCGCATCGTCGAAACCCCGGGGGGGATGCTGAATGCCATCGGCTTGCAAAACGTCGGCATCAATGCCTTTATTGAGAAGAAAGTGCCATTCCTGCGCACGGTAAAAACTCCGGCAATTGCCAACTATTTCGGCAATACGGTGGATGAATACGCCGAGTTGACCGCCCGATTGAACGAAATACCCGAAGTGGCCGCTCTTGAGATCAACATCTCCTGCCCAAACGTCAAGCAGGGGGGGATCGTATTCGGCACCGATCCAGCCTGCGCGGCCTCAGTTGTCAGCGCCTGCCGTGCCGCCACTACCAAGCCTTTGATGGTCAAACTATCCCCGAATGTCACTGATGTGGTGATCATGGCCAAAGCCTGCGAACAGGCTGGAGCCGACTGTCTGTCGCTGATCAACACCTTGACCGGTATGGCCATCGATCTGGAAAAACGTCGCCCGGTGCTGGCAAATATAACCGGCGGCTTCTCCGGGCCGGCAATCAAGCCCATTGCCCTGAGAATGGTCTGGCAGGTGGCAAAAGCCGTCTCAATTCCGGTCGTCGGTATCGGCGGCATCATGAATGCCACCGACGCGCTTGAGTTCATACTGGCTGGTGCCACGGCGGTTCAGGTCGGCACTGCCAGCTTCATCAACCCCGGCGCAGCTCAGCAGATAGCCGAAGAGATGGAGGCATGGCTGCGTGCGCACGGTATTAACGACGTAAAAAGCCTGATCGGCGCTCTGGAAACCTGACCGGGTGCCGGAACTCTGGTTTGCATTTTCCGCCGGTCTGGCCGGCAGCGTTCACTGTCTCGGCATGTGTGGTGGCATCGTCTCAGCACTGGCGCTGTCAAAACAAGAAGCAGGGGCTGTTGAACGGACTTTTTTCTCCCTGCTGTATCATCTCGGAAGAATATCAACCTACACGCTGCTCGGCCTGATCGCCGGTGCCGCCGCTGGATACGGAACACTCACGAGCATAAAGCCTGTCCTCAGCTGGTTGTTCCTGGCTGCAAATCTGTTTGTTGTTGCAGTCGGGATATGTACCGCCACAGGAATCCGGGCTATGGGGATTTCCGCTCTGGATGGGGTCGGATGGAAATTCTTCCAGCGGCTCTTCGCCCGAATCTCCGAAAATCCCGCTCCGTTAGCAGCGGTACCGGCTGGCCTGTTGATGGGACTTATCCCCTGCGGACTGGTGTACGGAGTGCTGGTCACGGCCGCAACCAGCGGTTCGGTCTTCGGCGGGGGAAGCATCATGCTGGCCTTCGGCTGTGGAACCCTTCCGACGCTGTTGGCATACGGACAGATTGCCGCAACCATCGCTGCGGTCGGACATGGCCTGTTCCAACGAATCATGGGGCTGGCTGTCGCCCTGCTGGGATTGTCCGGTACCTGGAAGGCGCTGCATACCCTGGGATATCTGTCATGGGCAACGAAATAAACGGGAGAATTACTCATGCCTGACCTTGCCGGAAGGCTTTCTGCGCTGCCAGTTGCATCGCTGATTGACGTCAATTTCATATTGATCAACCGCATCGCGGTTCTGATTATCACCCTGCTGTTCTTTACCGTTACACTGCTCGTTCGCAAGAGCCGCAACCTTGAAATTCACCCCCGCATCACGGCTCCCGTCAAGCTGGCGCTGTTCGGCTTTGTGCTCCTGAGTGCCGAACTGACCCTCAGTGGGATCCCCTCCTACAAGGCACTCCTGCAGGGCTTGCAAACCATTGTCGTCCTGCTCTGCCTGGCAAGTCTGATCAACTATCTGATCATCGACATTTACCTGCGAATCCATACGCAGCGTGAAGTCCCTTCCTTCATTCGTGACGCCGTGGTTCTGATAGTCTATCTTGCCATCGGGATGCTTTCCCTGAGACTGGTTTTCAAAATAGATGTTTCAGCCATCCTCACCACTACCACCGTCATTACCGCCACCATCGCCTTCGCAATGCAGAGCACCCTGGCTAACGCTCTTTCCGGCTTCTCAATTCAGACAGACCATCTCCTGAGCAGGCAAAACTGGATTTCCATCAGGGAAAAAAATATTTTTGGGGAAATTGTCAATGTCGGCTTCCGCTATACAACTCTCCGCACGACCGAAAACTGCATGCTTATGGTCCCCAACAGCGTCATCATGCAGAACATCGTCACCTATCACGGTAACAGTTCAACAATCGACAAACCGGCCATTACTGTGGACGTAATGCTGGGGTATGACATGCCGCCTGAAACCGCAAAAACATTGCTGCAGCAGGTGCTCAGTGATGATCGGGAAGTGCTTGAGAACCCGGAACCACTTGTCCGCCTTACAGCGCTTAATGAAAGCGGCATCACCTACCAGCTTAAGTTCTGGATCGAAGACCCGGCCCGCCGCATCGTTGCCCAGGACCTGATCTACAGTCAGGTATGGTACGCAATCAACCGGGCCGGCTACAGCTTCCCCTTCCCGCACCGCCAGATTATTACCACTGAGGCGAAACAGCCCTTCCAGTTTTCTCGAAGCCAGATTTCATCTGCGCTGCAAAATTCGGATATTTTCTCCATCCTCGATCCTGACACGCTGCAGGAGCTGGCCGAAACGTCGATGGTCCAGGCATTTGGTGCCGGTGAAGTCATTGTTCGACAGGGGGACACCTTTTCATCGTTGTTTCTGGTCATCAAGGGGAAACTCTCAGTCGAAGTGGACTCGCTGACGGTCGGAACCATTGCAGAAGGATCACTGTTCGGAGAAATGTCACTCTTGACAGGAGAACCACGCTCGGCAACGGTGCGGGCGACGAGCGAAGTCTGGCTGGCGGAAATAACCAGGGAGCAACTGCTGCCGGTTCTGAGAAAATCCCCACTTCTACTGAATTCGCTCAGTTCAATCCTTGCGGCGCGGGAGCAGAGCACCCGGTCGCGGCAGGAAGAGCTCAGCAGCTCTGCGCTTGAGAACGGTACGCTCCGGCACGAGGTATACCTTCAGAAACTCAAGCTGTTTTTCGGTTTGTAATGTTTATTCGGGCTTACTTCACCATTTACCGCTTGAGTGAGTTTGCCCGACGTAGTACAACATCCTAACGGAAGTACAACCGTCGCTGGTGGGCGGCTCAGTCTTCAAAACTGATGAGGGGGGTGAGAAACTTCCCTGGTGGGTTCGATTCCCATGTGCTTCCGCCAATTTATTTCCAACACTGTCCGGTAAAGCCCCAAAGCCCCTTGATATAAGGGGCTTTTTCATGTCTATCATCCAGCATGGTACGATATTATCGCTTGTAATCCTATCCAAGCAAGCACTATCAATACTAGGAGTCTGTCGGGCTTTCACCGCCTAACACGACTGACTCAGTATATGGAT
>JBAXVE010000089.1:0-11441 GCA_037129245.1 Desulfuromonadales bacterium
AGCAGTGCTCCTGTTTTTAATCGACCACTAATCCAAATTCACCGGAAGAGGCAATAAATTCAAGTTTACCTCCACTCCTAGTCCAGTTCTGCAGGCGCCACTTCAGGAGTTGCCTACCGTCGGACTTGGGGCCAACAAGTATCCCGTAGGAGATTATATCTACTGCTTTGCTGTCGATACAACCCAGGATGGTCAGCTGAATAATCCGCTCTACTACGATTGCACATCAATTCATGTTAAATCGAGTACTACCTCAACTAGTGGCAGTTCATCCGGCAACGGTAGTACATCTGGCAGTGGATCAACCGCTGCAACCGGGAGCGGTTCCTCATCTGGAGGCAGCTCTCCAGGAGACGCAAACCTGACCGCCAAGGACATGACAGGTACCTGGACGTATTCGATTGACTCTTACGCAGATGCCAGTGGCGGCAGCTGCAAAGTTTCCCCTAAGGTTACAGCTCATATTGATTGTACAGCAACCTACTCAAGTGATTGCACAATAACCCAGACATGTACGATGTCATATAACGGCCACTCAATTACGACACCTGCTCAAACATCGAAGTGTGACCCGAACAACGCCACCACTCCTGCTGCAGGATCTGATCCGTGCAACACCCAGTACTCTACCGTGACTAACAGCACAAACCCGCTTTCGTTGACGATCACGGGTAAAATCAATGGCGCAGTATATACTGTTATTACTCAGACCAAGAAATAAACCATAAGTTAGCCGAAGTATCGATAGTGGCCGGGGGAATAATTCCGCCGGCCACTTTTTTACTTCCTGTTCAATTCAGCTTCCGACGCTCTCAAGTACACCGGCAACAGTTGTGCCGGCTCTAACGTTTCTCCTCTATGGAATGCAAACTGCGCCAATAGCGTACCATGTGCGGCACGAGCTGACCGCAGCGGAAATTCCGCAAAAACTGCCCGCTCTCCCATCTTCTCAATGATTGTCTCACGGTAACGATGTGCTCCCTCTCCGGTGAAGATTATTTTTTGCTCCGTTACTGAATAGATCGTGTCAAGCAGTACCGCTGGAGGTACAACACAGTCGCTGACCCGGGAGACCGGAATAACGCCGGAACAGTCGTACAGCGCAGCGTAGACCTCGCTTTTGCGTGCATCCAGCAAAGGACAGACCGGCAGCGAGGAAAGCGAAAAGTTCATCGCCAGCAGCATCAGAGACGAAAAACCGACGCACGGTTTGCCAGTTGCCAGCGCAAGCCCTTGAATCGTCGCCACCCCTCCCCGAACCCCGGTGAATGAACCGGGACCGACAGATGAAGCGAAGAGATCAATCTGGTCAAGTTCAAGTCCTGCCTGGGCTACGCAATGCATAGTTTCCGGGATCAATCGTACAGAAAGCGTGCGGTCGGCATTAAAAAGCGTTTCAGCTACAATTTCGCCATCAACTGCGATGGCAACCGTGGCCATTGAAGTTGATGTATCGATGGCAAGAATTCTCATATCTCTCCTTTTCCCAAATATGGCAACAATATCAGATACCACGTGGAAATAACAGAAGTCTGACCAGGATAATTTTAGTGGAAACAATAGTTACTTTCTGTAAGAATGGCCCTTCTCAGAAAGGGGGCTCCTTTGAATTATAGCGGCACACTATGCACATCGCTGGATACCGTAGCATGAAAGTTCTCTTCATTCATCCCCATGGGAGCAATTTTCTCCCCGGCATGCCTGATATCACCACAATCTTCAATCTCATGCCCCCGATCGGCCTGTTAAGCATCGCCGCCGTCCTTGAAAAGAACGGCGTCGAAGTCCAGATTATTGACTGTTATGCCGAACCTGAAACAGCTGAAGCACTTGTTGATAAAATGGAACATATCAGACCGGATATAGTCGGTTTTTCATGCACAACATCGTCGTTTCTGGAGGGCTACAGGGTAGCTGAAGTCATTAAAGAGCGCCACCCTGGAATTGCAACCGTTTTCGGCGGCGCCCATGCCTGTACTATGGGAGCCAAACTGCTGGATTCGTACCCTGCTATCGATTACCTGGTAATCGGCGAGGGCGAACAGACCATGCTGGAACTGGCTAAAAGTTGCTGCAGTTCCGTTGAAAATATACCTGGAATCGCTTATCGCAAGGATGGCAGAGGAAACATGTCAGCGGCTCGTGAACTGATCACAAATCTGGATGACCTCCCCTTCCCTGCCTATCATCTGCTGCCCGGCTTTCCCAAGCGCTACACGCTGCCGCTGTTCAGCTTTCCGACCTCCCCAAATACCAGCATAATTTCAAGCCGCGGCTGTCCGTATGCCTGCTCCTACTGCGACCGCTCGGTGTTCTCCCGCGGATTCCGCTTCAACTCCCCTGAATATATCATTGAACACGTGGCCATGCTCAACCGTACATACGGCATCCGACATGTTTTCTTTTACGATGACCTGTTCACCTTTGATCGTAAACGGGTGGCCCGCTTCTGCGAACTCAAAGAACAGAAAAAACTGGATGTCACGTATAACTGTATCGCCCGACTGGAACATGTTGATGAAGAACTCCTGGCGCTGCTGAAACGCTCCGGTTGCTGGCAGGTCAACTTCGGAATCGAATCGGGGGATCCTGACGTACTGAAAAAACATCGCAAGTATTTTGAACTCGATGAGGTGGGACGTAAACTGAAAATGGTCAAAGATGCCGGTATGAGGGTCAAAGGGCTGTTCATGATCGGTCTGCCGGGTGAGGATGAGGCAGCCATTCGCCGCACAATCGATTACGCCCTGACCCTGCCGCTTGAAGAGATCAACGTCACTAAATTCACTCCTTTCCCTGGCGCACCGGTCTATAAGTCCATTCGAGAACAGGGTGACTTCGACGAAAACTGGCCGCTGATGAACTGTATGAACTTCGTATTCGTTCCGCACGGCATGACAAAAGAGCAGCTGGACGGGTTGTATAATGAGTTTATCAGCCGCTTTTACCGCCGCAGCCGCATTCACTGGGGATACACCAGCATGTTGTGGAGATCACCCGGCAGCATTCTGGCTTTTTTGAAAAACCTGCCGACAATACTTGCTTTTGAAATGAAGCAAAAATGGTAAGGAGTCCTCTATGAAATTGTTCAGCGTCGATATACCCTTTGTAGCCGGTATTCTGCTGGTATGCCTCGTGAACTTGTACCATCCACTGCCCGTATCGGCCGCAGATGTTTCTACCGCCGACGGCGAAGTCGCGCTGCTCAGCGGATACGGTATCACCCACCGCTATTTTGGCGAAACTCGCACCCAGGTGCAGACGTGGGACGTTATTGCCCGCTTCGGTTTTTTTCTCTCAAAAGAAGTTGGTGTTGGTAGCTGGTATCAGGGACGGCATGAACTGCTTGTTGAAATTCCCTACCATCTGGCCGTGGACCAGCGTGGCAGATCCATGACAGGCGGGTATTTCCTTGGTGGATGGAAATTTACCGGCATCAAGGATCTGGCGCCATATCTCTACGCCGGCGGGGGAGTACTCTTTGTGGACATGGGGCTGCCCAGCATGGGGTCCCGTCTCGATTATTCCTACCAGGGGGGAACCGGTCTGCAATATTTCATCCGCAACGATGTGGCTCTGATGGGCGAATACCGGTATCATCACATATCCAACGCCGGTACTGCCAACCCGAACGAACCACTGAATTCCAGCAAAATACTGATTGGGATAACCCGCTATTACTGAAAGACAACGACAAATCTATCCCTTTAATTTCAGCAACCTGGCAGTCAAACTCTTCAATTGACAACCCGGCGCCAAAATTGTATACAGTATGCATTTTTACTCGCCTGATTTACTGAAAGTCCGTCATCCCCACCACCATACAGAAAGAGGAGGAACAGAACAGATGATCGAAGCATACCTGGCCCATCAGGAGGAGCGTGCATCCCAGGGCATTCCCGCACTTCCGCTGACACCCGAACAAACCGCAGACCTTTGCAAACTGCTGGTCAAGCCCCCCAAAGGAAAAGAAAATTTCTTGCTCGACCTGATCACCAACCGTGTTTCTCCGGGCGTTGACCCGTCCGCCAAGGTCAAGGCCGGCTTTCTGGCAGAAATTGTGTCCGGCACAAAGAAATCTCCGTTGATCGATGCCGTGGCTGCTATCCGTATGCTCGGCACCATGATCGGCGGCTACAACGTTGCCCCGCTGGTAGCGGCTCTCAAGGATAAAAAACTGGCTGACGAGGCCGCCTGTGCTCTCTCATGCATCACCCTGGTCTATGATGCTTTCGACGACGTAGCCACGCTGGCTACCAAGGGAAAAAATGCTGCAGCTGCCAAGGTGCTCAAATCCTGGGCCGATGCCGACTGGTTCACCCACCGCAAGGGTGTACCCGATACTATCAAAGTTAAGGTATACAAGGTCGATGGTGAGATTAATACCGACGACTTCTCACCGGCCGGCGACGCCTGGAGCCGCCCCGATATTCCGCTCCATTCCCTTGCAATGGGTAAGACCCGCTTCAAGGATGGGCTTGATACGATTGCAAAATTCCGTAAAGCAGGCTACCAGGTAGCGTTCGTCGGCGATGTTGTCGGCACAGGTTCATCCCGAAAATCAGCCTGTAACAGCGTACTCTGGGCAATCGGAGATGAGATTCCCTGCGTACCAAACAAAAAGACTGCCGGAGTAATCATCGGCGGTGTCATCGCCCCGATTTTTTTCAACACCGCTCAGGATTCCGGTGCCCTGCCGCTCAAGACCGATGTGACCGGTATGAAGACCGGTGATGTTATCGTGATCGACACCAAAAAGGGTGTCATCACCGATGAAAAAGGGAAGAAACTTTCCACTTTTACCATCAGCCCGAACACCGTGGCTGATGAGTTCCGTGCCGGCGGGCGCATTCCGTTGATCATCGGACGCGCCGTGACTGACAAGGCCCGCAAACTGCTCGGCCTCAAACCATCCACCGTATTCACACTGCCGGTTAATCCCAAACCCAAGGCCAAGCAGGCTTACTCCCTGGCCCAGAAGATGGTCGGCGTTGCCTGCGGCGTTACCGGCATCCTGCCCGGCACCGCCTGCGAACCGAAGATGACCACCGTTGGTTCCCAGGATACTACCGGTCCGATGACTGCCGACGAACTCAAGGAACTGGCCTGCCTCAAGTTCCAGGCACCCATGTACATGCAGTCTTTCTGCCACACCGCTGCTTATCCGAAACCGGCCGACGTCAAGATGCACAAGAGCCTGCCCGGCTTCACGGCCGAGCGCGGCGGCGTTGCACTGCGGCCCGGTGACGGCGTGATCCATTCCTGGCTGAACCGCCTGCTGCTTCCCGATACCGTCGGCACCGGCGGCGATTCCCATACCCGCTTCCCGATCGGAATCTCATTCCCGGCCGGCTCAGGTCTGGTGGCTTTTGCAGGTGCCATGGGCTTCATGCCGCTTGACATGCCGGAAAGCGTTCTGGTGCGTTTCAAAGGCACGTTCAACCCGGGCATAACCCTGCGCGACGCGGTCAACGCCATCCCTTTTTGGGCCATCAAGCAGGGGCACCTGACGGTACCCAAGAAGAACAAGAAAAACATTTTTAACGGTCGCATCCTTGAGATGGAAGGACTTCCTGACCTGACGGTGGAACAGGCATTCGAGCTGACTGACGCCGCCGCCGAACGCTCCGCTGCTGCCGGCTGCATCCAGCTTTCAGAAAAGTCGGTAGCAACCTACCTTAAATCGAATGCGGCCCTGATGAAGAAGATGATTTCTGAAGGGTACCAGGACGCCACCACCCTCAAGAAGCGCATCAAGGACATCGAGACGTGGCTGAAGAAACCGACTCTGCTCAAGGCTGACAAGGGGGCCCAGTACGCAGCCGTGATTGAGATCGATCTTAAGGATATAACTGAGCCGATCCTGGCCTGCCCGAATGATCCTGATGACGTCCGGCTGCTATCCGATAAGAGCATCAAGGGTTCCAAAATCAACGATGTGTTCCTCGGTTCCTGCATGACCAACATCGGCCATTTCCGCGCCGCAGCCGAAATCTGGAGAGGCAGCAAATTCAACTCAGACGTTCGCACCTGGATCTGCCCGCCAACCCGTATGGATCAGCAGCAGCTTAAGGACGAGGCTTATTTCTCAGTTTACAGTGCCTTTGGCGCCCGCATCGAGATCGCCGGCTGTTCACTCTGCATGGGTAATCAGGCCCGCGTACCTGATGGAGTCAATGTCTACTCCACTTCGACACGCAACTTTGATGACCGGATGGGCGATGGCGCCAAAGTGTTCCTCGGTTCTGCCGAACTGGGAGCTGTGACAGCCCTGCTTGGTAAACTGCCGACTCCGGCCGAATATATGAAGATTTACAAAGAGAAGATCGAGCCCAACAAGGCCAAGATTTACAAATACCTGCAGTTCGATGAAATGCCTGATTACAAATAATCGAGCTTGATGTCCACAACAAAGCCCGTTCCGATTATCCCGGAACGGGCTTTGTTGTTTCCTGGTCACCTGCACACTGATATTTTCAGGTTAAACCACGATTTCTGAAGATGCGCATCATTAAAACTCCCAGAATGGAGAGGGCGACACCGCTGCAGGCGAACAGGTACCCAATACTCCGGCCGTCACCCCACCCCAGCAGATCACGCCCCTTCATCAGGACGACCAGCGCAATACCGCCGAAACAGCTGACACCACCAATCACATAAATGATCATGGCAGCAATACCAAGTGCCATTCCCTGTCGTTGGCCCTGCGGCATATCGTCCCCTCTCTGAATCGGAGCGGAACAATCGTTCCGCTCCGATCTGATGCATACCAGTCAATGAATTCTTATTACTTGCTATGGCACTCTTTACATCCTGTGGGCCCCTTCTTCATTTCAGTGTGACACTCTTTGCATTTCTTGTGAGCGAGGTCTTTGCCAAAGCCTGCAATCTTGCCTCCGTCAGTCTTTTCGTGGCATTTGGTGCAATCCTTGAGCGCATCAGCGTGTGCCTTATGCTTGAAGGTCACCCCTTTTTTCATCTCGATTACATCTGCAGCAAGCGCCGATCCGGCAAATGCGGTTACTGCGAGTACAGCTACGATCATTTTTCTCATGTCACGTCTCCTTACTTTGAAATTATCTGCGCAGCACGCAGAAAGAGCGCTAAATTGTATTACATTCCGATTGGTACAGTTGTCAGGTGAACTACGGGGGATTATTCAGACAAAATTTTGCGGAGGAATAAAAATCGAAAGAAAAACCTCCGGTAACAATCGTAAACGTTCAATAGAAGCCATGACTGTTACAAACGGCGCATATACGATTTCAACAATGGAATCTACAGCAACGCACTCGGCACAACAGGCAGATGAATCACAATTATCTGAATCATGCCCGTGAGAATGCTCGCCGGTTTGGCCGGACGTATCGACGGTACCGGAATTTTCGTGCAGATAAGACTCGCAGGGATACGAATAACACGCCAGCGGCTGACAGATATAGAGACAAAGAAGTATGAGGTATGCAACTTTCATTTGATTTCCCAGTTAAATATTCGCGCTCTTATACCAGAAAAGCGCGAGAAACGCAAACATCAAACATCCGGAACAGCTTCATTTTGAGCTTCTCACACGTATTTCAGTGTTTCACCTCTTTTGCAACACCGTCTACTCCCTTTTTAACGTTATGGTTGACAAGGAAAATAAATTCATCAACAACATCTACGACACCATCCCGGTTGAAATCACTCTTCGATGCCACGCCCTGCTGAAAAACTTTCCAACCCGCTTCGTCAAGCGCCACTGACTCAGTCAACTGTGGAGCAACTGTTAACGTATATTCAAACCCCTGATTCTCAAACATGACCGTTACGGAAGGCACCAGAGAATTACGCTCCGGCAAGACTTCAACCACCCACCTTCCCTTATGGTCAGGCATTTTCTTGTATGAAAGCAGTGATGCTCCGTTCGCCGCAAAATTGGGTGCAGACGCTTCATTCTCAGCAGTATCGAAAATCAGCTTAACTCTGGTTTTCCCATCACTCACAACTGCAGATGGCAGTTGTGATATATGCTGGGCGCTCCCCCTGGATATCAGCGCGGACAGCAACGGCAGTGTTCGCTCACCCTGATACCGCTTCAATCGCTCCAGAGCTCCACGGTAGACAACGTATTGAGGAGATATTTCTGCCTGTTCGCCAGCCTGTCGTGGTTTCACAGATTGGCTCCCTGTATCGAAATTGGGAGCTGGGTCGCTCGTTTTTGTCTGCTGACGCTGAAAAATAGCAGGCAGCGACTTTTCAACTGCAGGTTGCTGATAATGTATCGGCGGCGCTTCGCCGCCGGTAGCAGGGGCCGTTGATGTGGAAGAAGGGAACTGTAGCGGTGATTGTTGCTGAGGCAACGACTTTTGGTTCAATTGCTGAGAAAGCAGTTGAGTGAAAGGATTATTTGTTGGGGATGGCTGGTCTTCGAAGCCGCTCGCTGCAACGGCCGAGAAAAGCGCCACTGCAAATGTCACCGCTGCAACTCCATTTACTCTGTCCGGGATCGTCCTTAACAGCAATTCTGCGGAAAGCATGTACATCACGGCTCCATACCGCCCGGTCAACAGGGATGTCAGTGGGAGATTGCAGCTCCCAGATTACGACCGGAGCGATACTACACCAATCGCACGCAAAAGTGTAGCAAGTTCATCCGGAGATGCAACTACCGGATGACAGACACCGTCGGCACAGATTGACACCCTGGGCGGACCATTGTTGTCAGATTTGTCAACGGTAATGACCAGAGCAGGTATCAGGTGCTGTTTCAGTTCCTTCAGCAGGTGGTAATGAGCCGGATCCAGACTGTTGCCGTAAAACATTGCCCTGCAGGGTTCAGAATCGAGCAATGTGGCAACCTGTAACAGTCCAAGTTGACTGAGAGGATTTCTCTCCATTTCTGAGCGGTAACAGTCAAAAATCCCGCGTGCAAGGGAGATCAAATCGTCCCTGCTACAGGTTAACCCGAGTCGCAGAAACAGCATGGCAGTTGACGATATGGCAGAAGGTGTCACACCGTCATGATCAACAGTTATTCTGACCGGCATCTGTTCGGCATCCTGACCGGTCAGAAAAAACTCTCCCGTTGCCGGATCACGGAACTGGCGGATGATTTCATCCCCTAGAAATTCAGCTTCAGTTAACCAGAATTTATTCAGGCTGCTTTCGAACAACTCCAGAAATCCAATTGCAAGAAACGTATAATCTTCAAGAAAAGCAGGTATCGACGACTGGTCTCCGACATGGCTGCGCAACAACCTGCCGTCTTGTCGGCGCAGATTGTTGCGGATAAAGTCGGCGCATTTTTCCGCTGACCGGATGTATTCCGGTTTATCACAGATGATTCCGGCTCTGGCCAGCGCGCCAATCATCAAACCGTTCCATGAGGTGATGATCTTTGTATCAGTGAGCGGCCTGATTCGCTTGATGCGGCGCAGCAGCAGCTTATTGCGACACTCCTCAATATTTTTTGCAGCCTCAGCAATCTCGATTCCCCGACGCTCACAAAAAGCAGAGAGGTTACGTGGAATATTAAGGATGGTCTCTCCTTCAAAATTGCCCGCCCCGGTAACATCAAAGTAGTCGCAAAACAGGTCCGCATCGTCACCAAGACAGGCAACGATTTCAGCTTTGTTCCACAGGTAGAATTTCCCTTCTACCCCTTCAGAGTCAGCATCTATAGCGGAATAAAAGGCACCGTCCGAAGAACGGAGATCCTGATCGATAAACACAATGATTTCTTCGGCTAAAGTGCCAAACCAGCTATCTCCGGTGGCCTGAACTGCATCAAGAGCAACGTGTGCAAACATCGCCTGATCGTAGAGCATCTTTTCAAAATGCGGCACCAGCCAGAAGCGATCAACTGAATAACGGTGCAGTCCACCAGCCAACTGGTCCCAGATACCTCCTGAGCGCATCCGTCGCAACGTAGTTAGTGCCATGTCGAGCGTAGATTGACTGCCGTCATTTCTATTAACAATCAACCAGCGCAGGTAAATAGGCATAGGAAATTTGGGAGCACTGCCGAATCCGCCATATTCGCGGTCGTAAGCGTTGCTCAGTTGACTGAATGCCGTTGCAGAAACAGCCGCAACACTTTTATCGCTCCCCTTACGTCCACGCTCGCGAAGATTGGCGAGCTCCTCCATGATCCCCCGGCAATTGATCTCGATCATGTCAGGCCTCTGCCTCCAGAGGGTGGCAATATTGGCCAATAGTTCCATTAGGCCACTCATACCATTCCTTCCCCGTTTGGGAAGGTAGGTTATTGCCATAAAAGGACGCCGATCGGGAGCCATAAAAATATTCAGCGGCCACCCTCCCCCGCCGGACAACAGCTGTGCCGCCGTCATGTAAAAATCGTCGATGTCGGGGCGTTCCTCACGGTCAACCTTTATGCAGACAAAATGTCTGTTCAACAGGGCAGCAACTTCTGTGTCCTCAAAAGATTCGTGGGCCATAACGTGGCACCAGTGACAGGTGGAGTATCCTATTGAGAGCAGAACAGGCAGGTTTTCATTGCGTGCTTTCAAAAAGGCATCTTCACCCCACTCATACCAGTCAACCGGATTTTCGGCATGCTGCAACAGGTAGGGACTTTTTGAAAAAATCAGGCGATTGAACTCGGGACCGCCATCGTGATGAATGTCACTTTTGTCGAGGGCAATCAACTCTGCTACACGAACCGGCGAATTTCGGAAGGTTTTTTTCATGTCAGTTTCATTTCTGTAATTTTATCAATCTTTGCTGAGCTTGAGCTTGCATGACACTCCACAAAGCCACTACTTGTTGCGACCCGATAACACTTCTAATGCAATTTGAACGCACGTGAAAAACTATCATCACGTAAACATATTCCAAGCCCTCCATGTGAGGTTTTTTGTTTCAGCTGAGCCATTGGTACAATAACAGGCTGATTGGGATGGGTCAATTTCAAATCCGATTGACAGGTACTCCTTCCCAGTTGTCATTATTTGGAATGTAAACACCCTGACGAAAGATGTATGAGTGGAGCGATTAATATCAAGTCAACAGAACTTATTGCGACTGCAGGCTGCGGTATTTGTGGTAGTGGGTGTGGTAGCGGCTGCTAAGATTATTTGCTATGCTCAGATTTTCACATCATAATCCAATTTTGCCAGTGCTTCCAACAACACTTTTGGCTGGTATCTTTTACCATAACGGCCACTGGTAATATTCATATGGGTATGCCCCAGGATTTCAGATATGACCACTTCTGGAACACCTGCCTGTTTAAGGGTATCCGCTACCGTGTGTCTCATACTGTGAAATATGACAAAGCCTCTTATCTCCTGTATACCTAATTGTATACCTAGAGTTAAGAGGCCCATTATTTAGCTATTATAATTAGCTAGTTATGAGTATGGCTGGGGCGCCAGGGATCGAACCTGGGAATGTCGGAATCAAAATCCGATGCCTTACCGCTTGGCGACGCCCCA
>JBAXVE010000009.1:0-73421 GCA_037129245.1 Desulfuromonadales bacterium
GAACCGTTGGGACGCCAGTGTCCTGAAGGGCGCAGAAAAGGGCGAGCCGGTCACGCTTCCCAAAAAAGGTAGCAAAAAGAAGCAGTAGTTTTCTGAAGCAGCACTGAAAGCACGAGGCCGGCGGATTAAGTTCCGTCGGCCTCTTATTTTTACCCATGCCCTGCTTTATCTCCGTTGCTCGGTTGCTCCGTGTTTCAATAGTTCCTATCCGTGAATCGCTTCCTTGTGGACATCCAGTGCCGCTTCCTTCAGCGCCTCCGACAGGGTCGGATGGGCGTGGCACATCAAGGCGATGTCCCGTGCACTTCCTTCAAAACTCATCACCGTCGCCGCCTCGGCAATCAAGTCTGACGCCCGCGGCCCGATGATATGTACTCCCAGAACCCGGTCGGTCTCCCGGTGGGCAAGTATTTTGACGAACCCTTCGTGCTCGTCCATGCAGCGCGCTCTCCCGATGGCGGCAAAGTTTGCTCTCCCGCTCAGATAGGGAATTCCGGCGCTGACAAGCTGCTCTTCAGTCAAGCCGACAGAAGCTCCCTCCGGCCAGGTGTAAACCACTGCGGGGATGTAGTCGTATTCCACGACTGAACGCTTCCCCGCCATCCGTTCGACACAGGCGACCCCTTCCGCCGAGGCCTTGTGGGCCAGCATCGGCCCCTTCACAAGATCTCCAATAGCGTAGATGCCGGGAACATTGGTCCGATAGTCGTCATCGACAACCACACTGCCACGTTCATCAACCCTAACACCGAGCGCCTCCAGACCGAGGCCGGCAGTCACCGGCCGGCGCCCGGCCGCAACCAGTATCCTGTCACAATCAAGTTCCTCAATGCTGTTGCCCAAGCCGTACTGGATCAGAGTTTTAGAGCCGATTCTGCGCAACGACGATATACGGGCACCAAGCAGGAACTGAATTCCCTGCGACCGCAGCAGGCGGAAAAGGGTGTCGGCAATCTGGCGATCCATGGCAGGCAGAATCTGCGGCAGCATCTCCATGACTGTTACCCGGGAACCAAGCCTGCGCCAGACCGAACCAAGCTCAAGACCGATGTAGCCTGCACCGACAATCACCAGGTGATCGGGCGGCGTATTAAATGAGAGTGCCTCCCGGGCAGTGACCACCGACTGGCCGTCGAACGGGAGCGACGGAAGCCCTACCGCTTCGCTGCCGGTGGCCAGCAGAATCTTTGGCGATGTGATTTCGACAGGATCAGTACTACCGCCAGGTGCTGAGACCGCGGGGATTACGCTGACCCGGTGACGTCCCCCGGAATCACTGCCGGTAAGCGTGGCCAGGCCGTGAACCCTTTCGATGCCGTTTTTCCGGAAGAGATGATCGATGCCGGCGGCAAGTTTTGCAACCACGTCATCCTTGCGCTTCATCATGCCGCCCAGTTCGAGGCGTGGCGGATCGATGGCGATGCCGTGTGCTGAAAACCTATCCCGTGCCACGGAAAAGAGTTCACTGGAGTCGAGCAGCGCCTTGCTGGGGATGCACCCCTCGTTGAGGCAGACTCCTCCCAGGGTGGAGCGCTTTTCCACCACCGCCACCTTCATCCCCAGTTGTGCTGCACGCAGGGCGGCTACGTAACCACCCGGACCGGCTCCGATAACAATCAGATCGAATGATGATGGTTCAGCCATATTCTTCACCCCTCAAGCAATAATTCTTCCGGATCTTCGATATACTCTTTGACTCTTTTCAGGAAACTGACCGCTTCGCGACCGTCAATGATACGGTGATCGTACGACAGGGCCAGATACATCATCGGTCTGATGACAATCTGTCCATCCCGCACCACCGGCCGTTCCTGAATGGCATGCATCCCCAGCACCGCGCTCTGGGGCGGGTTAATAATCGGTGTTGAAAGCATCGAGCCGTACACCCCCCCGTTGGTGATGGTGAAAGTTCCCCCCTCCAGATCGGCAATGGCCAGTCGATTGGACTTTATTTTTTCGGCATAACTGATGATGGACTGGTCGATCTCAAATAGTTTCAACCGGTCGGCTCCCCGCAGGATCGGCACCACCAGCCCTTTTTCCGAGCCGACGGCAATGCCGATGTCGTAGTAATGATGGTACACAATGTCATCGCCGTCTATCCGTGCATTAACCGCCGGAAATTCTTTCAGTGCCTCGACGCAGGCCTTGACGAAAAACGGCATCAGACCGAGGGGAGAACCGTGGCGTCTGATAAAATGCTCCCGGTGAGTGCTGCGCAGGGCGGCAACGCGGGAGAGATCAGCTTCGTTGAAGGTTGTCAGCATGGCGGTCTGCTGCCGGGCCGCCAGCAGACGTTCGGCTATCCGCTTGCGGAGTGGTGTCATGGGGCGGCGCTCTTCCCCGCCGGCAGTACGGGGCGGTGAGGCTTCGCCGGACAGCGGCGGCGGTACCGGAACAGCAGCGGCAGGTCTGATATCCGGAACCGGAGGCTGTTTCGGGGAATGTTCCATTGCAGCGGCAGCTGGTTCCGGTACGTCAGCCAGCCTGGAGGCGGAGGGCTGCATCGACTGCTGCTCTATGCGGGAAAACAGATCCTCCAGCGTGATGCGCCCCCCCTTGCCGCTTCCGTTGACAGCGGCTGCATCAAGGCTCTGCTCACGCAGCTCCTGACGGACCGACGGCGAAGTCGGGGGAACGGGATGTTCCTCGGCCGGCGGAGCAGGGGTCGCGCTGTTTCCAGCCGTATCGGGGGCGGCTTCGACGACCTCAAGGGTTGCAATGACCGTCCCGACCGCTACCGTAGTACCTTCGGACACAACTATCGAGAGAACGCCGTCAGCATCTGCGTTCAGATCAAGGGTGATTTTGTCGGTTTCGATCTCGCAGAGCGGTTCATCACGCTTTACCGTGTCGCCGTTTTTCTTGAACCAGACCGCCAGCAGCGCCTCACGCACCGACTCGCCAACTTCCGGAATTTTAATTTCCATAAGGTCTCTCCATGATAAATTTTGTAAATTCCGCTAAACCCCTTTTTCCTTCAGCATCCCCAGAGATTTCAGCAGATCCAGCGCACGCATCAGCTGGTAGTCGTTTGCAGTGTCGAGATCCGACTGACTGCGGTGTGGAGATGCCGGTTGAGTAGACTGCGTCGGTTGCTCAGGCTGTTTTTCCACCGTTTTCCCATCAGGTTCGAGCCGGTTTTCAAGATCCTTTTCATGGGTTTCGCCCGATTTTTTCTTTACCGTCATCGGCTTTGCGGTAGACACCTCTATATCAGGAACGATTCCTTTTGCCTGGATCGAACGGCCGTTGGGAGTGTAGTAACGTGCGGTCGTCAGCTTGAGGGCGGCATCACCCTTTAGCGGGAAGATGGTCTGCACCGACCCTTTACCGAAGCTCTGCGTACCCATGACGATCGCCCGCTTATGGTCCTGCAGAGCACCGGCAACGATTTCCGATGCGCTGGCACTGCCACCGTTGATCAGAACAACGATCGGATAGCGCGGTTCCTTGTTGCCGACAGTGGCGTTGAAAACCTTGTTCGATGCCGGTTCCCGTCCCTTGATGGAGACAATTGCCGTCTGCTTGATATCATCTCCGATAAAGCAGTTTGCAACTGCGAATGACGCATCCAGTAATCCGCCGGGGTTATAGCGCAGATCAATCACCAACCCCTTCAGTTCACCGTTTCCTGCAGCAGTGTGAAGAGTCTGAAGAGCCTGTCTGAACTCGTTGCCGGTCTGTTGCTGGAACTGTGAAATTTTTATGTAACCAAATCCCTCTTCGAGCAGTCGCGACCTGATACTTTTGATCCTGATAGTGTCCCGTACCAGGTTGAATACCAGCGGTTTCGGCGCATCACCGCGCAGAATAGACAGCGTCACCGGCGTACCCTTTTCGCCCCGCATCCGTTTGACTGCCGCCGAGATATTCATTCCCTTGGTCAGAGTGGTGTCGATCTTCCAGATATGGTCGCCGGCCTGTATTCCTGCACGGGAAGCGGGGGTGTCCTCGATCGGTGCAATGACCGTCAACCTGCTCTCCTTGGTACCCAGTTCAATGCCGACCCCGCCGAACGCGCCGCTCATCTGGACTTCCATTTCATGATACGGCTCCGGGGGGAGGTAGGCACTGTGAGGGTCGAGGGCTGCCAGCATTCCGTCAACCATGCTCTTGGCCAGTTTTTTCGGGTCCGGTTTTTCGACGTGGTTTTTTGCCACGGCGGCGTACGCCTCCCGCAATAGCGCCAGATAGTTTGCGTCGGGGTGCGATGCTGCAGAACGGTAACCGGTGTACAGTATGATGCCCGCACAGGCCGCGATTCCGCACAGCAGAAGTGAGAGAAAATAAAATCGGGGGGATTTTCCAGTAATCATTATATGTTATTTCCTCACGTCGATTCCATAACTTTTGATCTTGCGATGCAGGTTGCTGCGCTCAAGTTCGATAATCTCCGCCGTGCGGGAAATATTCCAGTCATGCTCTTCCAGTTTGCGCACGATAAACTCCCGCTCGAACGCCTCCCGGGCCAATCGGAGTGAAGATTCTGAACACGCGCCGGGGGATTCGGGCAGTTGCTGGTCCGTCATGATGCCCCGTCGCAGCTGCTCGGGGAGGTCAGGCACATCGATGACTCTGCCGGGGGTCATGATCAGGATGCGTTCGACCGTATTCTGAAGTTCGCGCAGGTTGCCCGGCCAGTCATACCCGGACAGCAGCCGTAAAGCGTCCGGCAGGAACGCCTTGGCCTCCTGACCCTCCCGACGGTAAAAGCCGGTTACAAAGTGCTGTACCAGCATCGTAACGTCTTCCTTCCGCTCACGCAGCGGCGGCACCCGCAGCCGAACCACGTCAAGCAGATGCAGCAGCTCTTCATGAAATTTGCCCTGCGCCGCTTCCCGGTCTAGCTCCCTGGCCGTCGACGCCAGTACCCTCACATCCACAGCTATCTGGCGCCCACCGCCGACTCGGGTAAAATAACCTTCTTTGATGATACGGGCAACGTTCATCTGGGAGGCCGGCGATAATTCGCCTATTTCGTTCAGAAACAGCGTGCCTCCGTCCGCCAGATCACATTTGCCTTTGCGCTGAGAGGCGGCACCAACCCCCTTCTCGTTGCCAAACAGCTCGATCTCAAGCAGCTCTCCGGGAATTGATGAGCAGTTTACCGCAATGAACGGGCGTTCGCGACGGGGGCTGGCGTGATGGAGTGCCCGGGCTGCCTGTTCCCTGTCGGTGCCGTTTTCGCCGTCGATGCGCACGCACGTTGACGTGGGGGCGGCCCGCATGATCTGCTCGCGCAGTGCGACCATGCCGGGGGAATCGCCAATCAGTTCATGATCGGCGGTTGCTGTCCGTTTCAGTTCTGCGTTTTCAGTTTTCAATTCCTGCAGATGCAGCGCATTTGCAACGCTGATCAAAACTTTTTCCAGAGAAAGCGGTTTCTCGATAAAATCGAAGGCACCCAGCTTGGTTGCACGAACCGCTGTTTCAATGGTTCCGTGCCCGGATATCATGATCACCGTCACCTGGGGCACCAGCTGCTTCAGGCGTTCCAGGGCCTCCAGGCCATCCATGCCGGGCATCCAGATATCGAGCAGAACCAGATCCGGCAGCTCCTGCTGGGCCGTATCGATTCCCTCGGCGCCGCTGGCGGCTGTCAGCACCTGATACCCTTCGTCTTCGAGAATCCCCGACAACGACGTCCTGATGTCCTTCTCATCGTCTATTACCAAAATGGTGTGTGGCATATCAAAGTCCTTTTTTCTCGCCTGACGTTCAGGCAGTTGGCAGTTCAATTACAAAAATGGCACCGTGGGGAACATTGTCACGCACCCGGACAAAGCCCCCATGATCGGATATGACGCTGCTGACTATCGCCAGACCGAGCCCGGTGCCGCTCTTCCTTGTGGAGAAGTACGGTTCAAACAGGCGGGGTTTGTCCTCGGCCGAAATCCCCGGACCGTCATCGGCAATACTCATGCTCGCCATACGCAACGAGGCATCATAACTGGTCGACAGCGTGATGTTCCCCTGTTCACCCATGGCTGCAACGGCATTCTCCAGCAGATTGATGATCACCCGCTTGACCTGGTTGTGATCGATTGTCATCTGCGGCAGGCTCTCATCAAGGTTGACCGTGAACAGGATTGCACGGTGCGCCTCCTGGTAAAGCGTCAGCGTCTCGCGTATCAGGGCATTGAGGTCGTTGGGTTCCGGCTGGACTGCCGGCATACGGGCAAAATTGGAAAATTCGTTGACCAGATTTTTCAGATCGTCAACCGATGCAATAATCATATTGGTACATTCGTCGAAAACCTTCTCATCATCGCTGAAACGGGAGAGGTAACGTTTCCTGAGCCGCTGGGCGGAGAGCTGAATCGGAGTCAGCGGATTCTTAATCTCGTGGGCGATCCGCCGTGCAACCTCCCGCCAGGCGGCCATGCGCTGGGCACGCATCACCTGAGTCATGTCGTCAAGCACGACCACCATACCCACGATCTCGCCGCTCTCGTCGCGCAGCATCGTCAGGTGCAGGTGCAGCGCCAGACGGGCTCCGCGCACCTCGATGGCTACCTGCCGGCTGATCGTGTCCTGCTTTGACTGCGACAGTTCCCGCAGGATTCCGTTGACCGCATCGAGGTGCTTTCCGCTGAGAACTTCGCGGATGTTACGTCCAAGTACATTGCCGGTATTGAGGCTCAGCAGACGTTCCGCTGAGACGTTGATTGTTCTGACAACCCCCTCGCGGTCAATGGAAATGACTCCGGCGGCCACGTTACGAAGTACGATCTCCATGTACCTTCTGCGCCGCTCGATTTCCAGGTTGATGCGGGAGAGCTCTTTATTGGTGTCGTTGATGGCCTGCTGCTTGGTGCGCAGATCCTCGGTCATTCGGTTGAACGACTGAACCAGCATGCCGATCTCGTCGTCCGAGTGGGATGTTATGCGTATGTCCAGGTTGCCGTCGGCAACGGCGCGGGTCGCTTCGAGCAGCTCCTGTACCGGCCGCGTCATGCTGTTGGCCAGATAGACCCCCATCCAGTAGGCAAGGAAGATGATGACCGTCATGATCAGGAACAGAGTCATGATGTAGCCGGTACGAATCGGGTTTTTCAGGATCTTGAGCTGGCGGAACTCGTGGTAGGATTCGGTGATTTCTTTCATTTTGCTGACCAGCGAATAGGGCACGTAGTAGTTGACGACCACCACGCCGACGATGTCAGACTCATTCCAGTTGGACTGGATCGGCACGATGCCGCGGATCAGGTCGGCTTTTCCGGCCTGGTTGATCTTGATCAGCTCGTTACCGGCCAGCCCCTGTCTGATGTCATCGGACGAGGGGCTGGTAAACTCCCCCTTCGGTACGGAGGGGTTACTGGCCCGCACCAACTCCTCGCGCTGGGCGGAGTAAACCTCGACAACCCCCAGGTTGTACTCCTGCTGCTTCTGGCGGATGAGGTCCTTGAGACGCGGCAGGTTAGCCTCGTTCAGCAGTTTCCTGTCCTTGATCAGACCGCTGATCTGGCGGCCATAGTAGAGTGCGTTGCTGGAAGAGCTTTTGTAATAGGTCTGGGCAACTTCGAGGGACTCGCTGAGTGAGGTTTCGACCCTGGTGTTGAACCAGTTGTGAACCGTGTTATTGATAAACCCGGCGGCAGCAAAGAACAGCAACATCGTCGGAACCAGCGACAACCCGACAAATGAGAGCACCAGTTTTGTGCGCAGCCGCTTAGCCAGCGGGTTGGAGCGACTCTCAATGAACAGTTTTACCACGTTGCGGCTGACGAGAAACACCAGCAGAATTACCAGCAGGATCACGACGTTGATGACGGCAAAAATGGCGATATTGCTTCCCAGTTTGCCGTCGGCACTGATCTGGGTCAGATTGATCTCGGCCCTGGTCAGGAGAACGATCAGCACTAATGCCAGGACGATAATAATCGCCTCGCGAATCCTTTTGCGGCGCTCTGCCTGGGAAAGCCTGCCGGTCATTTTTATTGTGAATCTCCATTGTATTGATCGAACTTAGCCGGTGCGAGCGGCAACGGTTATGGATGATATCACAGAGCTTTATGCTTGCAAACTCGATTGTTGCATTTTTGCATCAATTGCCGCATGCAGACGGTTGTGGTATTGTCCGCGGCAGACATCAAATGTTGTGGGAGAAACAGCATGCGTATTGAAGATTCATCTTCGCTCAGGGAGCTGGAAAAGAACACGAAAGGGAGTTCTCCCGTCAAAAAGATGCTGACATCGCTGTTTGACACGGAAGTTGCGCATAAGGTGAGCAGCATCGTCAGTTACCAGGATGATGTGGATACGCTGCGCAGGGAAATTGAAACAGTTGGTGAAAAACTGTCCAGGGAGCCGACTCTGGCGAATTTCAAACAGTTCCGCGAACTGCTCAGTTCCCTTGCCAAACGGATAAGTACCGAGGCGTACCGCCTGGAGAAATTCGGCGGCACCCCCCAGAATCCGCGTTACTACGAGGTGATTTCGGTGATTGACCGAGAAGCGGACAAGCTCTATGAACTGATCGTCCGCGAAAACCGTGATCACATCGCCATTACCGATAAAATCATCGGCATCAAAGGGTTGGTGGTTGATCTGGTGACGTGAATTCGGTTTGAAAGTGTTTAAACGCAAACCGCCTTTCAGGCAGCGTCCTGAAAGGCGGTTTTTTCGGTGGCAGAGCGGGGTGTCAGTTTTTCAGATGCTCCCTGCCGAAGGGCGACATCTGGCGCAATCGGGCGATGATGGGGGGAAGCTCACGGATGACGGTGTCGATCTCTGCATCGGTGGTGTAGCGTGAAAGCGAAAATCGAATTGAGCCGTGGGCACAGGTAAACGGCACCCCCATGGCCCGCAGGACGTGAGACGGCTCCAGCGAACCGGATGTGCAGGCACTGCCCGATGAGGCGCAGATGCCGAATTCCGACAGCAACAGCAGAATGGCCTCCCCTTCCACGTATTCAAAGGCGATTGAAGTGGTGTTGGGCAGGCGCCCGGCCCCGTCACCGTTGATACGGGCATGGGGAATGACGGCCATCAGTGCAGCCTGCAGTCTGTCGCGCATGGCCTTGACGACCGTGTTTTCAGCTTCCATGAACTCGCCGGCCATTTGGCAGGCTTTACCCAGGGCGATGATTGCAGCCGCGTTTTCGGTGCCGGCCCGGCGGCTCTTTTCCTGATGCCCTCCGACCAGAAAGGGGCGGAAAGGGGTGCCACGCCGCAGGTACAGGACGCCGATTCCTTTGGGGGCATGCAGTTTGTGACCGGAAAGCGACAGCATGTCAATGCTTGAAGCGCCCATGGTGATCGGGATTTTACCAATAGCCTGCACGGCATCGCTGTGAAAGAGGGCACCCTTCGCTTTGGCGATGGCGGCTGCCTCCTCCACCGGAAAGATTACACCGGTTTCGTTATTTGCCCACATCAGTGATACGATGGCGGTGTCATCATCAACGGCGGCCTTCAGTTCCTCAAGATCGAGCCGGCCGGCACCGTCCACGCCGATCTCGGTGACGCGGTATCCCTTCTGGCGCAGGTTACGGCATTGGGTCAGCACCGCCGGGTGCTCAACGCGGCTGGTAATGATATGCCTCCGCTCGGGGAAAACCTCCAGCGCCGAGCGGATGGCTGCGTTGTCGCTCTCGGTACCGCAGGCGGTGAAGATGATCTCCTCCGGCGACGCACCAAGCAGAGCGGCAACACGGGCTCTGGCTTCAACCACTTTGCCCTGCACCTGACCACCGAAAAAATGCATCGAACTGGGATTGCCGTACAGTTCGCAGAAGTAGGGGCGCATCTCCTCAAAGACCGCTTCATCAACCTTGGTGGTGGCGTTGTTGTCCAGGTAGATTTCTTTCATGCGGAAACCTCCTCGACCACGATGTCTTCGGCCACAAGGTCTCGCAGCTTGGCTTCAACCATCCGGGCGGTGTTACCGGAAGAGGCACAACCGGCACAGGCCTTGCGGAAGGCCACCTGCACGTTGCCGCCGTCAATGTCGATCAGCTCAAGATCACCCCCATCGGCCCACAGCAATGGCCGGATATCACGCTCCAGTACCTCCTGGATCAGTTGCATCTTCTTCATGTTGGAGAGTTTTTCGGGCCGCTTGCGCGGCTGGGCTTCGACATCACCCAACACCTGGGCGATCAGCTCCTGGATCTTGGGAATGCAACCGCCGCAGGCACCGCCGGCCTTCGTGAAGTGGGTGACCTGTTCAGCAGTTGTCAGCCGGTTGGTCTCGATGACTTTCTTCAGGAACGCATCGGTGATGCCGAAACATTTGCAGACGATTTCACCTTCGTAATCCGGGTAGGCATGGCCGTGGTCATGCTCGCTGTCGTGCTCCGGCACAGCCATACCGCGATATTTGTAGATGGCCACCTCCAGTGCTTCCTGCCCCATCACCGAGCAGTGCATCTTCTCTTCCGGCAACCCCCCCAGAAAATCTGCAATGTCTTGATTGCTGATTGCAAGCGCATCGTCCAGCGTTTTTCCCTTGAGCATCTCGGTCAATGCCGACGATGAGGCGATGGCGCTGGCACAACCGAATGTCTGAAATTTTGCATCGACGATCCGCTCCTTCTTTTCATCGAGCAGCAGGTAAAGCTTGAGGGCATCGCCGCAGGCCAGACTTCCAACTTCGCCGATGGCATCCGCATTGGGTATATCCCCCACGTTGCGGGGATTCAGGAAATGATCTTTAACTATCGGTGTGTAATCCCACATGGAAACTTCTCCCTTTGATTATATTTTCCGGTTTCAGCCGAGGATGAACGCCCGTCCCGCAGCCATTACTTCAGCGAGGCGCGCATCATTGCAAGCCTCACCGTACAGGCGCACAACCGGCTCGGTGCCCGATTTGCGGAACAGCATCCAGCTGCCATCCGCAAGCAGCAGCTTGGTCCCGTCAACGGTGACGACATCAGTAACTTTCGTCCCGGCGACCTCGGCGGGCAGTGCCTTGATTTTTGCGGCGTAGGCAATCTCAAGCTCCGCCGACAGCTTCAGGTTATCGCGGCGCGTGACAAAGCGCCCAACTTCGCTGTACAAACGCTCCAGCAGTTCGCGGATGCTCTTACCTTCGCGGGCCACCATTTCTGCTACCAGGAAACAGGCCAGTATGCCGTCCTTTTCGGGCACATGTCCCTTGATCGTCAGACCAGCGCTCTCTTCGCCGCCGATAACCAGTTTGTCCTGGCTGATCAGTTCGCCGATATACTTGAAGCCGACCGGCGTTTCATAGACCGGCACGCCATGCTTTTTCGCAACTGCATCGATCAGGTGCGAAGTGGCCACGCTGCGGGCTACGCCCCCCTCCAGCTTGCGAACCCGGATCAGGTAATCCAGTAGCAGGGCAATAATGTAATTCGGTTCAATGTAGCTGCCGTCACTGTCGAGAATGCCGAAACGGTCTGCGTCACCATCGGTAGCAAGGCCAAGCCGGATGCCGGGGTCATTTTTCACCAGCGCGATAAAGTCGGGAATGTGCGCCTCGGACGGCTCAGGTGGATGCCCGCCAAAGTAGGGATCAGGTCGGTCATTGATAATGGCGTAGGGAATTCCACGAGCACGCAGCGGTTCATCCAGATACCCCCGGCCGGTGCCGTACAGAGGGTTGAGGGCCACCTGCCCCAGTTTGACGATGGCATCGAAATCAACCTTTTGCTCCAATGCTTTCAGATAGTGGTCATGCGGATTAATCGTCTCCGCCAGCCCCTGTTTGGCGGCTTCCTCAAGGGACAATTCGCGGAAAGTCGGATGAGCGATGCTTGCATTGGCGCGCCGTTCGATTTCTTTGGTAGTTTCCGGCAGAGCCGGCCCACCCCAGGAAGGAGAGAATTTGACGCCGTTGTATTCAGGGGGATTGTGGCTGGCGGTGAAATTTATGCCACCGGCCGCAGAGCGTCGCAGAATTTCGTAAGAGATGACCGGTGTGGGGGTGTCCCGTTCGCAGATGTAGGCCTTGATGCCGGCTCCGGCCAGCACCCGGGCTGATGCCTCGACAAAACGCTGCCCCATGAAACGGGTGTCGCAGCCGATTACAACCCCTTTGTCCTGTTCACCGGTAGCCTTGATGGTATCAGCAATGGCCTGTACAACGACCTTAACGTTATCAAAGGTGAAATCCTCGCAGAGAATCCCGCGCCAACCGGATGTACCAAAGGCTATCTGCGTCATCGTACCCCTCCCAAGAATAAATAGGACATCTTTTGTCGTGTTAGAATAGTACACATAGTCCCCCCCGTCAAGCAGTTAAGACGGGTACTTCAAGCATGCGACACTCTCACTCGTGACGTTCCGAAAGCTTCTGCAGCTGCTCCATCCGGTGCACAACCACCCGCTTCCCCTCTACCTCGATAATCCCCTCGTCCTTCAGCTTGCGGAGCGTTCGTGAAATTGTTTCGCTGGCGGTGCCCAGTCGGGAGGCCAGTTCCCCCTTCTTTATCCCCAGGTCAATGTAGGTGATGCCGCCGTAGCTGGTAGAGCTTTCGGCCGCGCGCCTCACCAGAAATGAGGCCAGCCGCGAGGTGACATCGGCGAAGGAGAGTTCTTCGATCTGACGGGCAAACTGGCGCAGCATCAGTGAAAGCGACACGACCAGGTTGAGGGCAAAATTGGGGTTGTGGCTCATCAGCTCCATGAAGCCCTGTCGCGGGAGATAGAGCACTTCGCCCCCCTCCATGGCACGGGCTTCGGCCGGGTATCTGCCATCACCGAAGAAGGCCGCCTCGGCAAATGTTTCTCGAGGTTTGACGAAGTGGAGCACCTTCTCGCGTCCGTCAGCGGACATCCGGCAAAGTTTGATGCTTCCTTCGAGCAGAAGATAGAAACCGGTGGCTTCCTCCCCCTCGCTGAAAAGGGTTTCGCCTTTCCTGAAGCTGCGCCGCACCGTGATGGCAGCCAGCTCGGCAAGGTCAGCATCTTTCAGCCCGGAAAACAGGAGTGGTTTTTTGAGCTGATCAATGAGTTCCATGGGTTATTTTTTCAGGAACGCTGAAATTCGTTCCGCCACCTGAGGCGCTGTAAAGCCGAATTGCTCGGCCAGCACTTTGTCCGGAGCCGATGCGCCGAAATGCTCAATGCCGATGAACAGACCGTCGCTGCCGGCCAGTTGCCCCCACGACGAACTCCGTCCCGCCTCGAAAGCAACACGCGGCACTCCGGCAGGGAGTACCTGGCTGCGGTAATTCTCAGGTTGGGCAAGGAATGTCTCCAGGCAGGGGACTGAAACGATGCGGACCTTGATTTCCCGGGAGGTCAGTGATGCAGCCGCCTCAACTGCCACATGTACTTCGGAGCCGCTGGCCATAATAACCACATCGAGTGTGCCTTCCGGTGTAGAAACAATGTAGCCACCCATGAGCGCATCTGCCGGTATGAATGCCGCCGGGCGGGTGATAACCGGCAGCTTCTGACGGGTGAGGATCAGAGCGGTCGGGCCGTCGTAATGGAGTGCTGCCTGCCAGGCCAGGGCGGTTTCAACCCCATCAGCCGGGCGGATGACCTGCAGGCCGGGGATCAAGCGAAGCGACGCGACATGTTCGATCGGCTGGTGGGTCGGCCCATCTTCGCCGACAAAGAAAGAGTCATGAGTGAAGATGTAGATCACCTTCAACCCCATCAATGCCGAGAGGCGCACCGCCGGACGGCAATAGTCTGAGAATACCAGGAAGGTGGCGCCGTAGGGGATGAAACAACCGTAGAGGGCCATGCCGTTGATGACCGCACCCATGGCGTGCTCACGGATGCCGAAATGCAGGTTGCGTCCGGAAAAGCATCCGGCCTGGATTGACGGAGAACCTTTAATATCACTGTTATTGGAGGGAGACAGGTCGGCCGAACCGCCGGCAATCGAAGGAATCAGCGCCGCTACCTTCTGCAGCACCGCTCCCGAGAGTGCCCTGGTGGCGCCATCTTTGCCGTCCACCACCGCCAGCAGTTCATCAGTCAGGTTCGCCGGCAGCTGCCTGTTCCACATGCTGTCCCAGAGTTGAGCCTTTTCCGGGTTGACTGCCTGCCAGGTTTTAAAGCCGGTCTGCCAGCTTTCATACTGCTGTTTCACGTCCTTAACCCGCTGTTGGCAGGTATCCCGCACATCCTGCGGAGTCTCGAATGGTGCCGCCTCCCACCCCAGGTTGGCGCGGGTGGCGGCGATCTCGTCTTTGCCGAGCGGTGAGCCGTGGGCGCTGGATGAACCCTGGCATTTGGGGCTGCCGAAGGCAATATGGGTGGTGGCAATGATCAGCGATGGTTTGGTTGTTTCAGCCCGTGCGGCGGCGATTGCTTCGACAATCCGGTCGTTGTTATGGCCGTCCACTTTCTGCACATGCCAGCCGCAGGCGGTGAAACGCCCTTCCACATCCTCGGACCAAGCCAGATCGGTCTTTCCCTCGATGGTGATGCTGTTGCTGTCGTAGAGGTAGATCAGGTTACCCAGTTTGAGGTGCCCTGCCAGGGCTGCCGCTTCGTAGCTGATCCCCTCCTGCAGGCATCCGTCACCAACCAGAGCGTAAATATAATGATCTATCGGCTTGAAATCTGCGGTGTTGAAGCGTTCAGCCGCCATCTGCGAAGCGATACCCATACCAACACCGTTGGCGAATCCCTGCCCCAGCGGCCCGGTGGTGACTTCTACACCGACAGTGTGTCCGAATTCAGGATGGCCGGGGGTTTTGCTACCCCACTGGCGGAAATTTTTGATTTCATCCATCGACAGATCGAAGCCGAAGAGATGCAGCAGCGAATAAAGCAGCATCGAACCGTGCCCCGCTGAGAGAATGAATCGGTCGCGGTTCGGCCAGCGCGGATCTTCGGGGTTGAAAGTTAAAAAATTGCCCCACAGCGCAACGGCGCAGTCGGCGGCACCCATCGGCAGGCCGGGGTGACCGGAATTGGCCTTGTCAACCGCCTCGGCGGAAAGAATACGGATGGCGTCGGCACAGCGCAGCGCCTTGTCGGCGGGAATCATGGAGCAATGCATGGAATTTCCTTTCAGATGTTTTTACGTAAAGTGGTTGAAGCCGGGAGTTGATGCGGAATACGGGCTGTTGTCGATGTCGACCGTCGTCACGCCCGAAGAGCGCTCCACTATACCAACAGCGGTGGCTCCAATGCCACAATTTTTCATGTCAGAGAGAATTTTTTCCCGGTTGACGGAGGGAGCTGTGAAGCAGAGTTCGTAATCTTCACCACCGGAAAGAGCATGGTGATAAGGGATAGCGGTAAGACGGGAGGTTTGCGTGCGGAAGGCGGCCGAAAACGGCAGATCGGCCAGACGGATGATACCTCCCACGCCGGACAGTTCGGCGATGTGACCGAAATCGGCCAGCAGTCCGTCGCTGATATCGATCATGGCGGTAACCAGTCCGGATTTGGCCAGTTTCAGACCGGCTGCAACCCGTGGAGCCGGGTCAAGCAGACGGGAAATGAGGAAGTCTGCATCGCTCGTGTCCTCCCCCTTCGAGAGGGAGGAAGCACAATGTTGCTCCAGAAATTCCAGCCCCAGCGCAGCATCCCCTAGGGTGCCGGTCACCCAGATATCATCTCCGGGGCAGGCTCCGGTACGCCTGACTATAAGGTCCGGTTGCTGCTCCCCCAGTATGGTGACGGAAACTGCCAATCCGTTACGGGATGAGCAGGTGTCGCCACCGATCAGACTGACGTCATGTTCGGCTGCCATGGCCAGAAAACCGCGGGTGAATTCGTCGAGGAAGTCGAGGGAAAGATCCGGAGGAATTGCAAGAGAAAGTGTCGCCCAGCGGGGTATTCCCCCCATGGCGGCGATGTCGGAGATGTTGACCGCCAGTGACTTGCGTCCCAGGCGGTATGGGTCGTGCCAGGAGCGGCGGAAGTGAATATCCTCCAGCAGCATGTCGGTGGAGGTCAGCAGCTGCATCCCCGACGTCAGTGCGGTAACAGCACTATCGTCGCCGATGCCGGAGATGACGCCGGTGCCTGATTGGGCAGAGGCGGTAATGCGGGCTATGAAGCCGAATTCTCCGAGGTTGGAAAGGTTATTTGCTGATTTTTTCAAGAGAGTCTTTCTTTGTGGTGTAACGGCTGAGAGCATAACGGAGTTCACCGCTGCTGTGCATTTTTTGGAGTTATTGTCGAAATTCGGGCCAGATGAAAATCAGCAAAATTCCACCAGGATTCATTGCTTGATTCTTCTACCGATATGTACTATGTTATGTACATATTTGGCAAGGAGGTATTATCAATGAATGCCCTGACCTATACTTATACGCGCCAGCATTTGGCAGATGTCATGCGATCAGTTAACGAAGACCACATTCCTGTGGTGGTGACCAGTCAGCGTGGTAAACCTGTTGTCATCCTTTCCCTCGACGATTTCCATGCATTTGAAGAAACCGCATATCTCCTCCGTAATCCTCAAGGAGCTAAGCGACTGCTTGAATCAGTCGAGGAACTACGTGCGGGCGGCGGGCAGATCAGAGATTTGACGGAATGATGATCAAATTCTCAACCGCAGCATGGGAAGACTACCTCTGTTGGCAGATGACCGACAAGGCGATGCTCAAACGCATCAATCAGCTTATTCGGGATATTCAGCGAGAACCTTTTGCCGGTATAGGCAAGCCTGAACCACTCAAGCATCAACTAGCCGGTTTCTGGTCCCGCAGAATAGATAGTTGCCACCGTTTGGTATATTCAGTCGAAGGAGATACTCTCCTGATTGCGCAGTGTCGAGATCATTATTGAAATGATGTCATTTTCATGCACAAAATATATCATTTCTGTTTTTGATAACAGTTGATTTTTTTTGTGAACTTTTCATAAGCGACAAAGGGCATGGCGTGTAATCGCCATGCCCTTTGTCGCTGCTGGTGTGCTTTTTGCGCTTCAGGGACGGTGAAGAGCTTTCAGGCCGTAATCTCCTTGCGCGGTCGTACCACGACCTTGGGATGCATAGCATCGCCCCTCAGCTTATCCTCCCGCTTCTTTATCAGAGGCGGTCTGGGGGGGAACTTTTCAAGTGCCAATTTCAGGACATCACCGACCTCCGACATCGGCACAATCTTTATCTTTTTAAGGATTTCGGCCGGTATGTCTTCCAGATCCTTTTTATTCTGCTCGGGGATAATCACGGTTTTCATATGTGAGCGAACAGCGGCAAGAATTTTTTCCTTTAATCCTCCGATAGGGAGAACTTTTCCCCGCAGAGTAACCTCGCCGGTCATGGCCACATCCTTTTTGACCGGTATGTGACAGAGGATCGACACCAGCGCCGTGGTCATGGCGATGCCGGCCGAGGGGCCGTCCTTGGGTATGGCGCCCGCGGGAACATGGACGTGAATTTCATTTTCCTGGAAAATTTCCGGCTTCAGGTAAAATTCATTGGCATGTGCTCTGATAAAGGTGAGGGCTGCCTGCACCGATTCCTTCATAACGTCGCCAAGCTGGCCGGTCAGGGTAAGCCCCTGCTTGCCAGGTATCAGGCTGGCTTCAATATGCAGAATCTCCCCGCCGACCGGTGTCCAGGCCAGGCCGTTAACAACGCCGATTTCGTTTTTATCCAGGTCCTCCTCGCGGACGAACTTGGGCGCTCCCAGATAGATGTGCAGGGTTTTTGCCGTCACCTTTACGATGCGCTTATTCCCTTCGGCCACTTTGCGAGCCACCTTGCGGCAGATCTTACCGATTTCCCGCTCCAGGTTGCGCAGGCCGGCTTCCCGGGTGTATTTGGAGATGATTTCGGAGATCGATTCATCATCAAAACTTATATGCTTTTCCTTGAGGCCGTTTTCCTTGATCTGGCGCGGCACAAGGTAGCGCCTGGCGATCTGCAGTTTTTCCTCTTCGGTGTAGCCGGCCAGATTGATAACTTCCATCCGGTCGCGCAGGGCCGAAGGTATCGGGTCGATCTGGTTGGCCGTGGCAACGAACATGACGTTCGACAGATTGAACGGCTGGTTGATATAGTGGTCGGAGAAGGAATGGTTCTGCTCCGGATCGAGCACCTCCAGCAGCGCCGAGGAGGGGTCCCCCTTGTAGTCATAGCCGAGTTTATCCAGCTCATCCAGCATGAACACCGGATTGTTGGCATCGGCCTGCTTCATGCCCTGCAGGATGCGACCCGGCAGTGCGCCGATATAGGTGCGGCGATGGCCACGGATTTCGGCCTCGTCACGCACTCCCCCCAGCGAGATGCGCACGAATTTGCGGTTCATGGCACGGGCGATTGATTTCCCCAGCGAAGTCTTGCCGACTCCCGGTGGGCCGACAAAGCAGAGGATCGGCCCCTTCATTTTCTTCTTCAACTTGCGTACCGCCAGAAATTCCAGGATGCGCTCCTTGATTTTCTCCAGGTAGAAATGGTCATCGTCAAGGATCTTCTTGGCGCGCACGATGTCGAGGCTGTCTCGAGTCGATTTGCTCCAGGGGAGTTCGACCATCCAGTCCAGATAGGTGCGGATGATGCCGGCCTCCCCGGCGTCCGGATGCATGTTTTCAAGCCTGCCGAGCTGTTTAAGTGCCTCTTTCTGCACCGCCTCGGGCATTTTGGCAGCCTCGATGGCTTTCCTGATTTCGGCCAGCTCCTCTTTGCCTTCGTTTTCTCCCAGTTCGCTCTGAATAGCCTTGATCTGCTCGCGGAGGTAATATTCCTTGTGATTTTTACCCATCTCCTCGCGAGCCGCGTTCTGGATCTTGACCTGCACACTCAGCAGCTCTACTTCGCGGTTGAGAAACTCGTTGACCTTGGTCAACCGCACGATCGGGTCGTTGATTTCCAGCAGCAACTGGGCGTCGGCAACCTTGAGGCCAAGGTTGCTGGAGATCAGATCCGCCATACTGCCCGGGTCCTGAATATTCTCCAGGATAACGAGGACTTCAGGCGAAACCTGCTTGCCCAGCTCCATGATCTTTGCCAGCTGCTCCCGGACGGTCCGCACCAGTGCCTCGATTTCGAGCGAAATATCGCCTAGAGGAGAGTCCTGCTGCCGTTCGGCGCGCACGGTATAGAACGGTTTATCGGATACATATTCAGTGATACGGGCCTTGGCAAGTCCCTGAACGAGAATCTTGACGCGTCCGTCGGGCAGCTTGAGCATCCGCATGATCATGGCGACGGTGCCGACTTCGTAGATCTTGTCAGCCGGCGGATCTTCATCGCCGATATCGTGCTGGGTCGCCAGGAGAATCATGCGGTCGCCGGCCAGAGCGCTGTCAACGGCCTTGACCGACATTTCACGGCCGACGAACAGCGGGATGATCATGAACGGGTAGACCACCACATCCCTGATCGGCAGCAACGGCAGAATTTCAGGTATTTTGAACTCTTCCGAACTCTGTTCGGTGTCGTTTTCAATCTCTTGCAATGTCATATCTCCTTTATCGGTACCAGCCGCTCACCACTCTTCGGGCAGATCAACCGCAAAACCCCCAGGCGATACTCAGCCCTGATCGCGCCGGTGTCAACATTTCCGGGAATCAGGAGTTCGTGGTGAAAACTGCCGTACTGTCGTTCAACGCAGATAAACGTGCCTTCGCACGGCTCGCGTACTTTTCGGGCATCGAGCGATACCGTCAGTCCACAGACTTTCACGCTGATATCGCTCAGGCTCATGCCGGGAAGATCAAATTCAATGACTATCTCCCGGGCGGTTTCATACACATCGACCTGTGGCCGGTTTTCTTCTCCATCGAAAGACTCGCGCATTTCCAGAGCATGTAGCAGGTTGCGTATTTCACCGGCATGGCGGTTGAATATTTCCTGCTGAAACGGTTTCCTGCCTGAGAACCTGGGCATGGTCGATCCTGCTGACGGGGGAGTGACAACATCTACTTTGCCTAGATGTAACCATTCGGCTACCGATTGTCAAGGCAGCACCTTTTGACGGTAAGAAAGTTTTCAATTCACCGCTTTACGTCGAGGCATGCCGTAGTGTATATGTTCACGGGTCTGGTTTGGCAAGGTATCGATGAACGGGAGAACCCTGTGAACACCGCCTGCACGCAGTTCGCACATTATCTGACAGTTCTGCTGCGGGTTGCCGTGCTGCTGGTTACGCTGCTGCCCGGCACCGCACAGGCCATTGAAGAGATGGTCATCCCACCTGCCATCGTCATCGGCGGAGACCGCGATTATCCCCCCTACGAATTTCTGGACAAAGACGGAAAACTTACTGGTTACAACGTCGAACTGAGCCGGGCCATCGCCGATGTCATGGGAATGCGGGTGGAGTTCCGCTCCGGCGGCTGGTCAGAAATGCGCAGCGCCCTGATCGGCGGGACTGTGGATGTGTTGCAGGGAATTTCATATTCGGACGACCGTACCAGAACGCTGACATTTTCCCCACCCCACACAATCATTAACCATGCCATTTTCGCCCGGCGGGAGACGCCGCCGGTCAGCACGCTCGAAGAACTGCGCGGCAAAGAGATCGTCGTGTTCCGTGACGGCATCATGCACGATTACCTGGTGTCGCTCGGATTCAGCCGAAATCTTGTCCTGACCGAGACACCGGCCGACGCGCTGCGCCTTCTGGCCTCGGGCAAGCACGATTACGCAGTACTGGCCATGCTCCCCGGCATGTATATCATCCGCGAACTGAAACTGACCAACCTGGTGCCGGTGGCAAAGAGTATCTCCGTCCAGAAATACTGCTATGCGGTCAAAAAAGGGAATGAGGAGCTGCTGGCCCGCTTTAACGAGGGGTTGGCGATCCTCAAAAAAAACGGCCAGTATCAGGAAATCTATGACCGTTGGCTGGGTGTGCTGGGCCCTGCCAAGGTGGCCTGGGAGAAGGTGGCCTGGTACGGGGCACTGGTGCTGATCCCGCTGTGTGCAATTCTGGTCGCCACGGTGGTCTGGTCGCGGACACTGCAGAAACGGGTAGCAGAACGGACGGCAGAACTGGCCCAGGAGGTGGTGGAGCGCAAGCGTGCCCTGGAGGAACTGAAGTTGCACCAGGACAAGCTTATCCAGGCCGACAAGATGGCATCGCTCGGTATCCTCGTCGCCGGCGTTGCCCATGAGATCAATAACCCCAACGGTCTGATCCTGCTTAATCTGCCGATTTTGCGGGAGGTATATCAGGACTCCGTAGATGCACTCGAAGAGCAGTACCTTGAGCGGGGAGATTTCAGTCTTGGCGGTCTGCCGTACACACGGATGCGCAGCGAAGTGCCAGCGATGCTGGATGAAACGCTTGAGGCGGCGGGGCGTATCAAACGGATTGTGGAGGAGTTGAAGGATTTTGCCCGGCAGGATACGGCGGCGGTGACCGCCGGAATTGATTTTAACACTGTTGTGAAAGCAGCCGTGCGGCTGGTTGATTCCTCAATCCGCAAAGCTACGAACAATTTCAGAGCCGAATACGACGCGACTCTGCCGGCCGTCCGTGGCAATGCCCAACGAATCGAGCAGGTGGTGATCAACCTGCTGCTGAATGCCTGTCAGGCATTACCGGAAACGGAAACGAATCGGGGCATATTTCTGGCGACCCGCTGCAGCGACGACGGACTGTCGGTAGTACTGACCCTGACCGATGATGGGGTTGGCATCGCACCCGAACACCTCTCTCATCTGACGGACCCGTTTTTCACGACCAAGCGGGAAAGTGGCGGGACCGGTCTCGGGCTCTCAGTATCCTCCGGCATCGTTGCAGAACATGGCGGCAGCCTCGATTTCGATTCGGCTCCCGGCGCGGGGACGACGGTTACGCTTACTTTGCCCTGTTAAAGGAGGATCTGACACAATGTCTCCCCCACTGTATTCCCCTACGGTACTTCTGGTAGATGACGAACCGGCCTGGCTTCGATCATTAAGTCTTACCCTGGAGCGATCCGCAGGGCTGAGCAATATCATGACCTGCCAGGACAGTCGCATGGTCATGGAGCTGCTTGAACAGCACGATATCAGTCTTGTGCTGCTTGATTTGACCATGCCGCATCTGTCGGGAGAGGAAGTACTGGCGCTGATCCGCGAACGTCACCCCGAGATCGCGGTTATCATTATCAGTGGCATGAACCAGATCGAAAGCGCGGTTGCCTGCATCAAACTGGGGGCATTTGATTACTTTGTAAAAACGGTCGAGGAGGATCGCCTGGTCAGCGGCGTGCTGCGAGCCATCAGGATGCTGGAGCTGGAACGGCAGAACCGGGAGATGTCGAGTCGAATCCTTTCAGGGGAGATAAAGCATCCGGAAGCGTTTGCGGGTATAGTCACCACCGACCGCGCCATGCAGGCGATTTTCTCATACATCGAGGCGGTGGCAAACAGCTCCGAACCGCTGCTGATTACGGGAGAGAGCGGGGTGGGTAAAGAGCTGGTCGCCCGGGCTGCCCATCAGCTGAGCAACTGCCGGGGCCAGCTGGTCTCGGTCAATGTGGCCGGACTGGATGACGTCGTCTTTGCCGATACCCTTTTCGGGCACCTGCGAGGGGCTTTTACCGGCGCCGACCAGCCTCGGCGCGGCATGATCGAGGAAGCGGCCGGGGGTACTCTTTTTCTTGATGAAATAGGTGATCTGAGTATCGCCTCTCAGGTGAAGCTGCTGCGGCTGCTCCAGGAGGGGGAATATTTCCCGCTGGGGAGTGACCGCCCCAAACGGCTCAAGGCACGGGTGATTGTTGCAACCCACCAGGATCTGCTCGCCAAACAGGCCGGCGGGGCATTCCGTCGTGACCTCTACTACCGGCTCTGCACCCATCTGATTACCGTTCCACCGCTACGCGAACGGAAAGGTGACCTGCCGCAGCTGCTGGATCATTTTCTGACCGAAGCCGCGCGCAGTTTGGGGAAGAAAAAGCCGACCGCGCCCCGCGAACTGGTGCAGCTGCTTGCTACCTATCAGTTTCCCGGCAATGTCCGGGAATTGAAAGCTCTGGTCTACAATGCCGTCAGTGTGCACCGCGACCGGATTCTCTCGATGGAGACGTTCCGCAAGGCGATCGGCACGCCGTCGGACAGTGCTACCCGCCTCGACGCCCCGGCAGCCGTTTCCGAAACCAGCCTGTTTTCGACTCTGGAACGGCTGCCTACGTTCGGTGAAGCCGCAGAGATGCTTGTCCGGGAGGCCATGCAGCGCGCCGGTGGCAACCAGTCCATCGCTGCCCGGTTGCTGGGCATTTCCCAGCCGGCTCTCAGCAAGCGACTGAAGGTTGCCCGGAGCTGATTACCGGACTACCATCACGGTGTGAATCCCCAAAACATGCCGTGGGCTACTGCCCCAGAGCTTCTTTGCGTTTCCCGACGGCGATCTCCCGCTTACCTTTGCGGTATTCCTGTTTTCCCAGCTGTTTTTCATTATAGCCGGCGGCTTCCTTGCGCCCCCCCACGGCCACGTTGCGGGCTCCGACTTTCGTATTCCTGGCGCCGGCATTTTTCTCCCTGGTTCCTTCCTGCAGCAGTGCGCGCCCTTCGGCTGTTTTGCCTTCGCGGATAAGCTCCCGTCCACGCTGCTGTTTGGCTATTCCCTCATTGTACTGCCGGGTACCGACCTCCTCTTGACGGCGCCCTATCGCCTCCTGGCGTTTTCCCTGGGCCTCCAGACTTCTCCCTTTGACAAAGTCCTGGCGCCCTTGCTGCACATCGCCCCTGCCCCGGTTTTCAAGTTCCTCCCCAGTCACGGCTAGAGCTGAAGATGCCGTAGCAATCAGTAGTAATGCCCCTGCGACTGCAATAACGACGATGTGTTTGTTGTCTGACATGCGAATACTCCTTTGCACATGGAATATGAAGCCGGTACGAAACAAATAACTTTCGGCACGGTGCTCATGGTCACAACTACCTGCAGCAGGCACTCAGTGCCTGTTTTCAGAGTGGGTACTAAATACTCCGGACGCTGTCAAGTGTATTTTATGTGACAAGGTTATTTTCAATATTGGTTTCATGGTTTCTGCCTGATTCTGAAAAGTTCTTATCTTATCGTAATTCTTCTACGGCGGCTCCCCGGAAATGTGCATGCTGCCGCACATGCCGGGTTTCCCCCTTCGTTTCATTCCAGCGCCCACCCGGCAGGCAGGCCCGGACTGCTGGCTTTACCCGTCGCGCACGCCGGATGCCGCCAGCCCCCGAGCCTACCCGCCTCCCGTCCGCCCCTCTGGGGGCTCCCCCCTTGTAACATTGCGTAAATACTTCTTTAATGAAGAAGGATTCCCGTGTTATTCCCTCACATTTCCTGCTATATACTGGAGATGACCGAGCGTGTCCTGAACCCGGAATCCCACGGCAATGCCACACCACTTTATGAAGAAGAGGTTCGTCGCGCTAAGCGACTCATAGACCGTCTCGAAAACGTGCTGGAGTCACAATAGCGAAAATACTTGATTTAGAGGAAAAGATGATTACTTACGAACAGCTCATCACCACAGTTGCCAACGGCGAACAACTCGACGTTGAGTTCAAGTCAGAATACCCCGTCCATGGTCCCTACGGCTTGTCGGACGAGGAGATCGCCGTGGTGGAGGAAAAATCATGAGCCACCCCAAAGCCTCCCATTTAAACGTCTACTGCGCCGAAAGCAGGCATACATCAAACCCCGAAGACCCTTTTATGGTAATCGGCGCTTTGGCCTGTCCGCGTGACAAAAAAGATGAGATTACTGTGGTGGAGGCTAGACAATGAAAAGCATCCTGCCCGCAGAATACGCAACATTTCTTCTGGAATTGAAGGAGAGAATCCACAAAGCCCAGTACGCTGCGCTGAAGGCGGTAAATAAAGAACTTATAAGTCTGTACTGGGACATCGGAAAATCAATAGTCAGCAGACAAGAACAGCTTGGCTGGGGCAAGGCGGTGGTAGAAACTTTGGCGAGGGATTTACAAAACGAGTTCCCCGGCTTGCAGGGTTTTTCCGCACGAAACCTCTGGAACATGAAAAACTTTTATCTGGCATATAAGGACAATCAAAAACTGCAACCATTGGCTGCAGAAATTAGCTGGACGAAAAATGTCATCATCATGGAACGCTGCAAAGACATTCTTCAACGCGAGTTTTACATCAAAGTGACAAAGAAATTCGGCTGGACAAAAGATGTCCTTATCAATCAGCTTGAGGCCGGAGCCTTTGAACGGTTCATGGCCAACCAGACCAATTTTGACAAAGCGGTGCCGGAAAAATACCGGTACCAGGCAAAACTGGCAGTGAAAGATGAATACACGTTCGATTTTCTGGAGATGGCAGAGGAACACTCGGAAAAGGAGCTTGAACGGGCGCTGGTAGATAATGTGCGGAAATTTCTGGTCGAGATGGGCGGCTACTTTACCTTTGTCGGCAATCAGTATCGGCTGGAAATTGACGGGGCAGAGTTTTTCATCGATCTGCTTCTGTATCACCGGCAGTTGCGCTGCCTTGTTGCAATCGAACTGAAAATCGGCGCTTTCAAACCGGAGTACGCCGGTAAGATGCAGTTTTATCTTTCGGCGCTTAACGACACCGTTCGTTTACCTCATGAAGAGCCATCTATCGGCATTATACTCTGTAAAGAGAAAAGCAGGACATTTGTTGAATATGCGCTGAAAGACAGCAATAAACCGATCGGCGTTTCAACATACAAACTTTCAAACAAACTGCCAAAAGAACTGAAAAAATTCTTCCCGTCCCCGGAAGAGATGAGCAAAAGGCTTGAAGAGTTTGGAGATTGAAACCTGTTTGAAGAAAATTCGGAAGGAAAGTCATCTTTTAGAAACAAAAAAGCCCCAGTCTTAACGGCGACTGAGGCACAGCCACGGTCCTAAACCTTAGGTAAAGGGCCACCAGCCTTTCGGCTTGAAGTCAGTATACGATTTATCATGATGAAAGCAATATTTTTTTACTGTCGTAGATTTTTTAATATCGCTATAGGGCGAGTTCTGAATCGTTTACTGCCTATCAATCAAATAATTAAGGAGAAACACCATGGCAATGACCGTCGAAATAAAAGGTAACAAACTCTGCATCGAAATTGACCTGGAGACACCAACACCTTCATCATCCGGCAAGACCCTGGTAGTCGCCAGCTCAAGGGGAAATGCCGTTACAACTGCAATGGTTGACGGTAAGCCGGTTACTATCGGGCTGAATGCTTACATCAAGCCGTAAGCACCCTTGGCTATTCCGATTTCGTTTGCTTTCGGTTTATCTGGTGGTATAAGCTACTATCTCGTTTTACAAAGTAGCTTTGCCAAACGCGGAAGGAGTTACACATTATGAAGAGCCAGGCTCTGGTGGCTGAAAAGAAATATGAAGGCAAATATGTTGCACTGGAATCTTTCACCAATAATCGTGTCGTTGCATCAGGCAAAGACCCGTTGCGGGTGATGAACGCAGCAGGAAAAACCGGGGCAAAAGAGCCGGTGATTGTCTTTATCCCAAAAGAAAACATGACCTATATTTACTGATGCCCATCGTAGAATATCCCTTTACAACGCTATCGCCGGGGGCTCCGCCCCGGCCTATGCTTCCCATCCGCATACACAACCCTGACACAGGCTTGATTTACAGAACCTGGGGGCTTATTGACACCGGTGCCGATGATTGTGCAATACCTGCCGCAGTCGCGCCTGTCATCGGTCATCAGCTTAATGCTGGCAATCCATCCTCCATTGGAACAGCCGGTGGAGCTGCTACGGTCTATGCACATATAACCCGCATCGACATTCTCTCCATCACCGACCATGTCACTATAGTACATTCCATCCAGAATACTCCTGTAGATTTCTGCCCCGGCCTCAACACCGTCCTGCTCGGTGTCGCCAATTTCCTATCCAACTTTGTTCTGACTATTGATTACCCCAGGCAGCGCTTTTCTATCAAAACTCCCTGAATAACATTTACCCTGCCTCGCGTGCGTGCGCGTAGACCTTGTCGCGGAACACCATTCGAAACGGTATAACCATAGTTATGGACATAACCGGTTTTATATGTAGATATCATGCTGTAATTATTCATGAATATTTAAAATCCACTGTCGCCCGCTTCGGTATGGTTATACCCTTTCGACGCGTCATCCGTAGGGCCGTATAACTGATTATCCTGATAAAACAGCATGATTCAATTTGTATACATTCTTGGCACTGCACTTGCTGAAATGTGTGACATCGTTTTTGGACATTCACACCCACCTCACGGCAATCAAAAGGAGCCATCGCATGAACGGGAAAAAGATTTATCAGCATCTTTACTTCCAGGTACTTGTCGCCATCAGCTTAGGGGTATGCCTCGGCCACTTCTACCCGGAAACCGGGGCAGCCATGAAGCCGCTCGGTGACGGCTTCATCAAGCTGATCAAGATGATCATCGCGCCGGTGATCTTCTGTACCGTAGTGACCGGCATTGCCGGTATGGAAGACATGAAGAAAGTCGGCCGGGTGGGAGCCAAAGCACTGCTCTATTTCGAGGTTGTTTCGACGCTTGCGCTGGCAATCGGCCTGCTGGTGGTCAGTATCGTCAAACCAGGCGTCGGACTGAACGCCGATGTGTCCAAGCTCGACACCAAGGCGCTGGCAACCTATACCTCCAAGGCACAGGCCCACAGCACGGTGGATTTCCTGATCAACATCATCCCCAGCAGTGTCGTGGATGCCTTTGCCAAGGGTGATATCCTGCAGGTACTGTTCTTCGCCATCCTGTTCGGTTTCGCGCTTTCGATGCTCGGCCAGCGCGGCAAAGTGGTGTTCAAGCTGATTGACGAGGTTGCCCACGTATTGTTCGGCATCGTCGGCGTGATCATGAAGGCGGCGCCCATCGGCGCCTTCGGCGCCATGGCCTTCACCATCGGCAAATTCGGTCTCGGCACACTGACCAAACTGGGCATGCTGATGGGAAGCTTTTACATCACCTGCCTGCTGTTCATATTCATCGTCCTGGGTGCAATCGCCAAATTGTGCGGCTTCAGCATCGTAAAATTTATCAAGTACATCAAGGAGGAACTGCTGATTGTACTGGGAACCTCCTCATCCGAATCGGTTCTCCCCCGCATGATGGCCAAGCTTGAAAATCTCGGCTGCACCAAGTCGGTGGTCGGCCTGGTCATCCCCACCGGCTATTCGTTCAATCTTGACGGTACATCAATCTATCTGACCATGGCGGCAGTCTTCGTGGCCCAGGCGACTAATACGCCATTAACCATGACTCAGACCTTAACAATTCTTGGCGTACTGCTGCTGACCTCTAAGGGAGCCGCCGGTGTTACCGGCAGCGGATTCATTACACTGGCCGCAACGTTTGCCGCGATTCCAACCATTCCAGTGGCTGGCCTGGCTCTGATTCTGGGGATCGACCGCTTCATGTCGGAAGCCCGCGCCCTGACTAACCTGATCGGCAACGGTGTGGCGACAGTGGTTGTTTCCCGCTGGGAGAACGAGCTTGACATAGCTAAAATGGATCGTATGCTGAACAATGAAACCGAGGAAGAAGCCGAAAATCCTGAGCAGGTGCTTGATGCGGCTGAACCGGCCCTGGCCGAATGATATTTCCCATCACGAGGTCTACCGTATGTCATATTGCAAGGAGAATCCACGTTACAACGTCGTATCGATCCGGATTACCGACGAAGAAAAAGCAGCGCTGGAACTTTTCATGAAGGCATCAAACAAGAGTGCCTCCCACCTGCTACGGGAGGCGCTGCAGATGTACCTTCCGCAACAGATGGGATTACTGACTACCGATAACTACCTGCAGAGGAGTGAGCCATGAAAAAACTGTCCATTATTTTGTTAGCCGCACTGGTAACCGGTCTGTTTGGATTTTCAGGGATTGCATGTGCATCCGGTAAGGATGATGCCAAATCGCTGGTGAAACATGCTGCCGCATTTGTGAAATATCAGGGGAAAGGGAAGGCCCTGGCAGAGATCAGTAAGCCCAGAGGGCAATTTGACAAGGGTGAACTGTATGTTTTTGCCTACGATCTACAAGGTGTTATGGTAGCACACCCGAAGAATCCGGCTCTCATCGGGAAAAACCTGATCGATGTCCCCGACAATGACGGGAAGCTCTTCCGCCGGGACATCGTGGAGAAAGCCAAAACAAAGGGCTCCGGCTGGGTGGACTACATGTACCTTAATCCGGAAACAAACGAGGTGGAGCACAAAACCACCTATCTTCAAAAAATGGGCGATATCATCATCTGTGCCGGAGCGTACAAGGAATACAGCCATGACGGGGATTAGCTCCGGCAGGATTGTCGTCTCCTGGAAACCGGAAGGTATCCGGTCTATTCCGGAACGTGGTTAGGGGACTTGCACATGACACACGCTGCTATTCACAAGTACTTTCGATATGAGTATCGCTGCTGAAAAGATACAGGGTGAGAGCAATCGCCAGTATGGCCGCCGAAACGCCAAACCCCCACTGATAGGCGGCCAATGGAAGGCCGGTGGTGATGGATGATTGCCACTGTCCCATTATAAAACCGGTCAGCTGCTGGAAAACAGCGGCCCCCACTATGACAAAGAAATTAAGTGCGGTCAGGGCGGTACCGGCGATTGAAAGAGAAAAAGACTCTTTTACCTGCGTGTATAGTATGTAGAGCGATGCACTGCTGAATCCGAGCAGCCAGCATTGTATCGACAGACCCCATCGCGGCAGCGGCAGATGGAGAACCAGACTGGCAAACAGCACCAGCATGGCACCAAGTCCCAGCGTGACAAGTGGCTTGCGCTTTCCAAGTTTATCCGACCAGCGACCCCATACAGGTGCCCCAAAGACGACGCCGACGGGGATGGCAAGCAGCACACTGCTTGCGGACGTTTTGTTCATCCCGTAGGTATGCATCAAAAAAGGCACACCCCACAAACCCTGCGCGGTAATCAATGCTCCGTAAGATGCAAATCCTAATGGTGCAAGGTGCCAGAATGTTCTGCTGCAGAATACGGTACGCAAGCCGGCTCGAATTTCAGCCAAAGAGGGTTGATCTGAAGGTATTCCGTCTGCTTTCGGCGGACAATCACGGGCGATAATGTATATACCTGCTGCCAGCATCAGGGTTATGACCGACATGCTGCCGCAGGCCCATCGCCACCCGAGGCGGTCACACAGCCACGCCAGCGGAGTTGTGGCTCCGACCCCGCCCAAATTCCCGAAAGCGATCAGAGTGCCGGACAATGTGGCAAATTCCCGGGGCGAGAACCAGGTTGTAAGTATTTTCAGCGATCCCATGAGTACAGCGGCCATTCCAAGACCGATGCCGGCACGTGCCAGCACCGCTACCGCCCCGTTACCCGCCAGAGAGAATATGACGGCACTTGCCGCGCCGATGCAGACAAGCAGACTGATGACCCTGCGAGGACCGAATCTGTCCAGTAGAGGCCCCATCGGGAGTTGTGCCATGCCGAACGAATAAAAAAAGGCTCCCCCCATCAGGCCGAGTACCTCGGGAGAAAGAGACAGGTCGCGGGCCAGATCACCAGCCATCACAGAGGTGGAAACACGCCAGAACCCTGAAATAACGTATGTAATGCCGCACATGAAAAATATGTACCAGCGATACTTCGGTGATGAGGCGAACCGCATAGTAGTCACCCGCGTTTCATAGAGACTTGATTAGTGTCAAATTACACGGATCACTTCCCTTTCAGGATTTGGGTGAGAAGTCGATCAAGAGACGAGGCAAAGCGCTGCCGGTCTGACAGACTGAATTGTGACGGACCGCCCTGTACAAGCCCGCCAGCCCGAAGTTCCATCATCAGGTCCCTCATGGAAAGCCTTTCGCCGACGTTTTCCTCGGTGTAAAGCTCTCCCCGCGGATCCAGGGCAACTCCTCCCTTTGCGACGATCCGGGCAGCAAGCGGAATGTCGGCTGTAATTACCACATCCTCCGGAGTTGCATGCTCTGCAATGTAATCATCCGCGACATCAAAACCGTTCTCAACAATGATGGACTCGATAAGATGGGTTTCATGTTTCGATAATTTCTTGTTGGCAACCAGGCATACCTGAATCTGGAGCCGTTCCGATGCCCGGAACAAAATTTCCTTGATCACCCGTGGGCAGGCGTCGGCATCAATCCATATCTTCAACTCAATTGCCCTCTTTAAGGTGTGGTTTGTTCATGTGGTCATACATGAAATTTTATATTGACAATAGAATGTCGGACATGGTAAACAGACAGTTCATTTATCGCGGGGTGGAGCAGTCTGGTAGCTCGTCGGGCTCATAACCCGAAGGTCGAAGGTTCAAATCCTTCCCCCGCAACCAAATAAATATAAGGGACTTGCGTAACCGGCGAGTCCCTTTTTTGTGTATTTCATTCTTGTGAGAATCACATTCTAAACAAAACTACTCCACCGTAACGCTTTTCGCCAGGTTGCGGGGCTGATCAACGTCAGTCCCCTTAAGGACGGCAATATGGTAGGCCAGCAGCTGCAGCGGCACTGAAAGCAACATCGGATTGAGGTCCTCATTCAGGTCGGGTACTTCAATCACGGTTTCCACCCGCTGGGCAACATTCACGTCACCAGCCGTGCAGACCGCTATCACTCGCCCGCCGCGGGTTATAACCTCCTCCATATTGGAAACCGTCTTCTCGTAGGAACTGTCCTTAGGTACCAGAACGATCACCGGAACGTTTTCGTCAATAAGCGCTATCGGCCCATGCTTCATTTCACCGGCCGGATATCCCTCGGCATGGATGTAGGAAATTTCCTTGAGTTTGAGGGCTCCTTCGAGAGCAATCGGGTAACTTTTACCGCGACCGAGGTAGAGGACATCACGGGCGTTCATGTATTTCTTGGCGATTTTTTCCGTGAGCGCGTTCAGCCGGAGGGTTTCTTCCAGCAGGGCGGGAACTTTTTTCAGGGAGGCAATCATCTTCTGACCGGTGACGACGTCGATGGTGCAGTTGGCCCGTCCGAGGCGAACGGTGAAAAGATAGAGCGCCGTGAGCTGCGTGACAAACGCTTTGGTTGATGCGACGCCGATTTCCGGCCCGGCATGGGTATAGATCACATTGACGGCCTCCCGGGCGATTGACGAATCCACGACGTTGCAGATCGCCATGACCGTAGCTCCATGCTTCCTGGCTTCGCGCAGGGCAGCCAGGGTATCGGCCGTTTCGCCCGATTGGGAGATGAAAATGGCAAGCACGCTGTCATCGATAACCGGATTGCGGTAGCGGAATTCGGAAGCGATGTCGACTTCCACCGGTACCCGGCAGTGACCTTCCAGGTAGACTTTGCCGAGCAGGGCCGCATGCCAGGACGTGCCGCACGCTATGATGACAATCCGCTTGAAGCTTGATAGTTGACGGTCGCTGAATTGCAGATTTTCAAGATACACGTCTCCTTCACTCTCAAGCAGACGTCCGGCGACGGTATCACGAACCGCGCGCGGCTGTTCGTGAATTTCCTTCAGCATGAAATGGCGGTAGCCACCCTTTTCGGCCATGAGCGGCGACCAGTCGATATGCCGGGGCACTTTTTCCAGCTGGGTTCCTGCAATTGTTGAGAAAAAAGGCATCCCCTGCCGGAATACGGCCATTTCGCCGTCTTCCAGAAACACCATCTCGCGGGTATGAGCCAAAATAGCAGGGATATCCGAGGCGACGAAATATTCACCCTCACCAAGGCCAACAACCATCGGCGAACCGTTTTTTGCGGCTATGAGCGTATCGGGTTCGTTTTCATCGAGTATGCAGACCGCGTAGGCGCCATGAAGCTCCGCGAGGGTCAGCCTGACGGCCTTTTCGAAATCGGGTTCGGATTTAAGGTGCTCCTCGATAAGATGGGCAATCACTTCCGTGTCGGTTTCGCTTTTGAAGGTGTGCCCGGCCTGCCGCAAAACCGCCTTCAGCTGGAGGTGATTCTCGATTATACCGTTGTGAACCACGATGACCGGTCCGGCTTTGTGGGGGTGGGCATTGATTTCAGAGGGGCGGCCATGTGTCGCCCAGCGGGTGTGCCCGATGCCGATACTGCCGGTAAGCGGCTGCTCGGCCAGCAGATGTTCAAGATTGATCAGCTTCCCTTCGCTGCGCCGGATGGCGGATTCATGCCCCGTCAGTGTGGCTATGCCGGCGGAATCATAACCGCGGTACTCAAGTTTTTTGAGCCCCTCCAGGATGACAGGTGTTGCCGGCTTGTCTCCTGAGTATCCAACAATTCCACACATAGCGGATCCTCGTTCCTGTTATTCCAATTCTGGAATTGGTATTATTCTTTGTCCGGGACCACGATGGCCCCTTTGCCGAGCTTGCCGGCCAGTTCCTTCGCAGCATCCTGTTCGAGCTTTTTGCCGACGCGGACGCGGTACCAGGTGCCTTTATCGCCCTGCTGGGACTCTGATATGTAGGCGTTGTAGCCTTTGCTGGCCAGCTTGCTTCGCAAGGTTTCGGCTTCCGATTTCAGGCTGTGGGAGGCTGCCTGAACGACAAATCCTCCCGACTCCGTTTTTGTCGCTCCTTTGGATGCGGCAGTCGGAACAGGGGGTGCGGCAGCTTCAACTGGAGTCTGCTGGGGCTGGGAAGTCGGCCTGGCAACGTTGGAGGGAATCGCGGCCTGCAGTGTCTGTTTGGCCGGTTTTTCCTCCTTGCTGTTGATACCGCTGCCGATTACGTTGCTTTTCTGTCCGCTCGGCAAGGTTTTGTAGAAGCTGAGCTGCGGATCGGCGGTTCCCTGAGGAGGCGGTGAAGCAGATTGCGGAACAGCAACTCCTGCTTGCTGCTTTCCCGGAGACGTCTGAGTCACCTGCGACGGTGGCGGAGCCATCGGCTGTGGCAACTGCTGGGCTGTAGGGCTGGTTTCGGACTGGCGGTTTGAAGATTCAAGGCTTTTCTGCTTCGTCGCCATTTCAAACCCTTTTTTCGCAGCCCGCTGCGAGAACATCCAGCCGCTGCCGAATCCGATTGACAGTGAAAGTACTGCCGTGATGCAGATCGCAATAACCGGTGAATTTGACGATGGTGATTCCTTGCGGGTACGGGACTGGCCCGCCTGGGTTGAAACGTAGGATTTTTTTGGTTCGCTGTAGTCGATTCGCATAATGGTCTCCGCTACATTCGCTCCGGCGCCGATATCCCCAGAACCGTCAGGGCATTTTTGATGGTCTGGGCAGTTCGTTTCAGCAGGTAGAGGCGCGCAAGGGTTACACGCCGGTCATCACCGATTACACGGTTTTTATTATAAAAGCTGTGGAAAGATCCGGCAAGCTCACTCAGGTAATAGGTCAGGCGGTGGGGTTCAAAATGAGCCGCACAGTCGTTAATCGTAGCCGGAAGCCTGGTCAGATGCTTGATCAGCTGGAGCTCTTCGGGAGTGTCAAGAATAGTGAGGTCTGATTGAGCCGGCCGTTCCGGTACAGCACAACCCTTTTCAGCGGCATTCTCAAAAATACTGCAGATCCGGGCATGGGCGTATTGGACATAATAGACCGGATTTTCATTGGTTTGTTGTGTGGCAAGATCGATATCAAACACCAGCTGGGCGTCAGGTTTGCGCATCAGGAAGAAGAAGCGGGTGGCATCGCGGCCGACTTCGTCGATCAGGTCGCGCAGGGTGACGTAGCTGCCGGCCCGTTTGGATATTTTGACTTCTTCGCCGCCGCGCATGACGGTTACCATCTGGTGCAGCACGTATTCCGGCCACCCCTGCGGGATTCCGACTGCCAGCGCCTGAAGGCCGGCACGAACGCGGGTGATTGTACTGTGGTGATCCGACCCCTGCTCGTTGATAACACGGGTAAAGCCCCGCTCCCACTTGGCCAGATGATAGGCCACATCCGGCACGAAGTAGGTGTAACTGCCGTCGGATTTGCGCATGACCCGGTCTTTGTCGTCACCGAAGTCGGTAGAACGGAGCCAGAGGGCGTCACCCTGTTCGTAGGTATGACCGCTGGCAATCAGCTGCCGTACCGTTTCAGCGACCCGTCCTTCGCTGTAGAGTGACGACTCCAGCGTGTAGACGTCAAACCTGACATCGAACGCCGCCAGGTCGAGATCCTGTTCGCGGCGCAGCCAGGCGACGGCAAAACTGCGGATGGCATCCAGGTCATTGGGATCACCCGAAGCGGCGGTGTTCTGGTCGGCGGCTTCAACTGTCTCACGCGCCAGAAACGCCCCGGCCACATCCTTAATGTACTCTCCCTGATAACCGTCGGTCGGCCAGCCAGGAGCTCCCGGTTCTACCCCGAGACAGCGCGCCTGCACCGAAAGCGCCAGGTTGTTGATCTGGGCGCCGGCATCATTGTAGTAAAATTCGCGGGTGACGTCCCAGCCAGCAGCATCCAGCACCCGGCAGAGGGTATCACCGATCGCTGCCCCACGGCCGTGGCCGATGTGCAACGGCCCGGTCGGGTTGGCGCTGACGAACTCGACCTGGACTTTCTGACCGTTTCCGGCAGACGTTCGTCCGTAGTAGTCGCCCTGCTCCTCAATCTCCAGCAAGGCCTGCTGCCAGGCTGCGGGAGCGATGAAAAAATTGATGAAGCCGGGGCCGGCTATCTCGCATTTTGTCAGAAGCCCGGCGCCGTTGCCCAGATGTTTCAAGATGATTTCGGCCACCTGACGAGGGGGCTTACGCTCTCCTTTGGCCATCTGCATGGCAATGTTGCAGGAAAAGTCCCCATGTTCAGGATTAGCGGGGAGGCCCATGATGATGTCAGGCAGCAAGAGGGTGGTCAGCTCGTGGGATGCGCTGGCGGCGTTTAGAGCAGCTTCAAGCAGAGGAGCTATTCGGTTTCGCATCATATATGAAGGTTTCTTTCCTGATCGACGGTTTTATCAAAAAAATGCCGTGAAGCGCGATGTTGAATCCGCCACTGGTTACGGCAAACGTTTCTTCTCCTGCGGAAACTGGTAGATGACTTCGTTGCTGCGCACGAGGCCGAAATCCTTGCGGGCAATGCTTTCCAGATAACGCCGGTCGGACTTGAGCGCAACTATTTCCCGCTTCAGTTTCTCATTGTCGGAATGGTTTTCGGCCAGCCGGGCATCAATCTTGTTCTTGTCTTGCCGCAATTCAACGATGCGCAGCAATCCTTTATCGCCGAACACGGTGAAAAAAAGGATAAAGACGAGACATCCTGCCGGTATGAGATACATTTTTTTGGGGAAACGAAGGTTCATGCGTCACCCTTTCGCCAACTGCGCGGAAAAATAAGCCGCTGTCATGCGGAGACCGTCATCCAGTGAGACAAGCGGCCGCCACCCGAGCCTGTTTCCGGCCAGGGTAATATCCGGACGTCGTTGACGGGGATCATCCTGGGGAAGCGGTTTGAAAACAATTTTCGACCGTGACCCGGTCAGTGTAATGATTTTTTCGGCAAACTCAAGGATTGTATTTTCAACCGGGTTGCCCAGATTAAGCGGGCCGGTGAATCCGTCGCACTCCATCATGCGGATCATTCCCTCGACAAGATCGTCAACATAGCAGAATGAGCGGGTCTGGGAACCATCGCCGTAGACGGTTATATCCTCGTTCCTCAGTGCCTGAAGGATGAAATTCGACACCACCCGGCCGTCGTTCTCTGCCATGCGCGGCCCGTAGGTGTTGAAAATTCGGATAATGCGAATATCCACGCCGTTCTGGCGGTGATAGTCCATCATCAGCGTTTCCGCCACCCGCTTCCCCTCGTCATAGCAGCTGCGGATACCGATGGGATTGACGTTTCCCCAGTAATCTTCGGTCTGGGGGTGGACGTGGGGATCACCGTAGACTTCCGAGGTGGAGGCCTGCAGGATGCGGGCTCTGACCCGCTTGGCAAGGCCGAGCATGTTGATGGTTCCCATCACGCTGGTCTTGATGGTTTTGACCGGATTGAACTGGTAATGCACCGGCGATGCAGGGCAGGCCAGGTTGTAGATGCGATCAACCTCCAGCAGGATCGGTTCGGTAATATCGTGGCGGACGAGCTCGAAACGGTGGCTGTCCATCAGATGGATAATGTTGTTCTTGCTGCCGGTGAAAAAGTTGTCGAGGCAGATAACATCATGCCCTTCGTTGAGCAGACGTTCGCAGAGATGGGATCCGACAAAACCGGCGCCACCGGTGACCAGGACGCGCATGTTATTTCACCTCGCAGATACTGCCGCCGCAGCGGCCGAGCGGGATGTAGCTGAAGCCGCCGACAGCCATGCGGTCAGGTTTGTAAAGGTTGCGTCCGTCAACTATGCAGGGGGACTTAAGGGCGGATTTGATGCGCTCAAAGTCGGGGTTGCGGTATTCGTTCCAGTCGGTTATCACCGCCAGGGCATCTGCTCCGGCGAGTATCTCATACTGGTTGCTGCTGTATTCCACCCGGTCGCCGAAGATCTTCCTGGCTTCCTTGAGTGCTTCCGGGTCGTGAACGCGAACGACCGCTCCGGCGGAGAGCAGATGCTCAATAATCGTGATCGAGGGGGCTTCGCGCATATCGTCGGTGCGCGGCTTGAAGGACAGTCCCCAGCAGGCGATGGTGCGACCGGCTAAGGGTTTTTCCGTGTTGGCGGTGCCGAGCAGTCGGATCAGTTTTTCGGCCAGGATATCCTTCTGCAGTTCATTGACCTGCTCAACCGCCTTCAGCAGCATAAAGTCATAATCCGCCTCCCCGGCCGTTCTGATGAGGGCTTTTACATCCTTGGGGAAGCAGGAACCGCCGTAACCGGGGCCGGGAAAGAGGAAGTCGTAGCCGATGCGGGAGTCGGAGCCGATTCCTTCGCGCACGGACGCCACGTCGGCCCCCATACGTTCACACAGGTTGGCAATCTGGTTCATGAATGAGATACGGGTGGCCAGCATGGCGTTGGCCGCGTACTTGGTCATCTCGGCACTGCGGACGTCCATGACGATCATCCTGTTCTGCTTGCGCATGAAGGGGTCATAGAGCTCCTTCATGATTTCAGCCGTGCGGACGTTGTCGGTGCCGATCACAACCCGGTCAGGCTTCATGAAATCCTCGATGGCGGCACCCTCTTTCAGAAATTCGGGATTCGATACCACATCGAATTCAAACTCGACACCGCGGGCGGCAAGTTCCTCCATTACGGCAGCGCGAACCTTGTCGGCGGTTCCGACCGGAACGGTCGATTTATCAACGATGATTCTGAAACCGTTCATGGAACGGCCGATGTCGCGGGCCACCTCCAGCACGTACTTCAAATCGGCGGAACCGTCATCGCCGGGGGGAGTACCGACGGCGATAAAACAGACTAGGGAAGCCTGCACCGCCTCCGCCATTTCCGTGGTGAACGAGAGCCGTCCTTCAGTCTGATTGCGCAGCACCATCTCCTTGAGGCCGGGCTCATAGATCGGTATTTCGCCTCGTGTGAGCTGCTCGATCCGTATGCAATCGACATCCACGGCGATGACGCTGTTGCCGCTTTCAGCGAAGCAGGCCGCTGCAACGAGACCAACGTAACCGGCTCCGAAAATGCATATTTTCATCCACTGCTCCAACGCCTCAGGATAATTGGACGCTTATAACACAATATCCATCTGTAATTCCATCACTTTTTCACAATTCACCGCTATTTTTCAGCCGAAGGGCCTCCTGATAGGCCTCATTGCGGGAAAACCGTGTAGTTTCGGATACTTCCCTGGCAATGTCCTTTACGGAACGGCTGTGATCTTCCATGAGCCGGCTCACAATGTCTGACAGCTGCTCCGGTTCCTGAACTTCCACGACTCCCGGGGCGATCAGGATCACAACTTCCCCCCGGACTTTACCGGCGGCGGTCTGCTCCAGCACCTCCGAGGCGGAGCCGCGCAGCAGCTCCTCGTAGATTTTGGTAAGCTCGCGCCCGACGACAACCTGCCGTTCTCCCAGCACGTCCCTGATGTCGCGCAGGGTTTCCGTGAGCCGGTGGGGCGCTTCGTAGAGTATCAGCGTTCCGGGGAGGGCTCCCCGCTCAGCAAGAAAAGAGCGGCGTTTTCCCTGGCGTGACGGCGGGAAACCGGCAAAGGTGAACGTATCAGACGGCAGTCCCGCTGCGGAGAGCACTGTAATGGCGGCACAGGCGCCCGGCAGCGGGATCACCGGAATATTTTCGGCAACCGCATCCCGGACCAGTTGATAGCCGGGGTCTGAAATGCAGGGGGTTCCAGCATCGGAAATCAGCGCCACCGTTTTCCCCTGCCGCAGGGCATTCAGGATGCGCTCCCCTTTGAACTGCTGATTGTGATCGAAATAGGAGGTCATCGGCCTGGATATGCCGAAGTGGTTGAGCAGCTTGAGCGAGTGGCGGGTATCTTCGGCGGCGATCAGGTCAACCTCTCCCAGAATACGAACCGCCCGATAGGTCATATCTTCCAGGTTACCGATCGGCGTGGCGACTATGTAAAGGGTGGCCGGTGCCATCAACGCTGGGCCAGTGCCAGCTTGACCGCCAGGGCGGTAAAGATGCCGGCGGCGGCGCGATTGAAAAATTTCTGAGCACCGGCTGACCGCCTGAAACGCTCGCCGACGGTTCCCGCCAGAACGCTGATGATGCCGAAGACAAGTATCGTCGAGATTATGAATACTCCCCCCAGCTGGATCAGCTGCAGGGGGAGGTACCGTCGGGACGGGTCGGCGAACTGGGGCAGGAACGCCAGAAAGAAGATCGAAACCTTGGGATTGGTGATGTTCATGAGGATGCCGCGCCGGTAGAGGGCGGCATGGGCGGGACGCTCCGTGATTGACGTGGCACCTGATGCCACTCCGGCCCGCAGGGAGAGCCAGGCCAGATAGAGCAGGTACGCCGCCCCGGCGTATTTCAGCAGATTGAAGGCCATGGCCGATGCCGCGAACAGTGCTGCCACACCGCAGCTCACTGCAGCCGTGTGGAACAGCAGGCCGGTGCAGAGGCCCAGGGTGACCAGCAGACCCGCATTGCGCCCCTGCTGGGCCGATACCGTCATGACGAACAGGTTGTCCGGTCCGGGAGAGAGCGCCAGCAGGGCGGACGTGGCAAAAAACATGGCCAGTGTGCCCGGTTCAATCATGTCCGCCGCCGCTATTTCCCGTATCCGCTTTCGCCATGAGCGCTATTCGCCGGCTTTTTCCGCCATCTCTTTCTTATGCTGCTTGATGGTTCCGCCGGAACCGCTCGACGGTAGCAGGCTTTCGGGATTTTTTTCTGACAGCTTCGGCAGAGAGGGGAGCGACAGCGACGATTTTTTCTCTGCTGCCGGCTGGGGGGCAGCGGCAGGTGTTGCCTGCACCGTGCCGGCAGCAACCGGCACCGGATTCTGAACAGGCTGCTTAGCAACGGCCCGCCGGCGGGGAAAGGTTCGCTTGAGATTGATTTCCGATGTCGAAAATTCGGTGAGCGTGTCGCGGTTTACCAGTACATGCACTTTCCCCTTCGTGCGCCACACTGATTTAGCCGAGATCACCCCGCCGTCTTTCAGGTAGACCTGACGGGCGGCAAAGGCAGGCGTTGTCAAGACAGAGAATATCAGAAACAGCATGCACAGTTTTTTCATGGTACGTTCCCTCCTGGGTATAGTTTTCATGGCGTTGATTGAGATTGTTCCGCTTCAAATGGAAGGCGATGCGTTCAGGTAGCGGGGCAGTGTGCCGCGTACCTCCACAACCGGGCCGTCTTCCAGTTCCTCCAGGCCGCCGCTGTCCTCTTCGTAATCATCATTCCCTGCCGCCCAGGCGTACAGCTTGCGGGAGTCCAGCAGAACCGGGTTCCGGGGGGTGTTGAATACCCGCAGCTGCATTTTCTCGTCAAACAGTCCGATACAGCCGTGGGAAGCCGGGCGGCCGGGGAGATCACGGGCGTGCAGCCAGTAGGATACATTGTCATCACCGATGTGAAAACGGAGCGCATTATCCATCGGATACTGCTCCTCGTCATCGGCGGTCTTGTAAAGCGACGAGGTATGCGAAAGGTGGCGTGCGTCAATGCGGAACAGCCCGACGGGGGTTTCGGTTGTCGCCTTGCCGGTCGCCGCCGGAGCGGAAAATGTCAGTTTGCCGTGCGTATAGGCCCCCAGCCACTGTTCGGTAACGTCGACCAGAATGTATTTCTCATGGCGGCGGGCCGGCTCATAAACAGAGGGAAGCGGAGTATAACCACGGATATCGGCCATCCTGTCGGGGACCTTGATGGTCATTCCGGGATAGACATGCCGTCTGTCAACACGGTTGAAGCGGGCCACCCAGACCCAGTCGGCTCCGAAAAGTGACTCCAGCGTCTGGTGCGGCAGAATGAATTGACTGTGCCACTTGATCTGCCTGAGACTGGGATACTCAACCCGCGAAAGATCTTCCATCGCCCTGTCCACCGGTGAAGCTGCCGGCACGTCAGTCACAGAAGGGACGCGCAACACGGCCACTCCGGTCAGAATGACGGTAAACAGGCAAATCAGACCTATTTTGTGCGTACGCCGCAATCGGCTGTAACGCATGTCGCTGTTCCTTGCACTATTGGATGATGTATGTGACAGCTGAGAATAATACCTGCTTGTCGGTTACTATTCAACAGTTGTCACACATGGCACCGCTGAAAAAGTCTGGTATCGGCTTTTTAGCCATGATATTCATGCCATAATCAGGTCCGGGCAGGCAAGGATTACCCGGCACAAAGGGGGCATTGATGGGAAGCGAAAGCACTCGCCTTCAGGTATTCAACCAGTTCGCAAGCGACAACTACGCCGGGATATGTCCGCAGGCATGGCGCGCTATGGAACGGGCGAATCAAGGGTTCGTATCGTCCTACGGCGACGATGCCTGGACGGAGCTGGCCTGCGAGCGGATCAGGCAGGTGTTTGAAGCCGATTGCCAGGTCTTTTTTGTCTTTAACGGCACGGCGGCCAATTCCCTGGCGCTTGCGGCGCTCTGCCGTTCGTACCACAGCGTTATTTGCCACGATCTGGCCCATATTGAAACCGATGAATGCGGCGCCCCCGAGTTTTTTTCAAACGGCACCAAGATTCTGCATGTCTCCGGTGAAGGGGGAAAATTCGATCTGGCCGAAGTTGAGCGGAGCATTATCCGACGCAGTGATATTCATTATCCGCGGCCGCGGGTACTGAGCCTGACTCAGGCCACCGAAGTCGGCACGGTCTACACCGCAGACGAGATTCGGGAGGCCGGCAGCCTGGCGCATCGTTACGGCCTGCGGCTACAGATGGACGGTGCCCGCTTTGCCAACGCGGTCGTATCGCTGAATGTCTCGCCGGCTGAAATAACCTGGAAGGCCGGCGTCGATGTGCTCTGCCTGGGGGGGGCAAAAAACGGCATGGCTGTTGGAGAGGCGGTAATTTTCTTTGACCGGGAACTGGCCATTGAGTTCGAATACCGCTGCAAACAGGCCGGTCAGCTGGCTTCCAAGATGCGCTTCATTTCGGCGCCCTGGATCGGCATGCTCGAAGATGATGCCTGGCTGAATAACGCACGCCATGCCAACGATTGTGCGGCGCAGCTGGAACAGGAATTGACGGTGATTGACGGCATCCGCATTATGTACCCCCGCCAGGCCAACTCGGTTTTCGTGGAGCTGCCGGAAACGGTTGCCGAGCGTCTGCGGAGCGCCGGATGGCGTTTTTACTCGTTTATCGGCTCAGGCGGCGCCCGCTTCATGTGTTCCTGGCAGACGACGAAGGATGATGTACAACAGCTTGCCGGCGCGGTACGTGCGGCGTCCGTTCCGTAGTGGAAACGTTTAGTGCAGGAAATATCAATCTCCGCTGAGACGCCATGACTGATTAATAATTGGGCATCTAGAGAAGTCTTCTCGGCATTGAGGGGGCAGGCGTACCACGCTGCCGACGGCCGGGAAACAGTCCCAACGCGGTTGTCAGGCGCATTTGGACCACCTCAGCAAATCTGGCACGTCTTATGCCTTAGCCTTGGCACGGCAACGACGCCCGCGGAATTCATTCCTGCGGGCGTTTCCATTTCCAGCAAGGAGAACTCACATGGCGACGGCGTGCGAAATGAAGAACAAAATCCAGGGTCATCCCTGCTTCGGCGGCAATCATCACAAGAACGGCCGCATGCACCTGGCGGTGGCGCCTAAATGCAATATCAAGTGCGGCTACTGCTCCCGTAAGCATGACTGTGCCAACGAATCCCGCCCCGGCGTCACCAGCCGCATTCTGACTCCTCAGCAGGCAATCGAAAAAGTGCGTGACGTGATGGCCAGCCCGATTGCCGGGCCAATCATCAAGGTAATCGGCATTGCCGGCCCGGGTGATCCGCTGGCAAATGAGGAAACCTTTCAGACATTTGAAATGGTCAAAAAGGAGTTTCCGCAGCTGATGCTCTGCCTGAGCACCAACGGTCTGCTGCTGCCGGAATCAATCGACCGGCTCTATGAACTGGGTCTGCACAGCCTGACGGTTACGATCAATGCTGTTGATGCTGAGATCGGTGCACAAATTTACCGTCACATCATCTATCACGGCCGACATTACACCGGCGTTGAAGGAGCAAAGATCCTGATCGCCAACCAGTTTGAGGGTGTCAGGCGTGCCGGTGAACTGGGCATGACCATCAAAATAAATTCCGTCCTGACGCCCGGCATCAACGACGGGCAGATACCGTTGATCGCCGCGCGGGTAAAAGAGTTGGGCGCGTTTGTCATGAACATCATGCCGATCATTCCCCAAGCCGAACTGGCCCATATCATCCGACCCAGCGACGAGTATCTGGAGAGCGTGAAGAAGGCCAATGAAGGGATCATCGGCCAGTTCGCCCATTGCAAGCAGTGCCGTGCCGACGCCATCGGCCTGATCGGGCAGGACCTGAATCTGACGATTGCCGAAGCGGCCTGCCCGACTGCATGATCATCGAGCCATTCGGCAGAAATGACATTGCTCGCTTTCTGGAGCTTGCCGCGACAGAAAACTGGCTGGCTGAACAGTGGGAGTTTGATTTTCTGCTAAGACACTTTCCGCAGGGTTGCTTCACGTCTCGTGATAACTCAGATGAAACGACAGGTTTTATCACCTCAATCAAATACGGAAACAGTGGCTGGATCGGCAATCTGATCGTTGCGCCACGCTTTCGCGGCCAGGGTTTCGGGGAGACGCTTTTTAAAGCCTCCTTGCAGGCATTGAAGAATGCCGGAGCCGAAACCATCTGGCTGACCGCCTCTACAGCCGGCAAGACAATCTATGAAAAAAAGGGTTTTTCCGCCATCGACACCATCATCCGCTGGAGCGGCAGCGGCCGACAGCGTCATACCGGTAACGAAGCGCCACCTTTTTCCTGCATCCCAGGTTCGTTGCTCAACTCGATTGATTATGAAACCTGGGGCGACCGGCGCGATGAACTGTTGAACGTTGCAACATTACGGGGGCGTCTGGTGGAATCAGCGGGAGGGTGCGCGGTGGTCCAGCCCTGTGGTGATGATCTGCAGCTTGGCCCATTCTCGGCCCACGACAGCGGTTCGGCGGAAAATGTTCTCAACGCCGTACTCGACAGCATACAATTTGAGAAAAAAATCTATCTGGATTCGCCGGCCTCGAACCGTTCAGCATTGCTGCTTTTCAACCGGAAAAGAATGCGGATATCCGGTAGCAATGAATTGATGTACGCCGGAAAGAAGCCGGATTACCGGCCGCAGCTGCTCTACGGGCTGGCGACCATGGGGAGCTGCGGGTAATTCAATGCCGCCCGCTGGCTGGCAGCAGAATCTTGAAGGTGCACCCCTTGCCCGGTTCGCTGTACACCTTGATGGCCCCTTTATACGCCCTGACAATCCCCATTACGGCGGCCAATCCCAGTCCACGGCCGACGAACTTGGTGGAGAAGAAAGGGTCGAAAACCTTCGGCAGTGTCTCCCGGTCGATACCGCAGCCGGTGTCGGAAATTTCGAGGTAGACATACAGGCCGTCGGTCAGGTTTTCTTCCAGCAGTACGTCCTTCAGGTAGGTATGGTCGCAGTTCATGCAGCCGGTGGTGATGGCGATGACACCGCTGGCGTCACCGATAGCTTCGGAGGCATTAATAGCCAGGTTCATCACAATCTGGCGCATCTGGGAGGCATCGGCATCCACAGGGGGGAGGTGCTTGTGCAGATTGAAACGGAGCAGTGCTTTCTTCGAGATGGAAACCTCCAGCATGTTGGTCATCTCGTCAAGCAGGCGGTTCAGATCGATACGCTCGACCTTGAATTTTCCCTTGCCGGAATAGGCCAGCATCTGCTTGGCCAGATCGGTGGCCCGGGCGGCGGAGGTTACAATCCGTTTCAGGTTGTCCACGACCGGCGATTCCGGGTTCAGGCGCATCATGGCCAGGTCGGCATTGCCGATGATGGCCATCAGAATGTTGTTGAATTCGTGGGATATGCCGCCGGCCAACACCACCAAGCTTTCCATTTTCTGGGCGTGGAGCATCTGTTTTTCAAGCGTGCTCCGCTCCTCTTCGGCCTGTTTTTCCATGCTGATGTCGGCCACTGTCAACAGCAGTCGTTCTTCGTTTTCTTTTCCCGGTGCATGTGAATTGTCGTTGCGTCCCGAAAGCCGGACCCATAAAAGTTTCCCCCCAGGCTGGTGGAGTCGGACGTCAATGTTTTTCCTCTCGGGGGTTTTGAAAAAAGCCTTGTAGCGCCCCAGATAGACGTCGCGGTCGTGCGGGTAGACGAAACTTGCCAGCGGTACGCCGATGTGGGTGGCCTGGGCATCCCCCAGCATGGCTCCCAACGTCTGGTTGTGCTTGAGTATCATCCCCTGCCGGTCAATTGTCAGATAGCCGACCGGTGCATGGTGATAGAGGTTGGCATATTCATCGCGCGCCTGCTGCATCTCCCGCTGAGCCCACTGGAGGTCTTCGTTCTGCATTTCAAGTTCGATCTGGTGTACCGAGAGATCGTGAATGAGTTCGCTTACGTCCTTATGCGAAAGGGCTTCCTTGATATCTGCCGATTGTTCCAACAGGGTTTCGGCGCGTATCTGTAATTGCCGGTAGCTGCTATCGGACTTGTTCATAGTTCCACTCCTGCTGCTTTCAACTTTGCCAGATGCTCAAGACACCGGGCTTCACGTTCAGTCATCCGGCTTTCGATATTTTTTCGTTCAGTGATATCGAGACAAAATCCGATGTAGCCGATAAATCCTTTTTTGTCATCAAAACGGGGACTGCCCTCATCAGAGAGCCAGCGGTACTCCCCATCGGCACGCCGCAAGCGGTATTCCATGCTGAACGGTTGCCGTTTATCAAATGACTCGACGTAGATTTTAAGACAGCGGTCCAAATCATCAGGGTGAACCCCTTCGGCCCAGCCATTGCCGTGCTCCTGTTCCGGTGTGCGCCCGGTAAACCTCAACCAGGTGTCGTTGAACCAGGTGCAGCCCTTGTCCGGCCCGGACAACCACACCAGTGCCGGGGTATAATTGGCGACGGCGGCAAACAGCTGCTGAGAGCGAAGCAGCTCATCTTCTGCCAGTTTGATAACCGAAATATCGACAAACGAGAGAACCGTGCCGGAGAACGCTTTGGGGCCGATGGAGTAGGGTACCACCCGCATCAGCAACCACTGGCCGGCCTCGGTCTGTACTTCCAGTTCAGCCGGACGACTGCTGTGCTGCACCTCACGAATAATCTTGATCGGATCACAATTAACCAGGTGGTGAGAGATATGGGTGATCGGCCGACCCACATCACTGTCGAGCAGTTTAAAAATTTCAGCGGTCTTTTTGGAGAACCGCCGTACCTCAAGGTTTTCATCCAGCAACAGATTGCCGATCTGGGTTGCTGAAAGCAGGTTATCAACGTCGTTATGCAGTTCGGTCAGTTCGATGATTTTACTCTGATATTCGGCATTGACGGTGAACAGCTCTTCGTTGGTTGATTGCAGCTCCTCATTGGTTGACTGCAGTTCCTCATTGCTGGAGAGCAGCTCCTCATTAGTGGCCTGTAGCTCTTCATTGCTGGTCTCAAGCTCCTCGATGGTGGCCTGCAGGTTCTCGCGGGTAAATTGCAGCTCCTGCTCCAGATCACGCATCCGCTCTTCAGCTTCTTTGGACAGATCGTACAATTGTACATCCTGACTTGGTTCGGCCGTTTCGCGTTTGACCTCCACAATGAATACAGCTACCAGCGGTTCCTGCTGTTTCTTGTGCGGTAACGGTTTGATGCGCAGGTCGATCAATGTTTGAACGCCGTGGCGGGTGACGCGGATGTTTGAGAAGCGCAGTTCCTGATTCTGCCGAAAGACTTTCTGGATGCCGGTAGCCAGTGGGATTGAGAACTCCTTGGCAGCCATCTTCGAAATATCGTTGACCATTTTTCCTGTCGGAAATTTGAGATACCCATCGGCGTCGCCGATGATCTGCAGCACCTCCATCTGCTCGTTGACGATCAGCGACAGCGGCAGATAATCTTCGGTGGCTGACGTCAGAAAACGCTCAAGCTGCCGTTCCTCTTCATTGACATGCAGCGAGCGCCGCACTGAACCGAACTGTACCTTCATTTCCCGGTAGCGGGTATCGGTAACCATCGGCAGATGGACGGCATCACCCACCTGCCGGACCCGCCCGCGACAGCGGTAGAATTTATGTTTCTGATCCAACGGCTCAAAGAAATCCCCCATATCGCCGGTGGTTTCACTGCTCCCCAGAAACAGTATGCCGCCCGGTGATAATGAAAAGTTAAAGAATTCCATGACTTTGCGCTGCAGCACCGGCTGCAGGTAGATCAGAATATTGCGGCAGGAGAGATGATCGATGTTGGTGAAGGGGGGGTCCTTGATCAGGTTGTGCTGGGCAAAGACAACCATCTCGCGGATCGGACGGGCAATCTGGAAATTGTCGGCCCGCTTGTGAAAATACTTCGACAGAAACAGGGGTGGAATGTCAGCGGCGATACTTTCCGGATAGGAACCGCTGGCAGCAAAGTGAATGGCATCGCGGTCGATGTCGGTGGCAAATATTTTGACATCATGATTGACACCCAGTTTCTCCTGGCATTCTTTGGCCAGAATAGCCAGCGAATAGGCCTCCTCGCCGGTGGAACAGGCTGACACCCAGAAGCGGACTTCCCGCTTGCCGGCGTTTTTGAAAATCTCCGGCAGGATGACTTCGGCCAGATAATCGAAAGCACCCTGGTCGCGGAAAAAGCTGGTTACGCCGATCAGCAGTTCGCGGTAGAGCGCGACCACTTCACCGGGATAGTTCAGCATGAAATTGAGGTAGTCCTTGATGGTGTCGGTCTGATTGATGGACATGCGTCGCTCAATGCGGCGGGTGACGGTACTCGGCTTGTAATAGGTGAAGTCGATTTTGCACTTCTCCCGCAGCAGGGCAAAGATGCGGGTCAGGCCGTCCTCGTCGGAGAGGAGCGTTTCCGAGCGTTCGGTGTTGGTGACGTAGGGATGCTTGGCAAACGCCAGCAGCTGGCCGGGCATCTTGGCCGGTGGCAGGATAAAATCTGCCAGACCGGTGGAAATGGCCGAGCGTGGCATACCGTCGAATTTGGCGGACTCCTCGTCCTGCACCATAACGGTGCCACCGCACTCCTTGACGGTACGCACGCCGCGCATGCCGTCGCTGCCGGTACCGGAGAGGATAATGGCGACGGCCTTGTCGGCCTGGTCTTCACCCAGTGAACGGAGAAACACATCGATCGGCAGGTTGATGCCACGGCTGTGATCCTGATCGGAGAGCAGCAGCTTGCCGTGAAAAATGGTCAGATTTTTCTTGGGGGGAATCAGATAGACATTATCAGGCAACACCAGCATGCCGTCCTCGGCGCGATGCACCGGCATGGCGGTCTTCTTGGAGAGCAATTCCACCATCAGACTCTTGTAATCCGGCGAGAGATGCTGCACGACAATAAAAGCCATGCCGCTGTTGGCAGGCATACTGGTAAAAAACAGTTCGATTGCCTCCAGTCCGCCGGCTGAGGCGCCGATGCCGACGTAATGGGTGGGTGCCTGCGGGGATTCGGAATCGGTCTGTTTTTGTCGTGGTTTTTTAGGATCTTTTTTCATAGTTTTCCCCTAATCCCATAAAAATTCGGTGGAGTATAGCCAGTTGCGCATGGATTGAAAGCCCTAATTTACTCATTGAGCCTAAAATCGTGGGTGCCCATAATCATCCGGCTACAGTCTGAATTGCTGCACCAACCGCTGCAGCTCTTTGGCATTAACATTCAACTGGGTCGCCATCGCAGCCGATTCCTCAGCATCCTGCGACGTCTGCCGCACCACCTCGGTGACATGCAGCATGTTGCCCGAAATCTCCCTGGTTGTGGCGGACTGCTGTTCTACGGCGGTGGCTATCTGGTTGACCTGCATGACCACGTCATTGACCTTTGCCAGAATCTCCTGTAACGCCTCCCCGGAACGTGCCGCTTCCAGTGTGCCGGTTTCTACCTGCAGAACGCCCTGCTCCATGATGCGAATAGCTTCTTCCGTCTCCTTCTGGATTGTTTTGATCATCCCGCCGATTTCTTGAGTGGCTTTGGTCGTACGTGTAGACAATGCGCGAACTTCATCGGCGACAACTGCGAACCCGCGTCCCTGATCGCCGGCCCGTGCCGCTTCGATGGCCGCGTTCAGAGCCAGCAGGTTGGTCTGGTCGGCAATATCCTTGATCGTGTCGACGATGGCGCCGATTTGCACGGAGTGCGTCCCCAGCTGCTCGATTGATCTGGCTGAACTGTGCACCTGCATGGCCACCTTTTCCATGACTGCCAGGGTCTTTCTGACAACTTCCGCGCTGTTTATGGCGGTGAGCGCCGCCTGCTGTGCTCCCTCGGCAGCCATCTGGCAGTTGCGGGCAATATCTGCAGATGTAGCCGACATCTGCTCCCCGGCCGTGGCAACAGTACCTACCTGGATGGAGACCTTTTCCGTGCCGGTGGAGATGTGGTCGGCGGTGAGGCTCAGCTGCTGTGCGGAACTTGCCAGCTCGGATGACGTTCTGGAAATCTGGTTGATGATTATGCGGAGGCTGTCTGACATGCTCTTCAGGGCAGTCATCAGGTGACCGGTTTCGTCGCTGCCGCGCACCGTGATTTCAGCGGTCAGGTCGCCATTTGCCAGTCGGTCGGCCAGCTCTACCCCGGTGGTAAGCGGGCGGGTGATGGAGCGGACGATACCGAAACTGAAAAAGGCCCCCATTACAATGCCGAGGAGCATTGCCGTGATGGAAATGGTTTTATTCTTCCGGTAGGTAGCGGTTCCGGCGACATACTCCTTCTCTGCCCCCTTCAGTTGCAGATTAGTCAGCCGGTTGAGCTTTTCTGATAAAGGGTCGATGGCGAGATAGAGGTCAGAGACGGTGAATTGAGTCAGGGCAGTGTAATCCTCGATCTTGAGGATGCCGGTCAATTGTGCCACGGCGGCGTCAGCCGCGTTTTTTAATGGTATCAGCTCGTCAACAAGTTTCTTTTCATCGGCATCCAGCCTGATTTGCAGGAGCTGCTTCCAGGTGGTGTCGATGGTACTGACGGCTCTGTCAACATTCGCACGCCCCTCGTGCCAGCGAAGATTGCCGTTACGCACTTTGTGCGACGTGTCAACGATGTCGACCGCATACATGTCGGCGATTACTTTTAGATTCTTGAGATGGATAGTGTTATCCCGATACACCGAGTCCAGCGCTTCTAAGGCCCTGCCGGCACTGTGCAGGCCCGTAAAGCCGATTACTGCAAGCAGTGACGACAAAAAGAACGTCAGACCGTACAGCCTGGTTCCCACGCTCACATTTTGTAGCATGTTCTCCCCCATAAAATTGGGATTATTGGGATCGGGAACTCCCGTAGATCAGAGCCTATCCGTGAATAACTCCAGTTTTTCTGAATGGCTCGAAATTGCCCCCCATTATCGTAAAGATTTACATAATCCGTGGCAACCGTTTTTTCTTTTCCAGCTCAGAAAATTTTTGGTATGTCCGATGCAGCAAGTCGTGCTGTAACGAAGAGACAACGGCAACGAAGCCGCATTCCAGGCGGGAATGCGGCTTTTTTTCGGTAGTGGGACGCAAATATGGAATGTATAGAAAACAGGCAGTTGATTATCGACGATACTACCCTGCGCGACGGCGAACAGACCGCCGGCGTGGTCTTCTCGAAACGGGAGAAACTGGCCATCGCCCGCATGCTGGACTCCATCGGCGTGGGGGAGATCGAGTGCGGCATCCCGGCCATGGGGAAAGAGGAACAGGACGGGATCCGGTCGCTGGTAGACCTGGGGCTGCATGCCCGCCTGATAACCTGGAACCGGGCGCTGGTGCCCGAAATTAAGGCAAGTATCGCCTGCGGCGTGCAGGCGGTGGACATTTCGCTGTCGGTCTCCGATCAGATGATCATTCACAAGCTGCGTAAAAGCCGCGAAGCGGTCAAGGAGCAGCTCAAGGTGGCGCTCGGTTTTGCCAAGCAGCATGATCTCTACGTTTCGGTCGGCGGCGAGGATGCCAGCCGGGCCGATATGGGCTTTCTGGTGGAGCTGATGGAGATCACCCGCTCGCTGGGGGGCGACCGTTTCCGTTTCTGCGACACGCTGGGGATCATGGACCCTTTCAGCATGTTCGACAAGGTTTCGTACCTGCGGCAGGCGGTTCCTGCCGTCGATATTGAGGTGCATACCCACAACGACCTGGGGATGGCAACCGCCAACACCATCGCCGGCATCCGCGCCGGAGCGCGCTTCGTCAACACCACTATCAACGGCCTGGGAGAACGGGCCGGCAACGCGGCATTGGAGGAGGTGGTCATGGGACTGAAACATGCCTGCGGCATCGAAACCGGCATCGACACCCACCGCTTCCGCGAGATGTCGCTGTTCGTCGCCAAGGCTTCCCACCGGCCGCTGTCGGTATCGAAACCGGTAGTCGGCTCGCGGGTATTTGCCCATGAATCGGGCCTGCACGCCGACGGGGTTATCAAGGATCCCCACAACTACGAGGGGTTTGACCCGGCCGAGGTCGGCCTGGTCCGCAGCATCGTGGTCGGCAAGCATTCCGGCACCGGCGGGCTGATCGAACGCTACCGCAGCATGGGCATCACCGTCGGCCGCCCGCAGGCAGCCCCCTTGCTGGATCGAGCGCGGAGCATGGCAGGCAAACGCAAGCGCGACCTGACCAACTGTGAATTGATGTCAATCTATCTTGAAAACGAAAAGCTGCCGAAGGCGGCCTGACCCTTCGACTACGCTCAGGGTGCGGAACAAAAGGAGAATATCATGTGTGATGCAGGAACCAATTTCGTACCGCTGGCTGAAGCAGCACGCCTGCTGGAAACCACCGAAATGCGGGTGCTGATGATGCTGAAAAAGAACGAGCTGCAGGGGAGTATGGACGAGGAGTCAGGCTGGTTCGTTGATCGGGCGTCCCTGAATATCTGCGGCAAGCCGCAAGCAGCCGATGTGGTCAGGCCGGGTGGCTGCGGCGGTGGCTGCAGCAGCGGCAATGGTAATGGCAGTGGCTGCGGCGGTCATTAACCAGAGATACGGCAGTTTGAATAACACGGAGCAACGGAGCAACGGAGAAATAAAAATCTTAGTGTAGAAGGCACATTCAAACAACAAAGCGCGTCTTAAATAGACATTTTTCAAAAAGTTTTTTGTTTTGTTTATTCTCCGTTGCACCGTTGCTCCGTGTTTCAGAGGTAATCAGCAGTCGGAGGTTGTATGTCCATCATCGTCAAGGCATCTGATTTCAAATTCAAATATCCCCGCGATGTGGCCAACCGCGAGGAACCAAAGTTTGTCGGTCTGCCCGATCCGGCCCCGTTCAACCGTGACGACCTGTATGAAATACTGCCGATGATGTCGGCGGTGATGGATGAACTGCAGAGCGAGGATGGAGAGGTGCTGCACCTGCTGGAGGACATCCTCAACCGGATGCCCCGCTTTGTCGCGACCCGCGGGGAGGTGTTCGATTACCTGGTCGGCTCGGCGCGGGAATGCTTGAGGCCGTAGAGGATATATGGGAATACGGCGCCGGGGGGGTCATCGTGATCACTACCAGCGGTTCGCTGACGAAAGACGGACGGGCGGTGGTGGGGCGCGGCGTTGCGCGGCAGGCGGCTGCCCGTTTTCCCGGGCTGGCGGAAAAACTGGGGCGGATGCTGGCGGAACAGGGGAATCATGTCTTTGACCTGGGGAACGGTATCGTCACCTTTCCGGTCGAAGAAACCGCCTGGTCGCAGCCTGATCTCCGGATTATCGCCCGCTCGGCTGAGGAACTGCGGGAGCTGGCCGGACGATCCGGCTGGGAGAGAGTCGTCGTGCCGCGTCCCGGTTGCGGCGGCGGAGGTTTGGCGTGGAAGGATGTCAGGCCGCTGCTTGCGGCGCAGTTTGATGACCGTTTTTTGATTATCTCTCAGGGGTAGCCGTAATTTCAGTTCCGTGCCGGCTCTTCAGGTATGCCACCAGTCGCTCCATTTCAGCACTGCAGCTTTCAAGAATTTCGTTGCAGACGGAAGCGGGGTCGTTCCGGTCCAGGGCGGCTTCGAGAGACTGGGCCAGGGCTTTCAGTGCCACCGCGCCGATGGTGCCGGCACTGCTTTTGAGGCTATGGGCGTGACGTGCTGCCTCAGTCGTATCGCCGGCGGTTAAGGCCTCACGAACGGCTGTCAGCTCGTCAGCCTTATTTTCCACGAACGAGCGGAGTAGCCAGGCATAGACATCTTCATTCCCGTCGAGGCGATCCAGTGCGCCGGCCTCATCCAGCACTACATCCGGCACAGGTTCGCTGACGGCGCCGTTTCCATTCGGCTGCTTTTCGGGGAGCTGACCCGGCGTCGGTAGTGCGCCGAGGAACGATGCGATAATCCGCATCATGGAGCGGATGTCAACCGGCTTGGAGATATGTTCATTCATGCCGATGTCCAGGATTTTCTGGCGTTCCTCCAGCATGGCATTGGCCGTCATGGCGATAATGGGAAGGTTGGTGAAGCGGCTGTCAGACCTGATCTTCCGGGTGGCTTCGTAGCCGTCCATCACCGGCATGCGAATATCCATCAGCACCAGGTCGTAGGTAACGTCTCCGCTGGCAATCATCGACACCGCAATCTGGCCGTTAACAGCTTCATCCACCACGGCACCGGTTCCTTTGAGCAGTATGGCTGCCAGCTGCCGGTTGGCGAGGTTGTCTTCCACCAACAGAAAGCGGTAGCCGGAAAAATCGAAGGTTTCGTCTGCCGGCAAGGTATCCGAAGTTGCGGCAACGCCATCGTCCAGACAGCTGCCGAACCATGCCGTGAAGTAAAAACTGCTCCCCTTTCCCAGGCTGCTTTCACACCAGATTTCTCCGTCCATCTGCTCCACCAACCGCTTCGAGATTGAGAGACCCAGACCGGAGCCGCCAAAACAGTGGGTAGTGCTTTCATTGGCCTGGGTAAAGGGGTGGAACAGTTTTTCAAGCTGGTCTGCCGCAATGCCGATGCCGCTGTCGCGGACCGTGAAGATGAACTGCTGCCGGTCGTTCTCCCGTTTGAGAAGCTCGACGGTCAGTGATATTTTTCCCCGCTCAGTGAATTTCACAGCGTTGTCCAACAGATTTACGATGATCTGCTTGAGTCGCAGCGGGTCTCCGATCAGGCGGTCGGCTGTTTCCGGTGGCGCCGATGTCGTGAGCTCCAGCCCCTTCTCTGCCGCCGTGTGCTGCACCACATTGACTGCTGTTGCCAGCACCGACTCCAGCACGAGAGGGAGCTGTTCAAAATTCAATTTCCCCGCCTCTATTCTGGAGAAATCGAGGATGTCATTGATGATATTCAGCAGCAGTTCTCCGGCAATGTTGATCTTGCGGGTATAATCCTGCAGGCGTGGCTGCAGGGGCGTTGTGAGCATCAACGAAGAAAAGCCGATGATTGCATTCAGCGGCGTTCTGATCTCATGGCTCATGTTTGACAAAAACCGGCTCTTGGATTGATTGGCGGCCTCGGCTTCGGCCACCGCCTCCTGCAGCTCCCGCTCAGCCTGTTTGCGCTCGGTGATATCGTAAATTATCGCCTGTTTGGAAATTGTGCCGTCAGGATTGTACAGAGGGGTGTTGTGAATTTCGTACCATCTGCCATCTTTCGGGCTCCTGGTTTCCCAGTGCACCGATGTACCGGCAAAAACATCTTTATTGACACACCACCCGCAGACAGAATCGAGGTTGTGCAGCGCCGTGTAGCAGTATTCCCCCGTCGCGTCCCGCCCGGTGCGCTCAATCATATTTCTGTTCATGAATTCGATGCGGTAGTCTCGGGAACAGACGTACATCAGGCCGCTGAAGGCATCAATCATGGAGCGATATCTCTGCTCGCTGGCCCGCTGCGCAGCGTTCATCGCACCATTTTGGAGCTGCTCCGCCGTTTGGGCGGCAGGCTGCCCCTCAGTCATCAGGTTTTTGTGAGGATCGGGCGTCTGCATGTATGTGGAACTATCCGGCCAGCACTTCATCAACGGCGGCCCGCAGTACTTTCATATCGATCGGCTTGGCGATGACTTTGTCAGCCCGCATCGCCTTGGCAGTTGATAACAGCAGTGATCGATCAAGCCTTTCAGAACCGCCGGTGAGCGCGATGATCCTGGGTGCCTGCGGCCTTGCCTTCAGTGCAGCTATGACCTCCAGGCCATCCATTTCCGGCATGATCATGTCGGTAACAACCAGATCATAGTCGTTAACTTCCGTCAACTGAATGCCTAATTTGCCGTTTTCTGCGGTGTCAACGGTATGTCCATCGCGAGTGAGAAAGGTTTTCAGGATAAAACAGATGTCCGGTTCGTCATCTATTACCAGTATGCGTGCCACAGCAAAGTCTCCATGTCATGCTACGAAGTCTGTCAGCCACGAGTTGAAATAATAACAACTAATGCTGAAAAATCAATACGTAATATAAATATGTTGCCGCTTCCGCAGTGCCGCTCATTGTTCGAACGCCTTCCTGATATCCTCGATCCGGCTGCGGTTCTTCCCCAGATCCCAATAGCCGCTGCGGGAGGCGGAGCGGATATGTATCCGGCTGTTGGTGCTGTCCAGCAGGAAGAGGCCGTCATCGACAAAGCCGAGCAGGGTTCTGAATTCGACGTTCACGCTGCTTTCATCTGCCGAAATTATCTTTACGTCGCTACGTTGCATCAGAAGTGTACGCAGACGTTCAAAGGCGGTGCGCGGGTCACCGGTATAAAGGAGAGGTGCGATGGCGTGGTCGTCCACTGCCTGGCTGGAGACGCAGTTTGGCGAATCCGGACAGATGGGAAGTGCGGGGGGCGTGGTGACAGTCATGAGTATGGCCATTGTGATGATTCGGAGCATTCAGGGATTCATCCGCTGAAACAGTGCCGGGGGCGGCAGAACCACCCCCGGATAGAATTGATACAGCAGGGAATCAGGCACCCAGCGCCGCATGGGCCGCGGCAAGACGGGCGATCGGCACCCGGAAGGGCGAACAGGAGACGTAATCGAGGCCGATTTTGTGACAGAAAATAACCGAAGCCGGGTCGCCGCCATGCTCACCGCAGATGCCGAGCTTGATGCCGGGGCGGGTTAAGCGTCCCAGCTGGCAGGCCATCTTGACCAGTTTGCCGACGCCGTTCTGATCGAGCGAGACGAAGGGGTCTTCGGCCAGGATGCCGTTATCGACGTAGAACGGCAGGAAGGTGCCGGCATCGTCGCGCGACAGGCCGAAGGTCGTCTGGGTCAGGTCGTTGGTGCCGAAGGAGAAAAACTGGGCTTCGACGGCGATCTCATCAGCGGTCAGGGCGGCGCGCGGCAGTTCGATCATCGTGCCGATCAGGTATTCCACCGGAACGTCGTAGCGGGCGATAACCTCGTCGCAGACGACGATGGCATTTGCTTTCAGCACCGACAGCTCCTTGACCGTGGCAATCAACGGAATCATGATCTCCGGCACGATGCTGAACCCTTCGTTCTTGACCAGCTCGCAGGCAGCTTCCATGATAGCCCGCACCTGCATGTTGTACACCTCCGGGTAGGTGATCCCCAGTCGGCAGCCACGGTGCCCCAGCATCGGATTGAATTCATGCAGCGATTCAACCTTGTGCTTGATGGCGTTGACCGGCACTCGCATGGTTCTGGACAGATCCTCGATATCCCGGTCAGTCTGGGGCAGGAATTCGTGCAGCGGCGGGTCGAGCAGGCGGATGGTGACCGGCAGCCCTTTCATTTCTCGGAACAGGCCGATGAAATCCCCCTTCTGCATAGGCAGAATTTTGGAAAGGGCATGTTCGCGCCCCTCGACGTCGTCCGAAAGGATCATTTCGCGTACCGCAGCAATGCGCTCAGCGTCGAAGAACATGTGCTCGGTGCGGCAGAGGCCGATCCCTTCGGCCCCGAAGGTGCGGGCAACCTGTGAATCATGGGGCGTATCGGCGTTGGTGCGCACCTTCATGGTGCGGAACCCGTCCGCCCACTGCATCAGGCGTGCAAAATCACCGGTCAACTGCGGATCCACCGTCGGCACCGCTCCCAGCATGACCTCACCCAATGAACCGTCCAGGGTGATCACATCTCCCCGGTTGACGACGACGCCGTTGCGGGTGGTGAAGCTCTGGGCGGTATAATCTACCTTGATGTCGCCGCAGCCGGCAACGCAACATTTGCCCATACCGCGGGCCACGACGGCAGCGTGTGAGGTCATCCCGCCGCGGGCAGTAAGGATGCCCTGGGCGGCGTGCATGCCGTGGATGTCTTCCGGAGAGGTTTCGACACGCACCAGGATCACCTTGCGGCCGGTCTTGGCGGCTGATTCGGCCTCGTCGGCGGTGAACACCACTTCACCGGAGACGGCTCCCGGTGATGCCGGCAACCCTTTGGCGATGCGATTTTTGACCGCATGCGGATCGAGCGACGGGTGCAGCAGCTGGTCGAGCTGGGCCGGTGCTACCCGCAGGACGGCGGTTTTCTCATCGATCAGCCCCTCATGTACCATATCGACGGCGATCTTGATGGCTGCCGGCGCGGTACGCTTGCCGTTTCTGGTCTGCAGCATGAAGAGCTTGCCCTTTTCGATGGTGAACTCGATATCCTGCATGTCCTTGTAGTGCTTTTCGAGAATGTCGCGGATAGCTGCCAGCTGCTGGTAACACTCCGGCATAACCTCCTCCATCGGCGGGAGGTTCGTCTCCTTGGCGCGGTTGATCGGCTGGGGGGTGCGGATGCCGGCGACCACGTCCTCACCCTGGGCGTTGACCAGGTATTCGCCGTAGAAGTAATTCTCGCCGGTGGAAGGGTCGCGGGTGAAGGCCACGCCGGTGGCGCAGTCATCCCCCATGTTGCCGAAGACCATCGACTGCACGTTGACGGCGGTGCCCCACTCGGCCGGAATATTGTTGAGGCGGCGGTAGGTGATGGCCCGCTGGTTCATCCATGAGCCGAATACGGCGCCGATGGCCCCCCACAGCTGCGCTTCGGGATCTTCGGGGAACTCAACGCCCAGATCATCCCTGATGGCCGCCTTAAACGCCGCGATCAGCTGCTTCCAGTCCTCTGCGGTCAGTTCGGTGTCGAGGTGAACCCCGCGCTCATCTTTCTTTTGCTCCAGCAGCTTTTCAAGGGCATGCTTGTCCATCCCCATGACCACGTCGGAGTACATCTGCACAAAGCGGCGGTAGGCATCGTAAGCAAAGCGTTCGTCGCCGCTCTGGGCGATGATCCCCTGCAGGGTGGTATCGTTGAGACCCAGATTAAGGATGGTATCCATCATTCCCGGCATGGAGGCACGGGCACCGGAGCGGACAGAAACCAGCAGCGGATTGACCGGATCGCCGAATGTGCGACCCATCAGCTCCTCGACCCGCGCCAGATTGGCCCTTACTTCGGCATCCAGAGAAGCGGGATAGGTGCTGTTGTTTTTGTAAAATTCGGTGCAGACTTCAGTTGTGATGGTAAAACCGGGAGGAACCGGCAGCCCGATGCTGGTCATCTCAGCCAGGTTGGCCCCCTTGCCCCCCAGCAGATTCTTCATGTCAGCCCGACCTTCCGCCTGACCGTTCCCGAAAAAATAAACAAATTGCTGCGCCATCAGCCGCCTCCCCGAATCGAAAATATGTGTGCTGTTTACACGCGCTAAAAACATTCATTCATAATAAAAATAATATGTTACAGTGATGAACTATAACTCAGATTTCAAAAATATCAACCGCTATTCTCAAAATAATTATTTCGAATCCCAACTGGTGATGTCGGCGTTCTTTCCATCCCCTCCCTTGACGCCGTCGGAGCCGTAGGAGAAAAGGTCGTAATCGCCGTGTTCTCCCGGAGATACGTACAGGTAATCGTTGCTCCACGGGTCTTTGGGGATTTTCTTGCTTTCCAGATACCCCCCCTCCTTGTAGTTTTTGGGAATAACGCCGACCGTTGGCTTCGTCAACAGCGCAGTCAATCCCTGTTCGGTCGTGGGATAGGTTCCGGTATCCAGTTTGTAGAGCTTGAGGGCCGTTTCGATGTTTTTAATCTGAACTTTGGCGTCGGTGACCTTGGCGTCATCGGTGCGCCCCATCAGCTTGGGGCCGACCAGAGCCGCCAGCAGCGCCAGGATGACAATCACGACCATGATCTCGATCAAGGTGAAACCTCTTCTGTTTGACAGGTGCGGCATGTTTTCCCCCTACGTGCAAGTTATGTTGGCGAACTTTACTCGCAACAGGGAACGGATGGCAAGTGCTTTAAGTCGGGGCGTACTTCAAATGGCGTAGTTACTGCCTTAATTGGGGTAGACGCAGCAGTGTTTCGTATAACAAAACATATATTATTAAGCAATAACAGAGTGTTGCGATAGCGCTTGCGGATTGGCATTCGATATGCTAAGTAACGCGGAAGCGTCATGAGCTCACGAATAGTGGTTTTTCAGCCCGGCTGAGTCCGTTTCTGCACATATCAGATCTGCGTTGAGCGCAGTAACCACCACAAAAGGAGAAGGAACGATGAAAAAGATCAGTGCCGTAGTAGCCATGCTGGCCGTCACCGCATTTGCCGGGGCAGCATTCGCAGCAGATGTAATCGAACTGCCCGCTTCCATGGGCAAGGTAAGCTTCCCCCACAAGGCTCACCAGGAAGCTCTGAAAGACTGCAAGAAGTGCCACGAGAAAGGTCCCGGCAAGATTGCCGAGAAGAACAAGGACTGGGCCCACAAAGTTTGTAAAGGTTGCCACGTGGATATGAAAAAAGGGCCGACCGGCTGTAAGGACTGCCACAAGAAGTAAGTTTTCAATAGCTGATGATGTGATGAACGGGGTTGCCACACAGGCGTGTCAGCCCTGTTTTTTTTCGCCCATGATAAAGTAGCTGCCACCCCGTTTTTCCAGAAAACCCTCACGCTCCATTGAATCCAGGTTTTCGACGACATCCTTACGTTCCTTTTGCACAATTTCAGCAAGTTCTGCGATCGACACACCCGGTTGTTGCAGTACGGCACGCAGCAGCCGACTGCGCAGTTGTCGGTTGGAGCCCTCAAACGCAGTCTGTCTGGTATGGTGCCTGCTGCGGCGGCCAGGATTGGGGTGCGTTTTTTTGAGGTGAACGCCGTAGTCCATCAGAGCGTAATACCAGTCGCGCGGGTTTTTCCGGTCGCGTGTCAGCTCCACCAGCGGCAGTATCTCGCCGTCAGAGACACTGTCGTGGCCATGAAAGAAGCAATGAATAAATACCGTGCGGATGTTGGTCTCGATCAGCGCCTCCGCCACTCCGTAAGCAAAGGCTGCCACGGCACGGGCTGTGTAGGGGCCGATACCCGGCAGGGATTGCAGGTCGGCAACGGACAGCGGGAGTTTACCGCCAAAGCGGCCAACGACCTCGACGGCACAGCGCTGCAAGGCTACCGCCCGCCGGTTATATCCCAACCCCTGCCACACTCGCAGAACCTCTGCCAGCGGCGCTGCAGCCAGCTGCTCCACTGTCGGAAACGCCGTCAGAAATTCTTCGTACTTTGACCAGACCCGCTCAACCTGGGTCTGCTGCAGCATGGCCTCGGACACCAGGATGTGATAGGGGTCACCCGTCTCGCGCCACGGCATCGGGCGGGGATGAGCCCGGTAACGATCAAGGATTGTCCTGCGGAAGGCGGCCAGCATGGCCGGGGTAAGCCGGTGTGATGCATGCCAGGCAGCAGTGAGGGCATCAGGGGAAATCACGGGCGGGTTGCGGCTGTTATTTGTAGTCTGCCGGAATGGTGGGTTCCTTCTTCCGGTAGACCATCCCCTGGAAAATGGCTACAACGTCATTCTCGTCGTCGGTTACCATGACCGAGTAGGAGGCCAGCTTCGCATTACGCGACTGTTCCCGCGCTTCTGCGTGCAGTGTCCCCTGCAGGGCGGCTTTCACAAAGGAGGTGCTGGTATTGATTCCCATGGCAAGGGTGCCGTGGGAATTGGAGGCGACAGCAAAGGCGAAGTCGGCCAGCGTAAAAATGGCCCCGCCGTGCACCGTCCCGGCACCGTTGAAGTGAAACGGTTGAATCTTCATCTTTACCGTTGCCCTGCCCGGTTCCACAGTCACAAGTTCGATGCCACTGTGAAGGGCGTATTTGTCCTCATGTGAGAAAAACTGCTGGATCTGCTGCATTAATTTATTCCCCCTTTTGAAGTATTATCAAAACAGTTGAAACACGGAGCAACTGAGCAACGGAGATACAAAGAAAGGTTTACACAAAAAACTTATTGAGACTCTCCCTTATTGGCGAATGATATTTCAAATGTAATCTATTGTTCTCTCCGTTGCTCTGTTGCTCTGTGTTATTACAGATTGTAGATTTGTAGCAGGTTATAGCCTCACCAAATGTACTCACCGGCGATTTCCCGCTTGTCCTTGCCAGAGAGGATGTGCAGAATCCTCATCTGCCGGACTTTGTGGGGCGAGAGCGTGGCGAGCGGGATGTAGACGATCTTTCTGTCGCGGCGGGCGGCCAGCTGTTTGAATATGCTGCGGGGCGGCTTCTTGGCTGCATAGACCACATGTTTTTCAATGGAATAATCCAGCGCCGCCATCAATAGCACTTCCGACATGGAGTTCAGGGCGCGGTAATCGGAGTCGTGCCAGACATCCATCATTCTGCGGGGCGGATAGGAGAGCATGAACCCGCCGTATTCGCAGCGGCAGATCCCCGGCCCGACAACGTTTTCTGCCGGATCGGTTGCATAGAAGGCCATATCCGACTCCTGGTCATGCTCCCCCAGCCAGGTCATGCGGTAGGGGAAGCGCCGGCTGCTGCGGTCCTCGTCGAAGATTACTACCAGGCACCCTACACCGCCGGTGACCCGCTGCTGCTCCCGCACATAGATCGCCCCTTCGTGGATGTTGCGCAGGGTTTCTCGCATGTCGATACCGTCCAGCAGCGATGCGCTGAATTTCTCCGTGCGACACGACTCTTCGGAAAGTTGCCGGCTCCCTCTTCGCTTCAAGAAGCGGCCGTACTCCTCGATGGCGACGTCTTCCGGCGGATAGGAACAGATTGACGGGTCGTCGAACCCCTCCAGCCACTCTCCCGGCCGTTTTTCCCGTTTCCGCTTGAGCAGCCCCAACGGGGAAAGTCCTTTGTTACGTTTCTGGCGCGGGCGGAAGCGGATGCGGCGGCTCCCTCCCCACAACTCTTCCGGCGAGATACTGATAGTGGCCAGATCGCTGCTTTCGGTCTGCCAGGGGTAGCTGGTGGCCAGCCGGCAGAGGGAATATGCAAAATTATCATCGATGCACCCCCGTGCGGCCGCCAACAGTTGGAACAGGTCGGGCATCAGCGTGCCACTCTGCAGGGCATAATTGCGGGCGAAGCGGAAAAAAGCGCGTTTCTGCCAGATATGCAGGGCTTCTCCGGTCTCCTGGCGATAATGGCGGGCTGCCTCGCTGAACAGCCGGTATATCAGCCGCTGCCGGTCAGGGAAGTTCCCTTCAGGCCCCAGTTGCCGGGCGGTACGGCGGATGGCGTTTTCCATCAGCCGCTCTTCGGAGAGCTGCTCTTTTCCGCCGGTGATCAGCTCAAGTGCATGAAAGCGTCTGCGCAGGCCGGTTCTGCTCTCCTGTATTTCTTCGGGGAGCGGGCCGCGCCGCAGTTCGTAGACCGCCGAAAGAAAGGGGAATTCGGCCAGAATTTCACGGCAGGAATCGGGGTGCAGGTTGGAGAGGCTGATCCCGCTGCGGTTGACCCGCTCCAGCGGCGCTGCCTGGGGGTGGCGAAGAGCTGTTTGACGCGCTCGATGTGGGCCATCCCTCCGACAAACAGAATCCGTTGGTGCAGCAGTGCAAGCTGCTGCAGGCGCCAGGCCATCCCCTGCTCGCGGCGGCGGTCGTTGTAGTCTGCGGTTTCGCTCCGACAGGCATGCAGATATTCCCGGTAATACGCCTCAAGGCCGATGCGGGTAACACAGTAGGAGTCGGGCAGCTGCTGCCGATGGCGGGGGTAGGAGTTGATATCGGCATCGATAAAATGCAGCGGAATATTCAGCTCCAGTGCCCGGCGGGCGGCCTCCACCAGCGGGTCGGCCGGTTCCACCAGCAGATAGACCGATTCACTTCCTTCCTGATAGCTGATGACCGATATCTGTGGCAGACGGTGCAGCGCCCGTAGAAAGGGAGTTTCCAGCGTTGCAGGGAGTTCGATGGCGATTGCATCGGGGCGCACCTGAGTCACGGCCATCCGGACGAGTTGTGCAAACTCCATGCGGTAGTGCAGCACCGGCAGGGCGTGTACGGGGCCGAACTGTTCCAGGTAGAGGCGCCGCGGCATGGTCAATCCAGATAGGTTAGTGCTTCATTACCCAGGATTCGGGTGACCGCCAGCCGAAGGTAATCCGTGGCGTTCGCGTGTGCCGCAGTTGACATTTTGAGGGCGTAGCGGGCGATGTTGATGCCATCACGGACCGAGTACAGTTCATCAGCGGCATGGGCACGCTGCAGGAATGTCACCACATATTTGAGAATATCGCTGTCGGCAAACGGCAGGTTCTCCTTCAGAATCATCAGTTCCTCGTCGGCTTCGGGGAAGTCGATATAAATCTGCGGCTGCAGGCGGGAGTGGATGTATTCGGGGATCTCGAAGGTAGAGGAATCCTCATTCATGGTGACGACAATGCGGAAATCGCGTTTAGCCGGAATTCGCAGGCCGGTGATGATCGATTCCACGTAGCGGCGGTCGTCCAGGAGCGGCGCCAGGGAAGCCCAGGCCTTTTCGCTCATGCGGTTTCCCTCATCCAGAATCAGTATTCCGCCGGTCAGCATGGCTGAAACCAGCGACGATGCGGCGTAGTGAATCTTCCCGTCCGGTCCGATCACCGGCGTAACGATCAGATCTTCGGGCCTGGTGTCCATGGTGGCCTGGAACAGATATACCGGGCGCATCAGTTTGCGGGCGGCGGCGTAGGCCAGGGTGGTCTTGCCCACCCCCGGTTTCCCGATCAGGCGGGGATTGAAGGGAAAGTCCCGATCGTCGATGACCATCCAGGCTGCCAGCAGCTGTGTCAACAACTCCTCCTGGCCGATCCAGTGCAGATTGAGCTCTACCGGCCCGGCCAGCGCGAGTTCTATGCCATCAACGGTTATCCGGGACATGAAATACTCCTCTCATACGCAGAACTATCTTTGATATGACTGCCCATCCTACTTATAATTTTGCCGAGGATAACACAATCCCTATTTTTAGGGGAAACGGGGGAGTTCCCCTGTCGCAAGCTGTTGCCGGCACAGCATACCCCATATAAGGTATGCAATGTTGTGTATGGGGTGCTTGTGTTTTCTGCGTTGTCAGGTTGCAAAATATAATATGCAATAAAAATAAATACTTATATAAAAACGCTTTCTTGGCACGCTGACTGCAATGACCCGAGCAAACACATTCTATTTGGAGGTAGTACACATGAAAAAAGTTCTGTCCACAATCGTAGCCGCCCTCGTAGCCGTTTCCTTCTCCGCAGTAGTATTCGCTGAGGCCCCCAAGAAAGCTGATGCTCCTGCTGCTGCCGCTCCTGCTGCTGCTGCTCCTGCTGCTGACGCCAAGCCTGCTGATGCCAAGCCTGCCAAGAAAGCAAAGAAGAAAAAAGCAAAGAAAGCTGCTGACAAGCCTGCTGACGCTGCTGCTCCTGCTGCAAAAGACGCTGCTCCGGCGAAGTAATTTCTGCCTTCCGCAGACCATCAAAAAGGGCCGCATCTCACGATGCGGCCCTTTTTATTTTAAACAACTGTTTTTATTGATGTGACTATTCGTGCGTAGGAAATATTGAAAGTATCAGACGGCGATAAGGTAGAGAACTATTTTGCTGCCGGTATCGAGAAGCATAAAAGACCTACAACCAATGTTTTGGATACGAACGATGGTACACCACATTATTCGTAAAGACCGCCGTAACCAGAAGGATCACAACGCCGGCCAGCACCGGAATAAGTATGAATCCCGGGCCAACAGCTCCCTGTACTCCGATCAGAGCGGTTGCGCCGCCCGGCGGGTGAGTCGTGTGAGTCAGGTTCATCACAAAAATTGCCACACCGACTCCAAAAGCCATGGTAACAGGAGAAGATCCGAAGAGGGCGACAACAACCACGGCTACCACTGCAGAAAGAATGTGCCCCCCTACAAGATTGCGTGGCTGAGCCAGTGGCGAGTCATTAGCGCCGAAAAGCAGAACCGCCGAAGCGCCGAACGAGCCGATCAGCAAAGGGTGCCCGACAAGTGTTGTTACTTTGCAAATTGCAAAAATACCGAGTGTGGCACTTACCAGGCTCCAGAATGCATAACGTAAAGACATCGTTGGCCGTGGCCCACGGAGCGGTGCCATACAGCGGCGGGGTAGTCCGGTTAGTCTCTTTTTGATCGTCAAATGCCCCTCCGAGGGTGCCTTCATTAAGCAACTGTATCTCACATGGGGAATATAAAAGCTTTGATGCAGGTCAATTTTCGCTTTGATTTTTATTTTTTCAGACCACCTTTGCATGCGGCCTGCGTTTTCAACGTGAGCCACTGTCCGGTATGGCGTAGTGCTCGTAATGCAGGTCGGTTTGTTGTTTATACCCTTTGCAACAGGTGGCCGCAATCTGGTCGAGCAGCGGATCGGTGAAGCCGTTTAAGAAGGCGTAGCCGTTGTTATCCTGCAGATGGTGTTGCGCGTGGTGTCTTTTGGATAAAAGCAAACCGATCTTGGCCAGAAAGGCTGCGATGGGCGATGTAGAGCTGTGGCAGAGGTAATGGGATACTTCGGCTACAGAGGAGAGGATGCCAATATAGACCAGGCAGTATAAGACGGCAGCATGCACCTCAAGCGCGGCCTGAAGCGCCACAACCAGCAACAGGTAGCCCACCAGCCAGACTTTTGAGCCGCTTTCTATAAAATAGACCAGCAGCAGGTTGCGTTGTTTGTAGAGTGGCGTCTTGTGATGTAGGTGGAAGTTGGCAATCAGCGGGCCGTCAATAGATTCATACCGGTCGTTGTTGTCCATGTACATATGCACCAAACCGTTGATTACATCGGTGAGCAGGTAGGCTGTTACAAGAGCGGCAAGCTGCCAGAACGGGCCAATGGATAGCGGCCAGACCCGGTAGAGCAGGTACAGTTGCAGGCAGATATTGGCGGTAGAGATCAGATGCCCAAACAGTGCGTAGTTTGCCGTGGAGGTGTAAAGCTTCATGGCTCTGTTGAACTGCTCCTGTTTGGATACCAGATCCACGCTTACGTTCTCCTGAGTTTGTTGCTCTATCTGCGTTTCATTTCATCAACAATCGAAGTAATTTAATTTTGTCTCTATATGGTGCATACAAGAGTGGAAGATCAATCCACGTGGCTGATTTTAAGATGCTTTTCTTATGAGAAAATCGTTCAAAGCCATTAAATCCATGGTAAGAGCCCATTCCGCTTTGACCCACACCACCAAAAGGGAGATATGAATTGACAACATGCATGACGCAGTTATTTATGCACCCACCTCCAAACTGAATATTGGCAATCAATTCCTGCTGAACCTTTGCGCTCTCAGAAAAAATGTAACAGGCCAGCGGATGTTGCGGCATTGCATCTACGACATCATAAATATCATCAAAGTCGCTATAATCAAGAACAGGAAGCACCGGCCCGAAGATTTCCTCGCCCATTACCTTGTCATCAAGTTGAATGTCCCGTAGAACTGTTGGGGCTATATACCTTTGAGTTGCATCTGATTTTCCTCCCGCCACAACTTTGTGAGGCTCTATCAGTGTGCAAATACGCTGGAAGTGTGGATCGCTGACGATTCGACCATAATCGGGACTCGCTGAAGGGTCTTCGCCGAAGCACTCTACAATTCGCAGTTTCATTTTCTCAAGAAAAGTCTCTTTTACATCTTTATGCACAAGCACATAGTCCGGTGCCACACAGACCTGGCCTGCATTCATGAATTTCCCGGCGGTGATCCGATTGACCGCAACATCAAGATTGGCGTCCCGGTGCACTATACAGGGACTCTTACCACCCAACTCTAATGTAACGGGAGTGAGATGTTGTGCCGCTGCCTTCATAACGATGGAACCGACTCTGGGACTCCCGGTAAAGAATATGTGGTCAAACCTCTGCGCCAGTAGGAGAGTGGTTTCTTCCACTGCGCCCGGTATATACGCGACGTATTCAGGTTCAAAGACATTTTCTATAAGTTTTTGAATTACTGTACTGCAGGCGGGCGTCAACTCAGAGGTTTTCACAACGGCGGTATTACCGGCGGCAATTGCTGCTATTAACGGTGAGAAAGTCAACATGACCGGAAAATTGAAAGGACCGATTATCAGATTCACGCCAAGTGGGGAATAATGGATCGAACTCGTGCCCGGCTGTACCAGCATGGATGTCCTGACCCGCCTCGGTTTCATCCAGGTACTGAGTTTTTTGATGGTCTCCGTAATCTCGTGTTGGCAGGAACCCGTTTCAGCCGCGTAAGATTCAAATTCCGATTTACCAAGATCCTGTTTGAGTGCAGCATGCAACTCAGCTTCGTACCTGATAAGCCCTGTCTTTAGTTTCTTCAGACAATCGATCCTGGTTTGATACTGACGGGAACTGCCTGTTCTAAAAAAATCACGCTGTTTGGCAACAATGGTGCTGATGTGCTGTTCGTTAGGCATGGCAGATGTACCTCCACTGCGTGTTGATACTGGTATATATAGCGATAACTCTGCATTCGTGATGCGCCTTCATTCTGACTGCATCAAGATAGACGACTGGAGAAACCTCGTCAAGTGGCGTTCTTCGCAAATTCAGGGTATCATTTTCCAGGTGTTGTCTAATTACCGGAATACTTCAGCTGTACCGACTGCGCCGTTGAAGCAAGTCGTGTTGTCGCGTTCCACCCTCCGGTCCCTTTGCCCCGTCTTTCCACTTGACAAAAAGCCACCAAGCGGCTAGAAATATGATTCTTCGGGATGTAGCGCAGCCTGGTAGCGCACTTGCTTCGGGAGCAAGGGGTCGCTAGTTCGAATCTAGTCATCCCGACCAGCAAATTCAAGGGCTTACATCAATAGATGCTTGCCCTTTTTTGTTACCGTATCCGCTTCCGTATCCTTTGTGTTTTCGCTTGGAAGTATCGTTATGATCAGGGGACTAAACGATGCGGCATAAAATCACCGGTAAACAACACAACTCAAAACGTTGCTTTATATGCGGGCTGGAGAATAGTTCTGGCCTGAAAGCTTCATTTTATGAAACTGCCGGAAATGAACTTATCGCAACGTTCATGCCCTCTGAAGAACATCAGAGTTATCCTGGACGACTGCACGGAGGAATTGCCTCTGCAATACTTGATGAAACCATAGGCCGGGCGATATCGATCGGAAATGTAGAGCAGGTCTGGGGAATAACGGTTGAGCTATCAGTCGAATATAAGAAGCCCATCCCACTGGATAAGGAAGTAAGGGTAATCGGCAGGATAACCAGCCAGAACAGCCGGTTTTTTGAAGGCACCGGCGAAGTTATTCTTGATAACGGCGAAATTGCAGTTATCGCGCGAGGCCGCTACATGAAAGCACCGCTAGCAAAAATAGCTGATTTCGATCCAATAGAAAACAAATGGCAGATAGTTGCAGACCCGCAAGATCCAGCAATCATAGAGCTTTAAGTCAAAGCAGCTTAGGAGATATACCACGTGAATAATAGAGACTTTACCAGAATAAGCATGTCTGAATGGGGCACCATCACGTACAACAACGAAACGTTTGGAGGGCAGGTTGAAAATATCAGCCTGAGAGGTCTTTTTATTCAGACAAGCCAAAAACTTCCGTTATATGAACCTGTTGAAGTAAGCGTTCACCATTCAATTGATAAATCAATGGATTTTACAGCAACAGTCGTTCGACTTGACGAGAGCGGACTGGGATTACTGATTGATAAGATGGATGTGGACTCGATGGTATATATCAAACAGCTTCTGGTTGAACATTCAGGGGATCAGGAGAAGGCGTTAGCAGAGATCAGGAAGAAAGTTCTATTGATGCAGTGAATCATCAATAACCGGCGGCTATATAATCTTGAATGTTGATAGGCTGCGTGAACCGATGCAGAAGATCACGGACGCCCTAAATGTAAGAATCAAGATACAGCATGGGCAGGTTTTACAGATGAATGTCATAAACAAACCAAAAAGACCGTTTGACACAATACCGTCGGGAGGTATATTTTAATTCATGGCATGGACAGTGACGTTACACCGCAAAGTTGACAAAGAACTGGCGAGCCTCCCGGCGGCTGTTCAAAAGCATTTATTCCGACTGGTTTTTGAGATTGAGCTTATGGGGCCGGTTCGCGGCAACTGGGATAATTACGGTAAATTGACTGGGAACAAGCACCATTGCCACCTGAAGAAGGGCCGTCCAACGTATGTAGCGGTATGGACTGAGGACAAAGAGAAAATCACCGTGGAGGTTGTGTATGCAGGCACACACGAAAACGCACCGTATTGAAAAAGATTTTACTAAACTTGTGTTGAATGTACCAAAGGCTCTTGTACCTTCAATCCTTGAATATGCCGACAATCTGATAAAACAGGATTCAGGCGATTCAATACCGTGGCGGGAGTCATTCAACAGGCACTTTCAGAACGATACCGTTTCCGGCGTATGCCTTAATTCAGCACGTACCACAAAGGGGCTGACTCAGGCACAACTTGCGGAGCTGGCAGACATTCCGCAGCGACACATTAGCGAAATGGAGCGGGGCAAGCGCGGTATTGGTAAGGATAGAGCGTCACGGCTGGCAAAAGCACTTGATACTGATTACAGGATTTTTCTCTGACAATATGACTACTCCACCATGACCACCTACCTTGACCCCATACACCCCGGCGAAATTCTGTTAGAGGATTTTTTGCAGCCAATGGGTATTAGCATAAACCGACTTGCTCGCGAGATCGAAGTGCCACCGGGAAGGATTATGGTGTTGATGGTAGTGCCTTTCTGATAGGAGCACAAGAATCATTGAATTATGGTGGCAATGTTAATCATTATGAATATACTGAAAGCACGGAGAGAGTTACTTCAAGCCAAAAATTGGAATTTCTTGTTTTTGATACAAAGACAAAGAGAATTTTTATGAAGGACAGAATAGATTCAAGGTATGAAGATAGTTCTACGTGGGCTGAAAATCCGATGGCTGTCGGAAGAATCAATAAGAAACCTGCAAGTTATTACCCTTCTAAAATTAGAAGCTTAATGAGCAATAGACATTCAGCAGCTTCAGATGATGAGTTAAAAAGCAAGATGCTGAATAACGCATTTGAGCAAATGGCAAAAAAAATCACCGAGAAACTCTTTACAGAAACAATAAATTAGCCTGGGTGTTGTGTAAATTTTCTGTATAGCCATTTGTGCATGATCGTTGTATATTCCAGCAATAAATTCAGCATAGGTGACACACATGAAAGCAACAGCCCAAACACTCGACCTCTCCACCCTTCCCGATTCAGCCCGTCGGGAGGTAGCAGATTTTTACCAGTTCGTCATGCAGCGATACGGTCGGGTACAGAAGAAGCAAGCGGTGGCAAAGAATAAACTGCCAGCCGAATTTTACAAGCCCATTGCTGTGAGCCAATACCAAGCCGTTTCACGGGATGAAATCTACTGTGAAATCTAACATCTTCATTGACTCCAACATCTGGATTTATGCCTTCCTCGATTCCGAGAAGGATCATGCCAAGCAGCAGCGGGTGTTATCCCTACTGGAGGGCATACCGGCTGACAGCACGGTTATTTCCTCCGTCCAGGTGGTAAATGAATTTCATTGGATTCTCTTCCGCAAGTACGGCATTGACGAGGCAACCATAAAAACCAAGGTGACAAAGGGGATCGCTGCCATTGCCAGCATTGCGCCGCTTGACTTCAAGGTGTATCAGGATGCCTTCCGTATTCGTGGCAAGTATAACGTCTCTTTCTGGGATAGCCTGATTGTCGCCTCTGCGCTCGAAAACAAATGCACCGTGCTGTATTCCGAAGATATGCAGCACGGTCTATTGATCGACAACAAACTGAAGGTGGTCAACCCGCTGGCGTGAACTAAACGGTGCCGATAAAGACCCCGCTTTTAATCACTGGTTCTTTCTCTTCTTTCCCTCATTACTTAATAGCCCGTCAATCTTGTTCTTGAAATCTTTCAGGAGAAGGCCAGTAGCTGTCTTGGCGTTCCAGTCCCTGAAAGTATAGATTTCCTTGATTGCCTGTCTGCAATCACCGCTGAAAAGTTCCCGAATTAACTACATAATATAATTTACAAATAAGGTAAGAAGTGACAAAGTGACGAACTTCGCCCTATTTATAGGAAAATAAAAAAAGGTAAAAATAGGAAGAGCATCACGTAAACCGGCAGCAGGAGCGGCTTTGCAGGCTGTTTAATTATTCAGAAAAAATACCATTTAATTGAAATAAATACCGGGAGCCACATGGTAGGGATGATAATACTGGATTAGCAGGACATGACAAGGATGCTCCAATTCAGAGGCTACATGACAAATTACATGACAATTAATAAAAAAAGGGCTACGTATGTCACGTAACCCTTTGATTTAATTGGCGCGCTTGGAGAGATTCGAACTCCCGACCTACGGATTCGTAGTCCCCTCCCCGCCATTTTACGACAGTTACGCTGTTCCATATAATGTGGAATACTGTATGCTAAATCAACCATTTACGCCACCATTTCTTTTTTTGTATACTGTCAACAGAAACGCTATTCCGATTAAATAGAAAACGATAAATAGGCAACTACTAGGCAACTTTCGTCAACTTAAAAGGGTAGCTGTGCTACTCCGGCTTTATTCAAACGGCTGATTAGGTCGCAATTGCATTTATTGTTGAAGTTGCAGCAAGCTGAGAGTAACTAATAAAGCCCATAAACATTTCTGAATACTTTGCTTTTACTCTTAAATTAAAATATGAGATATTGTCTTCGAAAAATTTTAAGCAGTGGGGAGTGGAAGTGGAACGTTCAGGGACGGAAGATCAAGATCTTGGAGAACTGAGATCGGATATCAATATCTTAAAGGCAAATGCAAATATTACAGAACGTGAGTCTGTTGCGCTTTCATGTATTAAATATTGTCTTTTTAAAGGGGTTGGCATTTCTGGCAATTATAGAGGATCGTTATCATTACATATAGAAAGTGTCACTAACCCCTACCAACTCATTGTAGGTTCATTAAACATTGTTTTTGAGGCTCTCGAAAGTACCGATAAATCTGCTATATTTGAATTACACGAGCGAATTTATCAGCATTTTTCATCTCCTACTCCCGTTTTTATTCCTAATTATCAGGAAGATAATGAAAACGACGATGACGACGATCCAATTCCATTTTAGTAAATGTATTTCTGCGAAAAATACTATAGTTGTCGCAGTGCGCCTGGAACCGTTTCAAAGGAAAATCAAAACCTAAAATAGCTTGTGTCACAAAGCTATAAGTCTCCCAGATTTCAACATTCGTCAGCAAACAAAAAATAAATCAAAAAAACTTCGTCCAGCACAATCCGAACCCTGGAAAACCAATCCGTAGATACTTGCGACCGTCGGCAGCAACACCAATACGAAAGCCCGGAATTCCACAACTGGAGCCGACACCTGATTTTGAGAGGTTCACCCGCAACGGGCCAACATTTACACTTTTACGAAATAACCACCCCATGGGATGCTCCTTCCTACAATGGATTTGACAGGTCTATATGCACATCATTGGTATTGTCATAACCAATCATTCATACTAAATGAAACTGCAAATGAATATGTTAGGGGCATTTAGTACAACGTTGCTGTAGTTTGGTCTGCTTATTAGCATAGAATTATTTACAATCTGATAATATTTTATTAAAAGAAATGTACAACTCGTCTTTATGGACTATTGGCAATATATCTGCAATAAAAGTAGTAATTTGTTCGATGCTAAATTGTTCACGGTAGCTTTCTACGTCTATATTTATAATTTCGAGCAATCCTATTATTCTAAAGTATGATACAACCAGCTTAGTTAGTCTTGATCTAAATATATATTGAAAATAATTATAGAAATCCTCAAATACTGAATAGATTCCGACGACCTCAATAGATTTTGTAAAGCAAGATCCTATCAAATCAAGTTTAATTTTTGCCAACTCTTTTATTAGATTAAGCTTTTCTACGGGTCTATTATGTAATAAGCCAAATGGAGCGTTAACTAATTTATAGCCTTTTTGTTTTGCTAAAAGAACGGCGGTTTCAAGTTCCAAGTGCAAAAAGTGCAGCATGATGCTGTTTGAAGTC
>JBAXVE010000090.1:0-11238 GCA_037129245.1 Desulfuromonadales bacterium
TCAACTAACGGGTAGAATATTTGGTTAAAATCTCAAGCCCGACAAACTCCTAGCTCATATCTGGCCGTGTCTAAAATAAAATATCGCAGCATACGGCTGCCTGCTGATGGGAAACGGCTCTAAAAAACCCGTGTTATAATGGCTCATCTTGAATAAATGGGAGGTAAACGATGAGTCATTTCTTCGTGTCACCAAGTAAGACGAGACTGCGAGTTATGCGCGGTGGGCAGGCCATGATTAGAGAGTGGAAGATTCCAAAACCTGTCGTCCTTGTAGATTCTCGGGAAAAGATGCCGCTCTATCTATTCGATAATCATCCCAACTGGTTTAAAGGCGAGCAGCAAGCTACACTGAGCGCTGGAGACTATTCGCTTGAGGGCATGGAAAACGTTCTCTCTCTTGAGCGAAAATCAATGGCGGACGCAATCGGCAGTACCATAACTGGCAGGGAGAGGTTCATACGTTCGTGTGCGCGTTTGGCAAAATTCCGATGGAAAGCAATACTTATTGAAGCAAGTTACGAGGATATGAAGACGCCATACCACCGGTTTGAAGATTTGCAGACCGAAGCGCATCCGAATGCTGTATGCGGAACACTGGATGCCATTGAAGCCAAGTTTGGCATTCCCATTTTGTATTCTTCACGGAATCGTGATATGGCCTCAGAGAAGGCCGCCAGTTGGCTATCGAAACATTTTATGTATTGGTGGCTTGAGCAAAATGGGCACGACCGCGTACTGATTGACACCGACGGATTATAAAGGAGATTCAAATGGATAAAACCACACTACATATTGGTGCCGCTGGTGAATTACTTGTGCAGTTTAAATTGCTGAAATACGGAATTGACTCAGCACGTATGACCACAGATTCTGGTATTGATTTGGTTGCTTACTCTCCGAAAGACCGTACGGCTTACACTATCCAAGTAAAAACTAAAGAAAAACCTACAGGTGCGGGAGGTACCGGTAAAAATGCACTTGGTTGGTTTTTAAGTGATAACACGCCTGCCCAATTGGTTGCATTAGTAGACTTGGAGTCAGAGAATGTGTGGTTATTTGAAATTGAGGATTTTCGGAAAAAAGCACAGCAAAAATCAGGAAAAAACATTATGCAACTTTACATGTATACAGAAGAGCCAAGAAAGACGAAACATGAGTACTCGAAAGTATCTGACTTTCATGAATATCTTATCGACAAGCAGATCCATAAGCTTATCCCGCAATAATATTGACCTGAGCGGAACGCTGCTTGCTAAGCTACATTGAAGGTTTCAGATTCGTAACCAACTACAAAAGAGGCGATTCAACAAGGCTTTGACCTGCCCTAAAACCCGGCAGGTCAAAGCCATATCCGTTAAGGATAAAATTAACAGGGAGCATACGCTGGAAACATCTGCCACCATAATCCAAACCGTTCTTACGCATTATCCGGATGTGCAGGGAATCTATCTGTTCGGTTCCAGCTTGACGGAAGATGAATGGCCGGAGAGTGATGTTGATCTTGCTTTACTGCTGCCGCCGGGTGCAGCAAAAAACGGGCGGCATCTGGCAATCAGCGACTGTGCCCTTGAGCTTGCCAGTACTCTCGGCAAAGAGGTTGACCTGCTTAATGCACGAACCGTGTCTACCGTTTTCCAGAAAGAGATCATTACCAAAGGAAGGCTTTTGTATTGCGCTGACCGCTTTGCTGTTGACGAGTTTGAAATGCTGACGATTTCCTTTTACCAGAAGCTGAATGAGGAACGGAGCGGGATTATTGAAGCTGCTCTTGCTGACGGGAGATTCTACAAAATATGAACGATATCGTTCTGAACAAAAAAGAGAGTATTGAACGCTGTATCAGCCAGATTCGGGTTTATTACGCCACACCTTCCTGCCTTGAGTTTGAAGACGATTACATGAAGCAGGACAGTATCGCCATCAATCTGCAACGCGCTTGTGAACAGTGTATCGACCTGGCAAACCATACGATAAAAGCACGTAAGCTGGGACTTCCCAAAGACAGCCGGGAAAGCTTTCGCCTGCTGGCTGCTGCCAAAATTATTCCTGGCGAACTAGCGAAGCATCTTGAAGGAATGGTCGGATTCAGGAATATTCTGGTGCATGAATATCAGCGCATGGATATTGGGCTCATGGTTGAGGTTATTGAGAGTCATCTGGATGATCTGGTTCTTTTTACCAACCATATAGTATCCGAATTTGCCATTGCAGCCAGGTAGGTCGTGTTAGTTTCATCAACGCACCATGAGCAACGGAGAAATCGACCATGACCAACAGTATCATCCATATCTTCATCGCGCTGGTTATGCCTCCCCTGCTGCTGGGGGTGATCGGCAAGACCAAGGCCGCTTTTGCCGGGCGGGTTGGGGCGCCCTTCCTGCAGCCTTATTACGACATTCTGCGTCTTTTGCACAAAGGGAGCGTTTTCAGTACGACCACCACCTGGGTTTTCCGTGCCGGGCCGCTGGTTGCACTGGCAACGACGGCTGTGGCTGCCCTGCTGATTCCTTTTGGTGCCCATCCGGCACCCATATCGTTTCAGGGAGATATGATTCTGTACGCCTATCTGTTTGCACTGGGGCGTTTTTTCACCATGGCCGCCGCCCTCGATACCGGTTCCAGCTTCGAGGGGATGGGCTCAGCCCGTGAAGCAACTTTTTCCTGTCTGGCTGAACCGACGCTTTTTTTCGGCCTGATTACCCTTTCGCGTCTTTCAGGTTCCTACACCCTGTCTGAAATGTTGAACCATATCAGTCCGACGGTCTGGCTGCAGTCCGGCGCAGCCATGCTGCTGCTGATCGGCGGCATGTTCATCGTGCTGCTGGCCGAAAACTGCCGCATTCCCTTCGACGACCCCACTACCCACCTGGAACTGACCATGATTCATGAAGTGATGGTACTCGATCACAGCGGTCCGGCCTTTGCCATTATCCAATACGGCGCCGCACTCAAGCTGTTCGTGCTGGGTGCATTTTTCGTCCATCTTGCCCTGCCGTATTCGACCGGAAACCCGCTTGTTGACTGGGGGCTTTTCATTGTTTCCATGCTTGAGCTGGCCGTCCTGGTCGGTGTTGTCGAATCGGTCATGGCCCGTCTGCGGCTGGTTCGCGTGCCACAACTGCTGGTGGCAGCTACTATTCTTGCCGCTTTTTCTACGCTGCTTGTCATCAGGTGATGCCATGATTTCGTTAGCCGACCAACTGCTCGTCCTTGTCCTGTTAATCAACTTCGTCTCGCTCGGGACCAGCCGGCTGATCTTTTCGATCCGTGCCGTGGCTGCCCAGGGTGTTATTCTGGGGATTCTTCCCGGTCTGATTCATCCCTTCTCCTGGCATCTGGTCGCGATCACCGCCGTCATAATTGCCGCCAAGGGATTTGTCATTCCGCTGCTGCTCAATAGGGCCGTCCGTTCCGCCGAGATTAAACGGGAGGAAGAGCCTTTCGTCGGTTACGTGGCCACCCTGCTGCTGGGGGCGCTCTTTACGGCACTTTCTTTCGGGTTTGCCGGTAAGCTGCCGTTACTTCCGGAGCACCAGAATTACATGTTTGTGCCGGCCTCCATCGCTACCCTGATGAGCGGATTTCTGATCCTGACAACCCGCCGCAAAGTCATTTCGCAGGTCATCGGCTATCTGGTACTGGAAAACGGCATTTTCATTTTTGGACTGCTGCTGGCAGAGGCCATGCCACTGATGGTCGAGGCCGGTGCCCTGCTCGATTTGCTGGTTGGCACCTTTGTGATGGGAATCGTAATTAACCATATCAGCCGTGAGTTTTCCTCTCTGGATACCACGCGCCTGACCGCGCTGAAAGAGGAGTAGCCGTTCATGCTTGCTGTCCTGATACTTGTGCCGCTCGTCGGTGTCGGCGTGACCTGGATGATTCCTTCTGTCACGCTGCGCCCCAAAGTGCTGGCGCTGTTCGCACTGGCGCACCTGGCAGTTACCGCCCAGCTGCTTAGCAATACACCGGCGGATTCGCCGGGGCACTGGATTCACCTTGATGCGCTCGGCAAACTGGTACTGCTTGAAACCAGCATACTCTTCCTGTTCTGCGCCATTTATTCCATCGGCTATCTGACCTACCGCCAGGAGCGTTCCAACCGGGTGCTCTGCAGCGGTCTGCTGCTCTGTCTGGCAGGCGCATCACTGGTAACGGTTTCACATCACCTGGGATTGATGTGGGTGGCGCTTGAGACCACTACGATTGCCATGGCCCCGCTGATCTATTTTAATCGCAACGCCCGCTCAATTGAGGCAACCTGGAAATATCTGCTGATCTGCTCGGTGGGAGTCGCACTGGCACTGATCGGCCTGTACTTCCTGGCATACGCCACCATTGTTGCCCATGTCGAACCTACGCTGCTGCTGGACAACCTGATTCGGGATGCCGGCAAACTTTCATCCGGCTGGGTGCATGCAGCCTTCGTGTTTCTGCTGGTCGGCTTCGGCACCAAAATGGGATTGGCACCGCTCCATACCTGGAAGCCGGACGCCTACGGCGAGGCACCGGGGCTGGTGGGGGCGCTGCTGTCGGGTGGGCTGGTCAACCTGGCCTTTCTGGCACTGCTGCGGGTGTATCAGCTCTGCCTTGCCACCAAAGAGATTACCTTTTTCCAGAATGCGCTGATCGTCATGGGACTGATTTCAATGCTCTTCGCTGCGGTGTTCATGGCTCGTCAGGCGGATTTCAAACGGATGCTGGCCTATTCGAGCGTTGAGCACGTGGGCATTATGGCGGTGGCGCTCGGTCTGGGTGGCCGGGCGATCTTCGGGGTGCTGTTTCACATCCTGGCCAACGGGTTGACCAAGGGGGTACTGTTTCTTTCCTCCGGCAACATTCATCGCTCCTTTAACAGTAAAAGTACAACGCATGTCAGGGGTGCCCTGCGCCGCCTCCCCTGGTCGGGGGCTCTTTTTCTGGCCGGATTCATTGCCATTACCGGTTCGCCCCCCTTTGCGCCGTTCATCAGCGAATTTACCATCATCAGTGCTGCTTTTATTCAGGGGCGGATGCTGGTGGGTGCACTTTTTCTGATCTCGCTGGTGATTATTTTCATCGGCATGGCGCTGACCGTGCTGCCGATGGTGATGGGTGAGGTTCCCCCCGATAGCGAGGACAGCGGCTACCGCGACTCTTTTTTGACGGTGGGACCGCCCTTAGTGCTGCTGCTGCTGGTTTTTCTGCTGGGGGTCTGGATCCCGGCTCCTTTGATGACGCTGCTGCGTGATGCGGCGGCGCTGCTGGAGGTGCGGGTATGAGCCACGGCATGAAGATCTTTTACAACGGGACCTCGTTTCCACGGAGTGAGATTCCGCAGGCCGACAATGACGCCTTTTTTCAGGGTTTGCTGGATGCCTCCTCGGCCGGGTGGCGGGTCTGTTCCTACTTCGGTGTTCCGCATGCTGGAGGTGCCGATCTGTACTGCATCATGTCAGCCCGTGGCAGCAGCGGCGAACTCGGTATTTTCTCGACAACGGTGGGGGGGGCGTTTCCGTCACTGGCGCTCTCCTGTCCACAGCTGCATCTTTTTGAACGGGAAATCGCCGAGCAGTGTCTGGTGCGGCCGGAAGGGCACCCCTGGTTCAAACCGGTCCGTTTTCAGAAACCGCTCTTTGAGGGGAAGGGCTTCTGGCACGACACTGATGGTGGAGGTCTGCTCCCTGCAGTCACCGATTTTTACCGTGTTGAAGGGGAGGAAGTCCACGAAGTTGCCGTCGGCCCGGTGCATGCCGGCATCATCGAGCCGGGGCATTTTCGTTTTCAGTGCTACGGCGAAGAGGTTTTTCATCTGGAGATATCGCTCGGGTTCCAGCACCGCGGGATCGAGCGTAGCCTGATCGGTCCGGCTACTCCTCGTACCATGCACATCATGGAGACGATAGCCGGTGACACGACTGTTGGTCACGGCCAGGCCTACTGCATGAACATGGAGGCGCTGGGCGGTTTCTTTGCCTCTCCGCGTGCCGAGACCGTGCGTGGCATCGCTCTGGAGCTGGAGCGGCTGGCAAATCACACCGGCGATCTGGGAGCGATTGCCGGCGACGTTGGCTATCTGCCGACCGCCTCGTTCTGCGGCCGGATACGGGGAGACTTCCTGAACATGACCGCTCTGTTCTGCGGCAGCCGTTTCAGTCGCGGTCTGCTGCGGCCGGGGGGGATCGGGTATGACTGTGATGACACGATTGTCATGGAGATGCAGCAGCGGCTGGAGGCGGCGCGGGTTGACCTGACCGGAGCGGTCAAGCTTCTCTGGGATACCCCTTCGGTCATGGGGCGTCTGGAAGACACCGGCCACGTCAGCGAACATGACGCCCGCGAGATCGGACTGGTCGGGCCGGCGGCACGGGCCAGCGGGTTGAACCGGGATGTGCGTCGTGATCATCCCTTCGGAATTTTCCGCATCAGCCAGATTCCGGTTAACACCGCCAACAGCGGGGATGTGGCCGCCCGCTCGCTGGTGCGCTGGCTTGAGGCCGAGCGCTCGCTTGATTTTATCGACGAGCAGATCCGTCATCTGCCGCGCGGTGCCTGCCGCAATCAGCCGAAAGCCCCTGCAGCCAATCGCTGTGCGGTTTCGTTGACCGAAGGATGGCGAGGTGAAATCTGCCACGTTGCTCTGACCGATAACGTGGGAAGCTTCGAGCGCTACAAAATTACCGACCCGTCGTTCCACAACTGGTCGGGTCTGGGGCTGGCCCTGCGCAACCAGCAGATTTCAGATTTCCCGCTCTGTAACAAGAGCTTCAATCTTTCGTACTGCGGGTATGATTTATAGCCTGCAGCATTGATTCAGTACCGCGATACGTGTAATCCGGAGTTTTTATGCTAAAAGCGATTCTTACCCGCTTCCGTCAGGGGCACCGCACCATGGCCTACCCTGACGCTCCCCAGCCGATGCCGCCCCGTTTTCGCGGACTGCCGTTTCTGGACAGTACCCGTTGTAAGTCTGACTGCCGGGCGTGCGCTGCTGCCTGCCCCTACGGAGCCATTTCTGTCGATGGACCCTTGCAGCTTGATATGGGCAGATGTCTTTTCTGCGGCGAATGCAGCGCTGCCTGTCCGCAGATTGCCATTGTGTTTTCGACGGAGGCCAGCCTGGCAAGCCGTAGCCGAAGCGGCCTGACTGTTGTGGCACATCAGCCGTTTGAACCGGCGAAGTCGCTGGAAGGGGAACTGTTGCGGCTGTTCGGAAGATCGCTGAAGCTGCGTGAAGTCAGTGCCGGCGGCTGCAACGCCTGCGAAGCCGACACCAACGTACTTTCCACCATCGGGTGGGATCTGGGGCGTTTCGGCATCCAGTTCGTGGCAAGTCCGCGCCATGCAGACGGGCTTTTCATTACCGGCCCGGTCAGCCAGAACATGCACGCTGCGCTGATGGACACCTACATCGCCATACCCGAACCGCGGCTGGTGATCGTGGCCGGTGCCTGCGCCATCAACGGCGGTCCGTTTATCGACCATGCCGAGGTTCATAACGGCGCCGACGGCCTGTTGCCGGTTGATCTCTATATTCCCGGCTGTCCTCCGGCGCCGCTGACCATTCTGGACGGTCTGCTACGGTTGCTGGGAAGGGTTGTCTGACAGATAGTGACTCGTGAAATCACGGGCGCCTGGCTTTGATGCTGTCGCGGTTGAAAGATAGTATTTTGAAACCTTTCTGGGTCATGCCGCTGGCCAGATAGATTGAATTTTCAGGAAAGCTGACCGCAAATTCTCCCAGCCCCACCTCCTCCACCTTTGTCACCCAGCTTACCTTCTGCAACTGCTCCCGCAGGGTAAATGTTTCCGACGGGGTCTTGATTCCTTCAATCCTGACGTTGACCTTGTTACTCAACTCACTCAGGCGGGAGTTGATCTTGGCGACAATAATCGGGATGAACTTTTCGGCGACATTTTTGAGCGCCTCGGCGTAGGCATCCTCCGTACTTGAAGCCAGTCCTTTGGCCTCTTCGCTGCCGGCGGCCAGAACGACCATTTTCCCGCCGGTATCCCTGGTCATTAACCGGTAGGTGAGCCGGGCCGTCACCGCGTTAAAAGGCATCGAAATGCCATAGCCGGCGTTTGAACCCTTGGTTTTGGAGATGGTCGGTTCTATTTTTCCGATCAGGACGGAGCTGGAGAGGAAACGGTAGACCAGTGAACGGACTTTGACCTGGTCACCGTTTTTAAGCGCCATGTCGATATCTTTCATGTTGAACGACTGGGACTCGGCCAGGTCGCGTACAGAAAATCCCTGTTCAGCCAGTTTGCCGATGATGTTCTGCACAACGATATTTTCGTCATCATACTCCTGCTGTCCGTCGGCATAGAGTCTGCGGGCCGGCAGATAGACTGATATGGCGGTGTTGAGCGACAGCGACGACATGGCTGCAGTGGCATTGACGGTCTCGATGCAGACATTGATCAGTGTCTTGATGGAATCTCCCTGGCGTTGCTCTTTCAAGACCTTGAAGCTGTTGACGACGCCGCGGGTCTGGGTCGTGATCAGGTCGTCAAGCAGTGCCGAATCTTCCACGATGGTCTTGCTTTTAACGTCCACGCCAGAAACTTCTTCCACCGCAGCCCACTTTGCCCGGTTGATGGCTTCAACCTTGGCAGACGGCACATCCCCGGCGATGATTGCGCTCTCTCCGGTGGCATTTACACAAACTGGTTTTGCTGAAGCATGCCCGGTGACACAATACGTCAGAAATACAACAATCAAAATGCGGAAAATAACGTGATTCATATCGGTAACCTCCTGTACGATTCTATCTACATCGGTTTCAATCTGCTGCGTCCCATCCGCTTCATCAGTTTCCAGAGCGGCCCCTTTACCGGAAACATCCGCATGGCATCAAGCATGGCGTCGCTGATGTTGACTTCAAGCCCCGGAACCACCCAGTTTGATCGCTTGATCGCCTCCGATGTGACCAGATCGGAAAGTTCGTCTTTGATCTGCGGCGAAATGTAGAAAAGCGGCGCAAGCATGGGCGAGGATGCCGTGACAAGCCCCTCTTTCAGAGCTGTCAGGTAAAGTGACGTGCCGGGAAACAGGCGGATGCCGGTCATGGCAATGACTGCTGTCGGCCGCAGTTCGTCCATCAGTTCAAAACTCTCCAGAACCGTTGCACGGTTCTCGCCGGGGCCGCCAAAGAGGATATAGTGGGCAAAATCCATCTCCCGTTCACGGCAGAGCAGCGAAGCGCTGCGCAGGTCATCGACGGTAAAGGATTTGCCCAGATTTTTGAGCATCTGTGGCGAGCCGCTCTCCGTACCGTATTCAACGGCATCACAACCGGCTTCCCGCATCAGGTCGAGCAGGTCGGGGGGCATGAATGCGGGATTTATGAAGGCTGTCCAGTTGATTGACAGCTTGTCGGCCAGGATTGCCCGGCAGAGTTCGCCGGCAAATTGTGTCGGATAGTTGAAAATGTCATCGACGAAATAGATGTAACTGACCTGGTGATCATCAACCAGGGAACGGATCTCTGCAATAATCTCCGGTATCGGCCGCAGACGCATGGTGCGCCCTTCAAGCAGCGGGTAGGTGCAGTATACGCAGCGGAAGGGGCAGCCCCGTTTGGTCTGAACGTTGAGCATGCCACCTTCCCGTTGATAGCGAGACACGTCGAACAGCTGCCGGTCAGGGGTGCCGATCCGGTGCAGCGGTTGCGGTGGAAGAAAGTCACCACCGTCGTTCAGCAGTACCCCTGGGAGCAGGTCCACACGTTCCCCGCGTTCCAGTTTTCCGGCCAGGAGCGGCAGGATTTCCTCCCCTTCGCCGACCACACCGTAGTCAGCGCCCAGAAACGAGAGGATTTCACGGGGCATCAGCGAAAACCCCGACCCCCCCACAACGACCTTCGCGCGACCGTTACAGCTGGCAACAACCGATTTAATGCCTTCCAGGTACCAGCGACTGGCCGGCCAGGTTACGTTATCCACATTGCGGATTGAGATGGCAACCAGGGCGGGTGCGAAACTTTCGAGCAGGGACAGCACCGCCTGTTCGGGATTTTTTTCAAAGCAGAGATCGAGCACCGCCAGTTGATGCCCCTCGCGGGAGAGCGGACCGGCAAGGTAGGAGAGGCCGATTGGAAAAACCGGGTAGGGTGAGCGTTCCCGGTTGGCTGAGATCAGCAGGATTTTCATGGGGTGTCGAACCACTGTCGCATAGCGTCCAGGCGTTCCGCAACACAGCTGGGAAGCTGAAACTGCAGTATTCCGTCCCGGTCTGTCAGGGCGTGAGTGGTCATTCCGCTGGCCAGTTTCATTCCCCGGCTGTCGACGATGATATTCTCAAAAATGAGTGTCGCGGTTTCAGAGGGTATCAGACGGGTGCGGATTGTCAGCAGATCATGGTAACGTGCCGGTCGCAGGTACTTTAGCTCCAGCTTTATGACCGGACCGAGATAGCCAAGTTCGGTCAGCTGAAAGGCGTCAATCCCGAACATTCCGGCCAGGGCATTCCGGCCGACCTCCATCCAGGCCACATAATGGCCGTGCCAGGCAACCCGGTAGGCGTCCACTTCATTGAAACGGACAGTTACGTTTGTTTCGTGGTATTTCATGACGTTTCCTGACTGTCAGATACGGTAGCTGGCTGCTCGAGCCACGCTCTGTTCATACCAGCAGGCGGCTCAAATTACAATCTTTAAAGCCATACCCCACATGTTCCCAAGTAGGCCAGGCACGCCTGATTCCGGTGCTGGATTTTCCGGAGGGCGTTTCCATTCCACGACTGGTCCTGAAGGCTACGTGAGTAGCACGCTGGACGCCCATCATCCGAGGCGGTACATCGATCCACCAGCACGATAGTGAATTCTGCTCCATTTGGGTATCACCACAGGCCGATTTTAGCATCATAATGTTTTTTCTGCATGTATGACTTATTCTGTCATAACTCTCTGTTATGGTCGTAACATCATGAAGCTGGTGAGGCATGAAACATTAGAAAGCTATTCAGGAAAATGGTGGTGTGGTATACAGGATTAACTTACGATTCCGCATGGCCCGCTTAAGATATTCGTTCATGTGGGCGGATTCTCCATGATGGGAACAGCGTCTCGGATGATTCCGGCGAAAGTCTGATGATATGTTCGACTTAGGGAATGGTGTGTTCATTTTCAAGTGTCGTGTTTCACCGCTTTCAAGAACAAATGACAACAGGTATCGGATTGGCAATAGTTTGTTGTGTAGTCAGCACAATGTCATATCCATAATGAAAGGTGACGCTATGGATGTTGATACC
>JBAXVE010000091.1:0-11027 GCA_037129245.1 Desulfuromonadales bacterium
GAAGCAGGGGGTGTAGGCGACATAGCTGATCGGCAGGTCGCTCTTTTTGAGAATTTCGCCGCGATGAATATTGGTGACCGGTACTTCGGCGGTCGGGATCATGAAAAATTCCGGATCGACGAGCCTGAAGAGATCCTCTTCAAATTTAGGCAGCTGACCGGTGCCGGTCATGGAATCGCGATTAACCATGAAAGGTGGAATTACCTCTTCATAGCCATGCGTATCGGTATGCAGATCAAGCATGAAGTTGATCAGCGCCCGCTCCAGCCGGGCGGCCGCTTTCCGGTAAAGGGTGAAACGAGCGCCGGTAATTTTGGCTCCCCGCTCGAAATCAAGTATGCCGAGTTCCTCGCCGATTTCCCAGTGCGGTTTTGCATTGAAAGGGAGCGGTCGCGCTTCCCCCCATGTCCTGACCATTACGTTATCATGTTCCGAGGTTCCGGCCGGTGTCGCAGGGTGCGGAAGGTTGGGCAGCGTCAGCAGAAATGAGTGCAGCTCCTCATCAACTCTGCCAAGCTCCTCATCCTGTTCCTTGATTGTCTGTGACACGGCTCTCATCCGCAGGATCTTGTCCTGCACCAGACTTTTGTCCTTGACCTTGCCGATTTCGTCGGAGACCTTGTTCCGTTCAGCCTTGAGAGCCTCGTTTGCCTGCAGCAGGGAACGGCGTTTTTCATCCAGTTCTCTGATGCCGGCCAGATAGGATGAACCGCCGCGGGCGCAGAGGCGCTGCTCCGCGTCGTCATGATGTTCCCGTAAGTATTTGATGTCGAGCATGGAATATCCTGTTTCGTGAATGAAATTGATGTGGTGACCCTTGTAGCATTAGACGGAGGAATACGTCAACGGAGTAGTGGGATGTGACGGGTGGCAGGCCGGTAAACAGGGCCGCGCCCACAAAAAAAGCCCCGGATCAGCAGACCGGGGCTTCATGTTCGGTACGCCCGCCGCGCTCTCCGCTGCGGGCTAACTATGGCAACCCTCTTTACAGTGGGAAACCGGACGAATCCTGAATCTTGCAGTCCACATGGCAGGGTCTCCTTTCATTGAAGTGATGTGTATCCTAACAGGACAGATTTCATCTTAATACTATTCTGAAACTTGTCAAGCATGAAAATTGAGCTGTGCAATTATTATGTGATTTAAAGATTGCAATATCTTTTCCTGGTGGCAAAATGCGATCACATGGTTAAAGCTGCCGTTCCAGCAGGAAATATTCTGCCAGCAGGCTCTGATGGAAGACATACACCGTCTGATACTTTGATTGTCAGATAAAATGTGGTATGGTCTCCCACTGATCATACGTGTGAAAAGGACTGATGAATGTCGCATTCGAAGATACTATTACCGGAAAGAATTCCGCTCTACCGGCAACAGGATATGGTTGTATTCCCCTACATGGTGTTTCCCCTGTTTCTTGATTCCCGTGAGCGGACCACCTTTCAGGATGCTGACGAGTACGAAAACTATGTCGCTCTTCTCTATGACCGCCCGGTGGCAACGGAAGGGAGTACTTTTGAGGAATCGTTCGTCATCGGTACCCTCTGCAAAGTTACCCAGATCAAGCAGATTGAGGAACAGCGCTGCAAGGTTACGCTGGAGGGACTCTCCCGCCTGAAGATCATGGACATCGAACACACCGGTTCGATCACGTTGGCGCGTTGTGAGATTGTGCACGAATTTGTTGAAAAAAACATGGTTTCCGAGGCGCTGGTGCAGAGCCTGAACGCCCTGCTGAAGATAGCCCTTTCCAACGGTAAGCCGCTGCCGGAAGACGTCATGAAGATGATCGATTACATTGATAACCCGGCCCGGCTGTCGGATCTGGTTGCCCTGTATGTCAATCTGGAGGCGGGCGACCGCCAGGATCTGCTGGAAACACTCGACCCGCTGGATCGCCTGAAAAAGGTCTACGTCCACCTGACTGCTGAAGTCCAGCGGATCCAGGTGAAAAACGAAGTTGCCGGCGAAGTGACCAAGCGGGTTGGCAAGAATCAGAAGGAATACATCCTGCGTGAGCAGATGAAGCATATTCAGGAAGAGCTGGGGGACGAAGATCCCCGTGCGGCTGACATGAATGAACTGCGGCGCAAAATTGAAAAGGCCGGTTTGCCCGAAGAGGTGAAAAAGGTTGCCGACAAGGAGCTGAAGCGGCTGGAGCGGATCAATCAGGCCTCACCCGAATACAACGTTGCCCGCACCTATCTGGATTATCTGGCCGGAATGCCCTGGAACACCACGACTGCCGATAACCTGGATATTTCCCGGGCCGAGGAGATTCTGAACGAAGACCATTACAACCTGAAAAAAGTGAAGGAGCGTATTCTCGAATTCCTGGCGGTGCGCTCTTTGAAGGAAAACATGAAGGGGCCGGTACTCTGTTTTGTCGGCCCTCCGGGGGTTGGTAAAACTTCATTGGGGAGATCAATCGCCCGTTCACTGGGGCGTAAATTCGTTCGCATTTCGCTGGGGGGGGTGCGGGACGAAGCGGAAATCCGCGGGCATCGAAGAACCTACATCGGAGCTCTGCCGGGCCGCATCATTAAGGAGTTATACCGCTGCGGTGCAAAGAACCCGATTTTCATGCTCGACGAGATTGACAAGCTGGGACACGATTTCCGCGGCGATCCTTCCAGCGCCCTGCTTGAGGTGCTCGATCCCGAGCAGAACTTCTCTTTCAACGACCATTATCTCGATGTCCCCTTCGATTTGTCTAACGTCATGTTCATTACAACCGCCAATCAGCTCGACCCGATTCCGGGCCCGCTCAAGGACCGCATGGAGGTGATCCGTCTGGCCGGCTACAGCAGCGAGGAAAAACTGCAGATCGCGAACAGATTCATCGTCAAACGCGAACTGGATGAGAACGGTCTTGCCGGTAAAGAAATCGAATTTGAGGAGCAGGCGCTTCGGAACGTCATCAGCGATCATACCCGCGAGGCCGGTGTCCGCAATCTGCAGCGTGCGGTCGCTTCAATCTGCCGCAAGGTGGCCAAGGAGATAACCCAGGGTAAACCGCTTCGCTCGCTGATTACCCCTGAGGCGGTAACTGAACTGTTGGGGTCAAAAAAATTCCACAACGAAGTGGCGTCGGAAAGTGACCGGGTCGGAGTCGTAACCGGGCTGGCCTGGACCGAAACCGGCGGCGACATCCTTTTCATCGAGGTTACCAGCATGCCGGGGAAGCTGGAGCTGATCCTCACCGGGTCTCTGGGGGATGTGATGAAGGAGTCAGCCCGGACAGCCCTCTCCTATGTTGAAGCACACGCCGCCGAATTCGGCATCGAAGCGGATGCCTTTGAGAACCGCTCGATTCACATCCATGTTCCATCGGGGGCCATCCCCAAAGACGGCCCCTCGGCCGGAGTGACGATGGTGACGGCGCTGGTCTCGCTGCTGACCGATAAGCCGGCCCGGCGTAACGTGGCCATGACCGGTGAAATCACTCTGACCGGCCGCGTTCTGGCCATCGGAGGACTCAAAGAGAAGGTACTTGCCGCCCATCGCGCCGGGGTAAAAACCGTCGTGGCACCGCAGCGCAACTGTGATGACCTCGAAGACATTCCCGACAACGTCCGTAGCGACCTGCAGTTCATTTTTGTCAACGAGGCGGCCGAAGCCCTGGCCGTAGCGCTCTGAAACCCATCATGAACATAGCCGTTATCGACAAAGTACTGCTGAACTTTTTCCATGAACTGCAAAGCTATTGCACTCTGATATGGCAGACACTGGCGCGTCTTTTCAGCCGCCCGTTCTACTATCGCGAATATGTGGTCCAGTTTGACAAACTCGGTTTCTCATCGCTCTTTATCTGCTCACTGACCGGCCTTTTTACCGGGATGGTCATGGCACTGCAATCTCTCATCCAGCTTAAGCCGTTCGCGGCGACCAGTTACGTCGGCGGCATGGTGGCGGTGACCATGATCAAGGAGCTGGGGCCGGTACTGGCTTCGCTGATGGTGGCCGGCCGCGTCGGGTCGGCGATAACCGCCGAACTGGGCACCATGGTGGTGACCGAGCAGGTCGATGCCATGCGGGTCGAGGGAACCGACATCATCAAGCGACTGGTGGCACCCCGACTGAAGGCCATGCTGCTGGCCATGCCGCTCCTGACCGTCGTGACCGACGTCGTATCACTGTTGGGAGGATACATCATGTCGGCCGGCTACGGAATCAATCCCATCATGTATGTCAGCGGGCTGCCGCAGTTCATGGTTTTCCAGGATCTGATCGAAGGGCTGGTCAAGCCCACGGTATTCGGCTTTATCATCGCCATGACCGGCTGCTATGCCGGTCTGAACACCAGGGGGGGGGCCGAAGGGGTCGGTACGGCGGCCAAGCAGGCCGTAGTGCTTTCATCAGTCTTGATCCTGATGTGTGACTTCTTTCTGGCGAAGATTTTTGTTGTGTTCAGGGGGTAGCGTGGCCTTTTGGCTCTTCAAAACTGAACCGGGCTGTTTTTCCTTCGACGACCTGAAGAACCGTCCGCAGATGACCGAAGCGTGGGATGGTGTGCGCAACTTCCAGGCCCGTAATTTCCTGCGGGATACGATTGCTGTCGCTGACCGGCTACTGTTTTATCACAGCAACATTCCGGAGCCGGCCGTAGTCGGCCTGGCGGAAGTCGTGCGGGCCGGCTACCCTGATACGACCGCACGTGATCCCGCCGCCGGACACTTTGATCCCAAAGCATCGCTGTCCAATCCGATCTGGTACATGGTTGATGTGCGCTATCTTAAACCGCTGCAACATCCGGTTACGCTGGAATCCATCAAAAACAATCCCCTGCTTGCAGGCATGCCACTGGTCAAGCGCAGCCGCCTCTCAATCCAGCCGGTATCGGAGGTTGAATGGCAGATTATTCTGACGATGGGCGGGGTGGCCAGTGACGCTCAATAACTCCGTACGCATGGAAAAACTCTGCTACAGCGTGGGCGGCAGAAAAATTCTCGAAGACTTCGACATCTGTCTCGATAAAGGAGTCAACCGCACCATCCTGGGGGTCAGCGGTGCCGGTAAGACCACCATTCTCAAGCTGATGCTGGGGCTGCTGGAGCCGGACGCGGGCAATGTTTACATCGGTGATCTCTGTATAACCGGTCTGCCGGAATCCCGCTTCATGCAGCAGCGCAAACGGATCGCCATCGTCTTCCAGGGGGGGGCGCTGTTCGACTCCATGACCGTGGGAGAGAACGTCGGTTACCGGCTTTTTGAGGAGGGGCGACTCAGCCAGAGCGAGATCGAAATCATTGTTCGCGAGAAGCTCAGTTTCGTCGGTGTGGAACCGGCTCTCAATCTCTATCCGGCCGAGCTGTCCGGTGGAATGAAAAAGCGGGTTGCCATAGCCCGCGCCCTGGCTGCTGACCCCGACTTTATTTTTTTTGACGAACCGACCACCGGACTTGATCCGATCGGGGTCTACAATATCTGCAATCTGATGCAGCGTCTTCAGGCGGAGGGAAAAACCACCTTGATGGTAACCCACGATCTGCAGACCGCTTTTGCCACTTCTCAGCGTTTTACCTTTCTGCATCAGGCCCGGATGTTGTTCGAGGGGAGCGAAGAGGAGATGAAAGCCTGCGGCATCAAAGAGGTAGTCGAATTTCTGCAGCCGACGGACAGGTCACTGTTTGTATGACACGGACGAGGCGTGAAAAGATGAGGTCGCTATGAACCGAAGCAATCAGATAGGGTGGGCTCAGGTCCGGGCGGGGGTGTTTATTCTCCTGGCTCTGATCTCGATAGCCGGTGGCGTGCTCCTGATGGGGCAGAAGACCAAGATGTTCGTCACCAAGGGGAAGATGCTGGTGCTCATGGAGGACGTGGCCGGCCTCAAGGAGGGGGCGCCCGTCTGGCTGGCCGGCGTGGATGTTGGCGTAGTGCGGGACATCAGTTTTGCCAGCCCTCAGAAAAGTAACGAGGTCAGCATTGCCATCGAGGTGGAGAGTTCCGCACTGAAAAAGGTTGGCGCTGATTCTCAGATAACCATTAAAACCCGCGGCCTGATGGGTGAAAAATATGTTGATATCACTCCCTCCGCGGGCTATTCGGGCAAACCTCCAACGGTGTTGCGGGGCACGCCGGTGCCAAAGCTGGATGACGTTGTTCTGAAAGCGGGTAAAACCTTTGACAAGGTCAACAGCATCATCGATCACATCAATGAAGGGAAGGGGACGCTCGGCAAACTCAGCAGGGATGAAACCCTCTACAACAACGTGGCCAGCCTGGCGACCGAGATGAAGAATCTTGTGACAACCATCAACCGCGGCGACGGTTCCCTGGGACGTCTGAACCGCGACCCCGAGCCGTTCAACCGGCTGATGAGCATCCTCAATCGTGCTGATCGCACGCTTCAGGATATTCAGGCCGCCGATGGCACGCTCAACCGGCTGATCTATGACAAGGCGCTCTACACGAAGCTGACGGCGTTGGCTGACAAAAGTGTCCAGGCAGCCGAGGATGTTCGCGAACTTAACAAGAAGATTACCTCGAAAGATGGAACCATTGGCCTGCTGCTCAATGACCGGGAATTTTACGACAAGGGGATCAGTCTGCTGACGCGCGCCGATTCCTCGGTTAAGGGGATTGAGGAACTGACACTGAGGATGAAAAACGGCGAAGGAACCGCCGGTAAGCTGATTAACGAAAAGGAACTGTACGACCGCATGAACAAAATGATCGTTGATGTTGACGAACTGGTGAAGGATTTCAAGGCGCATCCGAGGAAGTACATCAAGTTTTCGCTGTTTTGAGAGGAGCTCTAGGTATCATGAAACCATTATGGTTGACCGCACTCTGCATCGTCATCTTTTCCGGCGCGCTTCACGCAGCAACACTGGAAGAAAAGGTCGTCGAACACACCCTGAAAAACGGCATGAAGCTGCTGCTGGTCGAACGCCATACTTCGCCGACTGTCTCGGCCTGGATCCGCTTCCGGGTCGGCAGCGTTGATGAGCGCAGCGACGAGCGCGGCATCGCCCATCTGCTGGAACATATGCTGTTTAAAGGAACGACAACCCTCGGCACCAGGGATTATGCTGCTGAAAAGCCTCTGCTGGAAAAGATCGAGGCTACCGCTCTGGAGCTGATGTCCGAGAAGGCCAAGCGTGAAAAGGGCGACAAGGTTAAACTGTCAGAACTGGAAAAGCGGTTGGCGTCACTGGAGGCCGATGCGTCAAAATATGTCATAAAAGATGAGTTTTTTGAAATATATTCCAAGAACGGTGGTACCGGTTACAACGCCTTTACCAGTCGCGACGGGACAACTTATCTGATTAGTCTGCCGTCCAACAAGCTGGAGTTGTGGGCGGCCATCGAGTCCGACCGGCTTCAGAATGCCGTGCTGCGTGAATTTTACACCGAACGCTCGGTGGTGATGGAAGAACGTCGGCGTTCCTACGAAGCCGATCCGGAAAGCAAGTTGTGGGAAACCCTTGTCGCTTCCAGTTTTCTGACGCACCCCTACGGTCAGCCGACCATCGGCTGGATGTCCGACATCGAAAACCTGACCCGCACCAAGGCCGAACAGTTTTTCCGCAGTTACTACGCCCCCAATAATGCCATCGTCGCCATTGTGGGAGACATCGACACGAAAGCGGTGATAGCAATGGCAGATCGCTATTTCGGGGGGATCAAGCCCGGAAAAGCTCTGCCGCCGGTCAGCGCCGAAGAGCCGAAACAGGCTGGCGAGCGGCGGATTGAGCTGATTGCCGATGCCGAGCCGACTGTTATCATGGGGTTTCACAAACCGGCGATCCTGGCTGAGGATGACTATGTGTTTGATGTCATCACCATGATTCTCGGGAACAGCCGCACTTCCCGATTCTACAAAGAACTGGTGATAAAAAAGCAGATCGCCACCGATGTCGGCGTTTTCGACGCGCCCGGCAGTCGTTTCCCCAACCTGCTGGTCTTCAGCGCCAACCCGCGCACTCCGCACACCGTCAGCGAACTTGAAAGCGCCATTCTTGCGGAGCTTGAACGACTGAAGGTCGAACCGGTGGCAGAGCGGGATCTTCAGCGTATTCTTAACAAGCTTGAGTATGAAGAAGCGCGCCGCATGGGGACCAACGGCGGCCTGGCCCGCAATCTGACCGAATACGAGGCGGTGGCGGGAAGCTGGCGCTACATGACCGACTATCGCCGCAAGGTGGAAAAGGTGACTGCCGCTGATATTCAGAGGGTTGCCCGGGAGTATTTTACCCGTGAAAACCGGGTGGTCGGCTTCATCACCAAGAAAGGGGGTGACAGCAAATGAAAACCTTTGTAATTGCCCTGATAACAGTTTTTTCAATCCTGACGTGCTCATCTGTCGAGGCGGCGCAGGCCAATCCCCGCACCATGAAATTCCCGGTACTCAGTTTTCAGATTCCTGCGGCCGAACGGGTTGTGCTGGAGTGCGGTATGCCGGTCTACCTGCTGCGTGATACCGAACTTCCGATTATCAACATGACCGCTATGGTACGGGTAGGCTCGGTCTATGAGCCGGCTGCCAAGGCAGGGCTGGCGTCAATGACCGGAGCTCTCCTGCGCTTCGGCGGTGCAGGGGGGATGGCATCGGAAAAAATGGACGACGAGCTCGAATTTATGGCGTCTGCTGTCGAAAGCAGTATTGGCGGCGACATGGGAACAGTTTCCCTGACGACACTGAAGAAAAATTTCAGCCGCACGTTGCAGATCTTCAGCGATGTTCTGCTGCACCCCGACTTCGATCAGAAACGGATTGACATTACCCGCAGGCAGATTATCGAGGGTTTGAGGCGCCAGAATGATGATCCCAAGGAGATTGCCGGCAGGGAGCTCGGTAAGGCGATCTATGCGGGTCACCCGCTCGGCAGCGAGGCTACATTCGATACGGTATCACGGGTTGTGCGCCGGGATATGGTGGAGTTCCACGGCCGATATTTTCGTCCCGAAAACATGATCCTGGCAATTTCAGGCGATTTCGAGCGGGCCCCGCTCATCAGGGAGCTGAACGAGGTATTCGGTGGCCCGGTGGAAAATGGTGCAGTGGTGCTGCCTGAGATTCCCCAGCCGCCGCAGCAGTTCAAGCAGGAACTGATATTTGCCAAAAAAGAGGTCACCCAGACGGTAATCCGTATGGGGCATCTGGGGCTTACCAAGGACAATCCGGACATTTATGCGGTGCGCATTCTGGACTACATTCTGGGAGGTAGCTTTACCTCGAGATTGACAATGGAAGTCCGTACCAATCAGGGGCTGGCATACAATGTCGCAAGCCATTTTGATATCGGGCGACGGTTCACCGGCACGTTTGTAGCGGAAACCGAGACAAAAACAGAATCGACAGTCAAGGCCATCCAGCTGATGCAGGAAATTATGCGCGGCATGACCAAAGAAATGGTCAGCGATCAGGAACTCAACGCTGCCCGGGATTACATGATAAATTCATTCATGTTCGGTTTTACCAGCCCGGCATCAATTGTCACTCAGCGGGCCCGCCTGGAATATTACGGGTATCCGGCGGATTTTCTGGAGACCTATCGTGAACGAATTGCCGGGGTGAAAAAAGAGGATGTGCTGGCTGCAGCAAAAAAATATCTGAAGCCTGATTTGTTCAAGCTGGTAGTGGTAGGTGATGCCGCCAAATTTGACAAGCCTCTGTCGACTCTGGGGAGCGTGCGGGAGCTGGATCTTACGTTGAACATTCCACGCTGAATGCGCTAAGGGAAACTCCGAGTGAAGCGGTCAGGTAAGTACCGGGGCCTGACTAAATTTTGAATTTACTCACCAACTGCTGAAGCTCAAGTGCATTTCCATTGAGTTGAGCGGCGGCTGTAGCCGTTTCGCTTGCTCCGCGGGCCGTTTGAAACACGACTTCAGTAACCTGGTGGACATTCATGGTAATCTCGCTGGTCGTTGCTGTCTGCTCTTCGGCGGCTGTGGCGATCTGATTTATTTGCATTGTCACTTCACCGATCTGCTCTAGGATCATGTTAAGCGCCTTACTGGACTGCTGGGATGACAGGGCACCTTTTTCCACCTCTTTTACCCCTTCTTCCATCAGGCTTACAGCCGATTTTGTTTCTGATTGAATCCCTTTGATCATTTCACCGATTTCCCGAGTCGCTCTCGAAGTGCGCTCGGCCAAAGCCCGCACCTCGTCAGCCACAACCGCAAAACCTTTTCCTTGATCACCGGCCCGGGCAGCTTCAATGGCAGCATTAAGAGCCAGGAGATTGGTCTGATCAGCAATGTCCTCAATTGTTCCGATGATCTGGCCGATGTGCTCGGAACGGACGCCGAGACTTTCGACAGTCTGTGCACTGTTTTTTACATTTTCAGCGATTCTCAGCATGCCGGCGATGGTTTCCCGCAGGACTGATCCGCCACGGGTTGCCGCGTCGCTGCTCTGGAGCGAACTTTCCACAGCCATAGAACAGTTTTGCGCAATGTCGCTAGACGTGGCAGCCATCTCTTCGCTTGCGGTGGCAACGGTACTGGTCTGTGCGGCAACCTCTTCTGCCGCTGTAGCTATCTGCTCAGCGGTTGATCGTAACTGGTTTGAAGCTGAAGCAATCTGTCCGGATGTGTCAGTCACCCTACTGATGAGTTCTCGCAGGTTTTCTACCATTCTCCGTGATGAATCAGCCAGCAACCCGATTTCGTCCCGGCCTGATGCATCTATGATCACGGTCAAATCACCGTTTGCCAGCTTTTCGTTTGCATCAACAAGCGCCTTCACCGGTTTTGTAATGCTTCTGACAATCAGGACCGCCAACACCACTGCCAGCAGAGTTGCAATTGCCATCAGTCCTATGACTATCGTTTTTGTGTTGCTTATGTAGTCATCAATTTCATTATCCAGCTTTGAAACCGCCTGTAGCTGGAATTCTGCAAATCTGTCAAGTTTGTTAAAATACTCCGTTTGTATCGTCCTGACACTTGTGAAAAGCTCATCCCGTGCTTTTGCCTTGTCTCCGGCTTCGATCAGTTTAATGACATTCATATACCTGATTCGTTCTAATTCGCCGCTTTTTTTGTAAATGACTTATTGTGTCTTACTC
>JBAXVE010000092.1:0-10653 GCA_037129245.1 Desulfuromonadales bacterium
AGACGTGAGACGTGAGACGTGAGACGTGAGACGTGAGACGTGAGACGTGAGACGTGAGACGTTTTCTGACTAACTATTTGAAAGTCAAGCGTTATTGTATCATGATGCACTCTATTTTCAAGCAGATGCGCCATCGGGCCGATAACCAGCTTTCATAAATTTCAGTGGTGCTCTGTGTACACAGTTAGCGGCAAAATGTCAACGATTCTAATAATTCTTTTGAATTGCGCCGTCCGCACCTAACACCAGCACCAGCAACAGCAAAATCTTCATCATCTGTTTAAACATTGTGTTTCCTCCTTGGGTTTGACTATGTTTATTCTTTTTGGTATTGTTCACTCATCAAATTCATCAGGAGACATAACGTGAAAACTGCCGCTTCACCTATCGATACTTCAATTCTCCCTGATCAGGCTCGTCAGGAACTTCTCGACTTCTACCATTTTCTGGTCGGCAAATATGTTAAACGCCGCGTCCCCTCTTCCGCAAAGGAGGTTGCCTTGACAGGAACAGCCGGGGCATTGGCAAACTCTTCACTGGCAGGTATCTGGAAAGATCGTGACTTGGGCGACAGTGTCACCTTTGCCAGAAATCTTCGTGATCAAGCCCAGAAACGGACATTGTCATGATCATCTGCGACACCGATGTTATGGTGGATATTCTGCGAGGACATCGAGCCGCTTTGGCATGGCTTGCTACCATCAGCAATGAGAAAATTGCACTCCCCGGAATCGTTATGATGGAGCTTATTCAAGGTTGCCGGTCCAAGTCTGAGCAACAGCGGGTACAAAAGGAGTTGAGAGATTACCCCTTGCTCTGGCCTTCCAAAGATGCCTGTAATCGGGCGCTCAAACATTTTGCAGCCCATTATCCAAGTCACGGAGTCGGCATTCTTGATGCGATAATCGCAGAAATTGCTGTGGAAGCATCTTTCCCGCTGTATACCTTTAACCAGAAACATTATCAGCCCCACCCCGCTCTTCAGACGATTCAACCATATCTTCACTGACCCCGGCAATCAGGATTCAAACATCAAACTACCTTGTCTACTGGAGTAAAGAAATTATGACGAGACATGCTGATACACGTTTTGTTATCTGTCTGGATACCGCCGGTTATGATCTATCCCTGATCTCACGCAAACTGTATGAATTGTTGCCTGATCCGGTTTCCGATGCCCACGGTCTTTACCGCATCGTTGACGAATCTGGTGACGATTACTGTTATCCGGCCTCGCTGTTTATTCCGGCAATCCTGCCCAAACAGACTGAAGAGCGTCTTCGGTCTGTCGGTTGACTGCTTGATGGTCTAAATCTGCCACAAGCCTGGGTCGGGTTTATTGTCCACTGTTTGCATTGTTCCGCGTGGGTAAGGTGAATCTTTTGCCCACCCTGCTGTCTATCTTTCGGAGAAATAGTAGGGTGCGCCGTGCGCACCAATCACCTGATTACGTATGAATGAATCAACCAAACCACAATAAAAAGGGGTTGTTGCGATGAGCGAAATTACAGTAGGGGTCATCGGGGGGAGCGGGCTGTACGACATGGAGGGGTTGGAGCAGGTCGAGCGGGTGCGACTTGAAACTCCCTTCGGAGAGCCGTCCGACGAGTTTGTAACCGGCGTGCTGAATGGTGTCAGGATGGTCTTCCTTCCGCGACACGGGAGAGGTCATCGCCTGCTCCCGTCCGAGGTCAACTATCGCGCCAACATCTACGGCATGAAAAAACTGGGGGTGGAGCAGATCATTTCCGTGTCGGCGGTCGGCAGCCTTAAAGACGCCATCGCTCCCGGCCACATCGTCATTCCGGACCAGTTTTACGATCGCACCAAGGGGATCAGGCGTGATACCTTTTTCGGCGACGGAGTGGTCGCCCATGCCGGCTTTGCCGACCCTGTCTGTAAAACTCTTTCAGGCACGCTGTATGAGGCCGCACGGGAAGCTGGTGCGACCGTTCATACGGGGGGGACCTATGTTTGTATGGAGGGACCGGCTTTCTCGACCCGCGCCGAATCGTTCTCCTACCTAGCACTGGGCGCATCTGTGATCGGCATGACCAACCTGACCGAAGCCAAACTGGCCCGCGAAGCCGAAATCTGCTACGGAATCATCGCCCTTTCGACCGACTACGACTGCTGGCATGAAACCCACGACGATGTGACCGTCGATGCGATCATCCAGATCATCCATCAGAATGTGGCTATGGCCAGGAACATCATCCGCCATGCCGTGGCTAAAATATCAGGAGAACGCTCCTGCCCTTGTGCCAGCGCAATGCAGTACGCCGTCATCACCGACCGCGCCGCCATATCTGCGGAAGCGAAGCAGCGACTTGAACTGATTGTCGGAAGGTACCTGTAGCGGGCTGTATCTATTCGCTCCCCCCGCCGAGCACTTTGTACAACGTCACCAGGTTGGTCAGCCGGGCCAGTCGCACCGTAATCAGGTTCTGCCGGGCACTGTAAAGCGAACGCTGAGAGTCCAGCACGCTCAGATAGCTGTCGATTCCCTTCTCATAGCGGGCCTGGGAGAGACGAAAGCTCTCGGCGGTCGCGTCATTAAGGGACTGTTGGGCGGCGATCTGGTCGTCAATGGTACTTCGCTGGACGAGAGCGTCGGCAACTTCCCGGAACGATACCTGAATGGCTTTCTCGTACTGGGCTACGGCAATGTCGCGATCCGTTTCGGCGACCTTCAGGTTTGCCAGGTTGCTGCCGCCGTCGAAGATGGGGATCGAAATGCGGGGAGCAAAACTCCAGGCAAAGGCGTTTCCGGTGAACAGACTGGCCAACTCGTTGCTGCCGAAGCCGACCGACGACACCAGGGTGATTCTGGGAAAGAAGGCGGCCCGGGCGGCGCCGATGTTGGCATTATACCCTTTGAGCAGACTCTCGGCCTGCAGGATGTCCGGGCGGCGCAGCAACACCTCTGAGGTGAGACCTGGGCTGATGTCCCTGAGCGAAGTCAGGGAATCGGACAGGGTCGCAGGAAGCAGGTCCGTTCCGACCGGTGCGCCGACGGCCAGATTCAGGGCGTTCTCGTCCTGGGCCACCAGTGTCGTGTAACGGGCGATGTCCAGCCGGGCTGATTCCACCGTAGTTCGGGCCTGGTTCAGATCGAGTGCCGACGAAATGCCCGCATCGAAACGACTCCGGATCAGCTGGTAGGACGACTGCTGGCTGGCCAGTGTCTCCCCGGCGAGTTGTAGCCGCTCCCGGTCGGCGGCCAGATTCAGGTAGGCGGCGGCAACCTGTGCCACCAGGCTGATCTGAACGCTGCGTCTGGCATGTTCTGTTGCCAGGAACTGTTCCAGAGCCTGATCGTTGAGGCTTCTTACCCGGCCAAACAGATCCAGCTCGTAGGCGCTGACTCCAAGAGCTGCGCTGTACTGTTCGGTGTTTATGGCGTGTCCCGTGGAGGAGAGCTTTTCCGGTACCCTTTGGAGCGTTGCCGCCGCTGATGCGTCAATCTTTGGCAGGAGATCGGAACGCCGGATCTGGTACTGGGCCCGCAATCGTTCAATGGTGAGAGAAGCAACACGCAGGTCGCGGTTGTTCTCCAGGGAACGGGCGATCAGTTTCTGCAGCTTTTCATCAATGAAGAACTGACGCCAGGGGGTGTCGGCGATTACCGTATCGCCGGCATTGGCGGCTCCGGCAGGCCAGGAGGCCGGCACCGGCGCAGCGGGTCGGGTATAGCCCGGGGCCAAGGTGCAGCCGGTTAACAGCAGCAGAACCCCGGCACAGCAGTAGTTCCTGAAGGTCATATCAGTGCTCCTCGGCAACGGGAACAGCCGCAGTCCCGGAGTTGTATTTTTTCTTACCGAACATCCGCGATACCATCACAAAGAAAAACGGAATAAAGAGCAGGTCGATAAAGGTGGCCGAAAGCAGGCCGCCGGTAACGGCGGTGCCGATGGCATTCTGGGCCGCCGCTCCGGCCCCCTTGGTCAGTGCCAGCGGCAGTGTGCCGAAGAAGAAAGCCAGCGAAGTCATAATAACCGGCCGCAGCCTTATTCTGATAGCGGTCAGTGTGGCGTCAACAAGCTCATGCCCCTGATGCATCTGTTCCTTGATGAACTGGATGATCAGAATGGCATTCTTGGTGGAAAGCCCGATGGTGGTGAGCAGGCCGATCTGGAGATAGACGTCATTGGGGAACATGCGCAGCTTGACCGCTGTCACCGCACCAACCAGCCCCAGTGGGAGCATCAGCAGGTTGACGAAGGGAATCGTCCAGCTTTCGTACAATGCCGCTACGGCGAGGAACACCACCAGCAGCGAAATGGCATAGAGCATCGGAGCCTGGGCCCCGGCCTTTTTCTCCTCGTAGGAGAGTCCGGTCCATTCGTAGCCGATCCCGGGAGGCAGCTTCTCGGCCATCTGTTCAACCTCAGCCATGGCTTCACCGGTACTGATGCCGGGCGCCGCCTGCCCCAGAAGTTCAACAGATGGAATGCCGTTGTAACGCTCCAGGCGGGGTGAGCCATATTGCCAGCGTGCGGTGGCGAAAGCCGAGAACGGAACCATCTCCCCCTTGCTGTTCCTCACGTACCAGTTGTTGATGTCCTCCGGCAGCATCCGGTATTTTGGATCGGACTGGAGATAGACTTTCTTGACCCTGCCGTTCTGGATGAAGTCGTTAACGTAGGCGCTCCCCCAGGCGGTGGAGAGAACGCTGTTGATGTCGGCCTGTGAGATCCCCAGAGCGCCGGCCCGCACATCGTCGATGTCAAGTTTGAACTGAGGTGAATCATCCTGACCGTTGGGGCGTACCGCCGTCAGTTTGGGATTTTTCATCGCCATTCCCAGCAGTTGTCCTCGGGCTTCCATCAGCTTTTCGTGTCCCAGGCCACCCCGGTCCTGCAGCTGGAAATCAAAGCCGTTGGCGACTCCCAATTCCAGTACCGCCGGGGGTGAAAAAGCAAAAGCCAGACCGTCGCGTATCTTCGAAAATGCACCCATAGCCCGTCCGGCGACCGCTTTAGCCTTCAGGTCAGGGGAACCGCGCAGTTCCCAATTCTTCAGTTTGACCCATGCCAGGGCCATATTCTGGCCACGGCCGGCGAAGCTGAAACCGGCTACGGTGATAATCCCCTCGACGGTTTTCTTTTCATTCTCCAGGAAATGCTGCTCCATCTGGCGCAATACCTGAATGGTACGCTCCTGGGTGGCGCCGGCCGGTAGCTGCACCTGGCAGATCAGAAATCCCTGATCTTCGTCCGGCAGGAACGAGGTGGGGAGTTTCAGGAAGAAGAACGCCATGATGGTCACGATGCCGCCATAGACCACCAGATAGCGTACCGGCTTGCTAAAGGAGCGGCCGACGATCCCTTCGTAGTTGTGCCTGCAGAATTCAAAGGCCCGGTTGAAGTAGCGGAAGAACCCGGCGAACCAGCCGTGCTCTCCGGAGTGATGCCCCTTCTCCACCGGTTTGAGGATCGTTGCGCAGAGCGCGGGGGTCAGGATCATAGCCACGAACACCGACAGGATCATGGCTGCGATGATGGTGATGGAAAACTGGCGGTAGATGACTCCGGTGGAGCCGCCGAAAAAGGCCATGGGGAGAAATACCGCTGTCAGGACAGTGGCGATGCCCCACAGGGCACTGGTGATCTGCCCCATTGACTTGATGGTTGCATCATGGGGCGACAGTCCCTCTTCGGACATGATCCTCTCCACGTTCTCCACAACGACGATGGCATCGTCCACCAGCAGGCCGATTACAATTACGAGGGCGAACATGGTCAGGGTATTGATGGAGAATCCGGCAGCGGCCAGTACCCCCATGGTGCCCAGCAGAACCACCGGTACGGCGATGGTCGGGATCAGGGTGGCGCGGATGTTCTGCAGAAACAGGAACATGATAATGAAAACCAGGAATACTGCTTCGATCAGGGTGTGCACCACCTCTTCGATGGATATTTTGACGAAGGGTGTTGAATCGTAGGGATAGACAACCTTTACGCCGGGGGGTAAATATTTCGACAGCTCAGCCATCTTGGTTTTGATCCGGTCGCCGGTCTCCAGAGCGTTGGCCCCGGCCGCCAGGCGCACCGCCATGCCGCCAACCGGTTTGCCGTTGTAGTAGGACTGGATTTCGTAATTTTCGGTACCGATTCTGCTCTCGGCCACATCCTTCAGTTTTACGGTGGAGCCGTCTGGATTGGTGCGCAGGATGATGGCATCAAACTGCTCTGATGACTGCAGCAGCGACCGCGCATTGATGGTGGCATTAAGCTGTTGTCCCTTATTGGCAGGAAGACCACCGAACTGGCCGGCCGACACCTGGACGTTCTGTGACTGCAGCGCTGTGGTCACATCATTGCTCGTCAGATGGAAGCTGTTCAGTTTATCAGGGTTCAGCCAGATGCGCATGGCGTTCTGGGTACCGAACAACAGCAGCTCGCCGACGCCGTCCAGGCGGCTGATGATGTCCTGCAGGTTGGAAACCATATAGTCGGTCAGGGCATTTCTGTCCATGGAGCCGTCTTCCGAAACCAGACCGATGATCAGCAGGAAGTTGCGGGTTGACTTGACCACTTGGATCCCCTGGCGCTGCACGATCTGGGGGAGCAGCGGCACGGCCAGCTGCAGTTTGTTCTGGACCTGAACCTGGGCGATGTTGGGGTCAGTTCCGGCCTTGAAGGTCAGGGTGATGGAGACCGCTCCGGCCGAGTCGCTGGTTGATGACATGTAGATCAGATTGTCGATGCCGTTGAGCTTCTGCTCGATGACTTGGGTGACCGTATCCTGTACCGTTTGTGCCGAAGCGCCGGGATAGGTGGCGTTGATGGCGATCTGTGGCGGTGCAATGGCAGGATACTGGGAGACTGGCAGCTTCTTGATCGACAGCAGGCCGACCAGCATGATCATGATGGCGATGACCCAGGCAAATATCGGGCGGTTTATGAAAAAACGGGGCATTGAGGAGCTCCTTGAAAAAACAGGGGATCAGGAGCCAGTCTTCAGGATGAAAGCTAGAATCTACACATCATAGTCTGATTCCTGACTCCTGACTCCTGGATTCTGTATTCTGGATTCTGTATATACTGAATTATTTTTTTGCAGCAGGCTGAGCTGCACCTGCCGGAGCTACCGCAGGTTTCGCACCGAACGCCACCGCCTTGACCTGCGTACCGGGGCGTGCCCGCTGCAATCCCTCGACAATGACCCGGTCGCCCGGTTTCAACCCGTCACTCACCAGCCAGCTGTCCCCAACCGTGCGGCTAACCTTGATCAGCCGTGGTTCGACCTTGTCTTCGGCTCCGATCACCATGGCCAGCGCTTCACCCTTCGGGTTGCGGGTCACGCCCCGCTGGGGCACCAGAATGGCCTGTTCGTTGATCCCCTCTTCGATCACGGCACGCACAAACATGCCAGGGAGCAGCACCTGTTTCGGGTTGGGAAAGTCGGCGCGCAACGTAACGGAGCCGGTGCTCTGGTCTACCGTAACCTCGGAAAACTTGAGTGTGCCGGGAAGCGGATAGGGTGTTCCGTCTTCCAGCAGCAGTTTTACCCTGGCCTGGGCAGCCGTCGTATCTTTCTTCATCAGGCCGTTGGCCAGATTCTGTTTCAGCTTCAGCAGGTCGGAGCTTGATTGGGTTACATCCACATACATGGAGTTAAGTTGTTGGATCGTGGCCAGGACAGTCGGCTGGCCGGCAGTAACCAGTGCCCCGTCGGTAACGGTCGATCGTCCGATCCGACCGGAGATCGGAGCGGTAACTTTCGTATAGGCCAGATTGATGCGGGCAGTTTCCACCGCGGCCCTGGCGGAAGCCGCATCGGCCTCGGCCAGTTTATGTGCTGCCTGAGCATCGTCATTGTCCTGCTGGCTGACCGCCTTGATCATGACCAGCTCCTGATAGCGCTGTGCCTTGATCCGCACACTTCCCAGCGTGGCCTCAGCCCTGGCCAGAGTCGCCGTGGCGCTGGCGTAGGCGGCTTCAAAGCTGGCCGGGTCGATCTGATACAGCAGCTGACCGGCCTTTACGTCGCTACCTTCGGTAAAGATCCGTTTTCGAATCAGCCCGCTGATCTGGGGTCTGACCTCGGCAATCAAATGCGGAACGGTCCGGCCGGAAAGTTCGCTGGTCAGTGCGACTCGCTGCGGTTGAATCGTTACCACGCCCACTTCAGGCGGCCCTGCGGGTGGTTTCTGGCCTGCAGAGTTCTGTGTGCCGCACCCGACCAGCAGCATGCCTGTGGTGAGAAATCCGGCAACTGCACAGAATGCTCTTTTGTTTACGAATTGCATAGACACCTCGAAACATATTGAATTTAAAACGGAAACGTATTCTAACAGATTTGGTACAAGAATTCCGTGCATGGACGTCCTAACGCTTGATGGCGTCCCAACAGGCCTCGATGGTTTGGGTTATCAGGTGATCATCCAGTGAGACGAAACCGAGAATATGGTCACGGGCTACCGCCAGCAGCGGGCCGAACGCCAGGGCGAAAAGAACCACCAGGGGAAGTTCCCGCATCACCTGATGGGACGTTCCTTCCGCAAAGAGTTCCCGGAATACATCACACTCGTCGTGCTTTCCCATTATCTTGTCCCTGCGGACAGCAGCTCCATAGGGAGAGTTGTGAAATTGTTCCAGATAGCGAAAATCCAAGGGGTAGGCAATAAAATAGCGCAACAGGGCCGTGCCGAGATGAATGAACCGCTCCCGGAGCGGCTTGTCCGGTTCATAGTCATCCATGAGAACGGAGGAGATACGTTTTTCGAGATCCCGGTACAGTTCGGTGATGAGTACGTCTTTGTTTTCGAAGTAGCGGTAGATTGTCCCTGCGCCAACTCCGGCCCGATCGGCAATCATGGACATGGGGGCGCCGTGGAAGCCGTGTTCGGCTATGATTTCAAGGGCCGCATGGGCTATTTCCGCTCGTTTGTCCGCCTTCGACATTGAAAAATTCCTTGTTGCGGAATGAATGTTCATTCCTTATAGCGGTTTTGAAACGAGTTATCCAGTTAATTTTTGTCCTGAATTCCGATTCAACGACCGTAGCGCGTCACGATCTCTTTCGCCACCGCCTGCATGCCGATGCCGGTAGGGCAGGTCGCATCGCATCTTCCGCAGACAAAGCAGCTGACCTCCCCCCAGCGCAAAGGGTCGGCGGCCAGCTTGTGGTGTATGCGGCGGCGAGTACGCTGCGCCTCGCTTCCCAGCGGGTTGTGGCCGCTGGCCTCGCGCATGAAGCCCTCCAGCTGGCAGGAATCCCACATCCGGCTCCGCTCAACGCCCGATTCATAACGCCAGTCCTGAACACCAAAGCAGGTGCAGGTCGGGCAGACCAGGTTGCAGCCGGTACAGGCGATGCAGCGGTCGCCGATATCGCGCCAGAACTCGTCCGGTACGGCACCTGACTGGACGATTGCCGCTGCATGGCGGATCAGCTTGTCATCGGCGGATGATAATTCTCCGCCTTTCTCCCGGACATTTTCCAGCGTTCGTTCCTGCAATTCCCCGGCATCAGGCAGCGATGCGATCAGCCGCTTTCCTACTTCGCTGTAATCCAGTGCCAGCCAATCAGCTCCGTCAAAAACCAGTTCCGCATCACATCCACCATCTGCCGTAGGCAGTAGTGTGCCGTCAGCTCCGCAGTAGCCCGATACGCCAATGACGACCGCCTGACGCCGGTTCCGCAGATAGATGTCGTCCACCGGGGCATCGCTGAAAAAGCGGTCGATGAACGCCAGGCAGCCCAGATCCCGCGCGGTGAACCCGGCCACGACGAGCGGTTTTTCCTGATCATCTGCTGAGCAATCGCCACCGAGGATGGTTTCGTGCTGCGGGAAGAAGGCGGACGTCGGTTTGGCCGGCAGCGCCCCGCCGGTCAGGGCAAGCGGGCCATCCGCCACAGCTCCCAGGCTGCGGGTACCATCACACAACAGCACCGGCACCAGCAGACGGTACTGCTTGTCAAGGGCTGCGAAGAATGCGGGGATATGTTCATTGCGAAGTAGTTTCATGGTTTCTCTTTCAACGGTTTTAGAGAACAGCGAGTTCACCGCTGTTTCTGTCTGAGTGGTCATTTCATCTATCTCAACAAGATTTTCCAGGTTGACTTTATACGTCAATGACGTATATTGGACTCATGGTTACTTATTGTCGAATCGCCACTGTTTACGAAACAGGTTCATGATTTTACCCGGTCATATTCTCAAAGCACTTAAAGAGGAGAAGGAACATGTCACTCGATGAAAAAGAACTGCTTGAACGTGATGCAAAGCGCAACATGGCGAGGAACTGCTCCAGGCCGTGCGGGATCTCAAGGCCGGCAAAGTTGGTCGCGTGACCAAAGTAGAAGTTTCTCCTCTGGCAGCGTCCCGCCTCAGAATAGGTCTCTCTCAGAGCGAGTTTGCTAAAATGCTCGGAGTGTCTCTTCGCACCCTTCAGGAGTGGGAGCAGGGGCGTCGTGCTCCGTCGGGCGCGGCAAAATCCCTGATTACCATTGCCATCAAGAAACCGGAAGTTATAAAACAGTTACTCGCGGCCTGATATACGCCGGGAATGTCGAGAGCTGCCGCTAGTTGGACATTTCAGCCTTCCCATTTATCCATAACTCAGATTCGCTAAGATCAATGTTGTCATTCCAAACGACTCCGTAGCCTGTTTGATCTACATGAACATTTTTAAAAAAAGC
>JBAXVE010000093.1:0-10496 GCA_037129245.1 Desulfuromonadales bacterium
CTGGGTTGGTTTTACCGAATTTTGGCATTTACACAAACGATTATACAGGTCCGATGAAGAATTTCGGGAGGCATCACGCGACTACGAAAATGAAGCGCCTGGAGTCGGCCTGGCTTTCATTACGTAAGTGCACAGGGTGATATCTGTAGTTGTGTCCCATCCCCGCACTGCCAGAAAAGTTCGTGGTACTATCCGCAGTAAAGTTCTTTTTCAGTTTCCCTACAGATTGCTCTATTCCATTGAATCCGACTTGATTCTTAACATTGCTGTTGCCCATCAAAAAAGGTGTCCACCCTACTGGCGAAGCCGACTGAAGAGCACGTAGTCTGTCCAGGAATAAAAATGTAACACCCCACATTTTTTTTGAAATCCTCCACCTCAATGCCGTGTCACCTATCAGAAGCCGAAACAATCGGCAAACTGATCAAGGAGACACGACATGTTCCCGACTTACGACCCTGCACAGCAGGTATTCAACTGGCACTGCCACAGCAACAACATAGCCGAATACAATGTAACCGCTGTTACGGTTGATATGCGAGAGCTTCAAATGTCTGCGTAACCATGAACTGATGCAGCATGTGGGCGCTCAGATCGACAATTCGCTCGTTTTGGCGCAGCTCATCTTCGCTCATGATGAAATAAATCCAGTGCAACAGTTCGTGGAAAAAGTTCTGCTCAATCTGCTCCTGGGAACATATCCCGGAATCAAGAACGATCTGCTGCTTGGAGTAGACCGCTTCACCAAGCAGTTTTCTGTTTTCGTGCAGCAATGGATCGAACACGACTGATATGGTCAGTCCGGCAAGTTTGAAGGTCGATGGAATTTTCATGGTGGTCTCCCTTGTTTTGATTTTAGATATGTGCAACTCCCGGAATTATCTTTTGTAATGCCTCGGTCGGTTGAGATCGATTGTATTGCGCAGGTTTTTCATACTGTGGTTACGGTAGGTGGTGATAATCGTACCGTCATTGAGTGAGCAGAGAACATGAATGCCTTCGCATGGTTCCAGAAAGCGACCATTTGTCTGTACCTCCTTGCGGCCGACAGTATAGCCCATCGCTGCTCGGCAAGTACGAGGTAGAAGTCAAAATCCAGACTTCACTGCACAAAAAGAAAAAGAAATGCGGCGGATGCCAGCAACCACTTTTTGATTGATAGGAGAGAAACCATGAGTGCAAACAATTATTACGGCCCAGAGGATGAATATGACTACGAAGAAATGGAACTGCTCCGGGATGAGCTGATGGAGGATAACGAATCCTGGGAACGCTCGAACGATGACGGCTGGTATTACGATGATGACGAGTAAGAGGTAAGATGCTGGGTGGGTCTGACGCCGTGATAAAGTGTTTCAAAGGTAGTGAGTGGGGAAATAGAGACTGCGCAGTAAGGCACGGCGATTTAAATCAGCTTAGGCCGCAACGGCTTTTCTCACTCTGGTAATTGCAGGCGCATTGTTGCGTCGAGCCGCAAACTCAGCCTTGAGGTTTGCCTGAATGATGCTTGAGACGTTTAACGACTGTAAGCGAACGGCATCACCCATGGCGCTGGTAATCTGGCTCAATTCTTTATCGGAAAGATCCCTTGTTTCGCTGATTCTTCGCGGCATACGTTAACGCCTCCGTCAAAAATTCATTCGTACTTTCAGAGTATCCGAACAGCAGTAGCGGGTCAAACTCTTTATCTGATAGCGATGATTGCAGAAAAAAATACTTTCCTGAAAATAATTTTTGAAAGGTTCTTCTGGGCATAGTCCATCAGTTCGGTAACATCCTCCTTCGGGTCGGTCCCCCGCGTGGCGATCTCCGTACCGGCGCTCACCAGTCTGCGGGCGATGGAGTTTTCCTTGACGATCCTGCAGTAGTAGGTGATGTTGGCCGCCGTGGGAACGTAATCCACCAGGATGGCGAGATAGGATGCCCCACCGGCGAAGTCGTAGGTGCCGCTCCTGCGCAGCGCCGTCGTCAGGGTCACCAGGTCGCACGGTTCTTTGGCTGCCTTAAGCTCCATCATGGCCAGCAGGATCACCCGGTGCTGCTCACGGTAGAAATCCTCCGGCACGATAATCTCGGTCACCTTCCAGAGAGCCTCGTTGTCAAGCAGGATGCCCCCCAGAACGGACATTTTAGCCTCGATGTTCTGGGGCGGCATACGATTAGAGATACGCTTGTTCATCGGTACGTCCTTTCATTGTCAGGATGCCGTTATTCTGCCACGGCACCTCCCCCGTTTAGCGTCTTACGATTCCGGTTGCTAAAAATTTTGGAGGGGATGTGGTGGTAGCGATCTTCCCCGGTAGCCATCATCACTCACGTAATTCATTCCAGTTTGTAAAACCCTGACGTCACTCTGGCGACGGCGCACTCCAGGTGGTGCTCCCAATCCCGCTTGAACTCACGGCGTTTTTTGATGTTTTCGATGTTATCGAAAGCCGTCAGGCCGACCACGTACATATGGTTCAGCGGTATATGCACCATTTCATGGACGATGCTGTTCCACAGGGCTTCCGGAGGAAGCGAGGCTTTTACAAAAATCTCGGCCCTCTTTTCCAGCTGATGGATGGCTGCGCAGCCGTTCGATGCCTCGAAGAACCGTTTGCCGTGCGCTCTCCTGTACTGCGCGTCCGATTGAAGAGTGATGCTAATCTTCCACTCTCTCAGGTTCAGCAGCTCCTGGTATTTTTTGACCAGCTCATTGCTGTAGGATTGAATGTTCGTATTCATGGTAATTGCTCCTTGTCGGATATGTCCTCATGTCATGAATCGGCAGGACGAATATTAATGTCATTGGCTGAACAGCAATCCGGTCCGCCCCTCCAGCACTGCCAGAGATATATCCCTGGATTCCCCGGTGGCCGAATTATCTGCCTGAATTGCTTTGATGACGTTACCTTGCTGGTCGAGCAAAACTTTGAACAGCTTCCCCGGTACTCTGACTCCACCCTTTAGCTTTTCCTGATCCTCATCCGCGAATATCGGACCTGTAATCACGTACAGCTGCCCGCGTTCTAACGCCATTGTCCTCACATCCGCTTCTACCCGTGCCCAAGCTCCCCGATTATGTGTCGGGTTCTGCGGCACCATATTGGCCAGCGAGAAGCTTTCGTACATGGACTGTCCATCAGGCATATCCGCCGCAGGTGCCATGTGACCCCGGTCGTAACCGCTCCTGGCGTAGTCCGACAGCTCGGCCCGCTCCGGGTAAGGGATATTATCGTCCGGATGGAACCGGTTAGATCGTTTGACACCCCGTGCCTGCAGCAGCCGTTCTCTGGTCAAATGTTCTGCAGTATAGATGGGAGTACGAGTACTGCCTGAATGCAGGACGGCATAACCGCTGTAGCAGACCTCCCGTGCCAGATAGTTCAGATCCTGCCTGATAAGGTCCGGAGCGACCCCACCGGCAAAGTGCTCCGGGCATTTGCTTTCTGCAGCAGATACCGGAACCGGAACACTTGCCAGAAGCACCAGCAGGATCAGCGCGATGCCCCGTTTAATGCTATGAAATCCAGAAACCGTCATTTCAGGCACCGTATCCCGCGACGTCATAGGTCAGTTCTGCATTCTCACCGATCGATTTAAGCAGGGTTCGAATGTCCTCCTGACTCTTTGCCGGTTTGTTCCAGTCAAGCAGAACCGAACCGCATTCCTTTTCAAACCGGGCATCCGTCATTCTCAGCAGCCTGCTGCACTCTATGCGCAGATGCCCGATCAGTGAGTCGCGAGTTTCCGTCATCTCTTCATCTGTGATAGATCTGGCCATATCAGTGAGCCCCGGCTTTTGCCACGTGCTCGACTTTTTGAGTTCCCTTGGCCTGGTTCAGGAAGGAAGCGATCACCTGGCGGGACAGGCGGGTAGAGTCGTTGGTTTTTTCGATCCTGTAGTTACTGATCCCCATCTCATCGAACCACTTGGACCAGTACTTGGAGATTATCGGCAGATCCTCCGTCTTGTGCGGATTCACCTGCAGCACCAGCACTTCCCAGTCCGGGTGCTTCATGCCACTGATCAGGCCGCTGTCTCTCCGGTCAAACTCCTTCTCCCAGCCATTATGGCGGAACTGGGACACTTCCATGTATGACGCTCTGCTTCCGGCACGTGGGCGGTTCTTCTGGTCGCCGAAGGTAATGTAGCCGTCGGTCACTACTACCAGCACGTTGCGCACCGGAGCTTCGCTGGTGCCTGTGATGCGGTACTTGTCCAGATCCTCCCGGAAGAAGCGCCAGATGTCGGCCCCCGCATAGGCGGTATTGGATGATGCCACCTGGTACAGCTCTTCTACCTTGGAGAGAAACCGCTCTTTCTGCTTCGGGAACTCGTCCCGCTTTTTGTTTGGCTTCTGGTCGGACATGTCGATGGTCATGGCGTCAGATATCTTGAGGAGGGTCTCCCCGTAGCCGGTGGGCTGCTCGGCGACGGCAACCCTGATGCTGTCCATGGAATTGACATACAGCTTCTTCTTGACGTCCTCTTCAAACAGATCCACCAGTGCGCCGATGGTTCGCTTGTCCTTCTCGACCTGCAGCGGCTGCAGCGAAGGAGAGATTCTGTCTGAGAGGTCCAGCAGCAGGCAGACGTTCTGCCGGGTGGCCTGGGGCGGTTTGTGTTTTGCCGCGTCGTCGTGCCTGGTGACGGTCATGCCGACCAGTGAGCCGATAACAAGGAGTATAACTGCCGCGATAATGATGGATTTTATCTGGTTCATGGTGTCGGGGCTCCCTTTCTAGGCCATCACGGCCGAGTCGGCTTTGATGGCGGTTTTGAAGTTGTTCAGCAGGGTCAGCAGTTCTGCCGACCGGCGACTTTTCTCCTGATCGAGGCGTTCCTGTTCCTGCTGATAGAACTTCTGTACCCCGCGCGACCACCCGGAGGTGAAGCTGTCGAGTACCAGCTCGATCTGGTTTCTTGATACCAGCGAGAGTGAGCCGGGATCATCGATGCGGGCAATCTTGAGCTGGTTATCCTCGATGGTTCTGTCCCGCTGGGCGATCTTCTCGTCCAGTTCACGGATAGACTTCTCCAATGCGGCTATCTCGTCATTGCTGGCTGCCACAAAGCTGCTCACCACGTCTCCGCGCCGGTGCTCTTCAAGATAGAGCCCCATCAGTATCCCCCACAGGACATACACCGCCATGCCGGCCAGCAGGATCAGATAGAAATTGACGTCGCTGAACACCATCGAGAAATGCCACGGTTTGTCTTCAAGTCCGCCCAGATGCCTGGCGTCATACATCTTGGAGGTGACCTTATAGGCCAGGGTGAAGTCGAGCCCCAGCGTTATGGCAACGGCGGCCAGCATGGATGGGTACTGTTTCTTCTCCATGAAGTGATGGACCAGATAGCCGGTTACGATGAACACAAAGGGGAACAGCCCGCAGAGGACCGCGTTCACCGGGGTCACCGCGATATCGGCGATTACCGAGGAGGCATCAAAGACGGTCTCGAACAGAGCCGATACGTTATTGGAGCCGGCCTTCTCCATGGCGGTGCCGATGTTCTTCATGAACGCCGCGTGTCCTGTGAGGAAGTAGAAGAAATAGAGGAATGCGGTCAGGGCAAAGAGCCCAATCATCATGATCTTCTCGCGGGTCGGATCATAGGGTGATTCGGTAGCATGGAGAGATGTGGGGTTGCGCAGGACCTCCGCCTTGCGTGCTTCGAGCTTTTTGGCTTTCTCGACGCACTCGGCGGATTCCCGCTGCAGCTTTTCCTTCTCGGCGATCACGGCGCGGTTAGCATCCTCCACATCCTGCCTGACGCGGCTGTTCACATCCCGCTTGTTGCTGTCCTCTCCGTGGACGTGCCGAACCAGATGGTTGAGCATCAATTGATAGGTATCCGCGCTGGCCTGGTTCTCAATGGCATGCTGAAAGCCCATGTTGGCGTACTTGTCGTCATCAAGGCTGTAGGCAAATGCTGTGGATGACGGCGGCATGTCGTTGCGGGCGGTGCCGGGCATGGTGGACAGTGATTCCGACTCTTCGTGTTTACTTTTTACAAGGCTGAGGTTTTTCATGGTGTCTGATCTTCCTTTCGTTTGATGTTGTGTCAGTGCTTTAGACCCTTCAGGTCGTGGTTGCGATAGGTGGTGATGATGGCGCCGTCGGCAGGCGAGCAGAGTACGTGGATCCCTTCGCACTTCTCCAGGAAGCGACCGTGTTCCTTAACCTCTTTCTTGCCGATGGCGTAGATGACGGCCTTACGGGTGTGGGATTCGCGGCCGTAGCGGATGACCTGGTCGATGTGCCATTCGTTGATGGAGCGGGTGGACATCCTCTGGCGGGCGTGGCTGGTGAAGTCATTGGTTGGTTCGATGTGATATGCCATGGTGTGCCTCTTTCCGGTGGATTTTTCCTTCTATCCATCAACGCGGCAACGGCAGTTCTTTTTTCAAAAAAAATATTTCAATGTGGTATAGATGGTAAAAAACTAACCGCTTGAGTCATGACAGCGCCGCTCTTCGGACCACCTGAACATGGATATTCACAATCCACAGAAACCGGCGGTAAGCAACCTTCAGCAGTGGCTGAGGAGCGATGCCTGCTATCCAGTGCTGGAAGGTGCTGCCCGGTCTGTTCTTGAATGGGCCTGGAAAGCACGACTTCCCGACGACGTGCTCCTGATTGAAAAAGGGAGCGACAGATCCGAACAGCTGCAATCCGTCACGGCTTTTATGTGGGACGTCCTGAACGATCCTTCCCGCCTTGAAAACTGCCGCGCCCAGTTGGCTGATGTTTTGGCTGACGATGATATGAACAGTTTTCGTTCGATTCTGATCAGCAGGATTATCAACCACTGCAAGGACGAACACCGCAAAGAGCAGAACAGCCCCTTCCACTATTTCTACCGCCGCATGAGCAGCACCCTCTCCCAGGCCGAGGAGATCCAGTACGACTACACCGAGGGTCGGGCCTACTACGCAATCAGCACAGCAGATGATCTGGATCGGATTTTTGAGGATTACTTCTCAAGGGATGATTTCAGGGGATGGCCTCATCCTGGATTCCCTCACAAAGATATTGTGAAGGCCGTAGTGCATCTTGGGATTGCCAGGATATTCTGGGACACGGCTCTTGATGTGCTGGAAAAGGATGGCAAAGGGGAGCATCTGCTGCCGATCAAGGATCTGGTCGGATATGTGGACCGGATGTACGGTCTATCGTCACTCATAACTACAGGGAAAACGGCAGACAGCGATGGTGGTGACGAGCTGCCGTCTCCAGCTGAAAGTATACATGATCCTGGTTCACATGCCCCCGAAACAAATGTTCTGCACCAGGAGTTGATTGCCGATGCTGCCCGACTGGTTTCATCATGGAAGCCTAAAACCAGAATCTGTTTTTACCTGCTCAGGCAGGGAATGCCGATGCGGGAGATTGCCGAAATAGTTGATCTCGGTTCGGCGCAGGCGGTGGCACCCCATAAGGAAAAGGCATTCAATTCGATACAGGAATATTTCCGGCAGTGGGCGTTGTCAGGTCCCATAGACAGTGACCCGGATGAAGACAGGAAGGTATTTCTTGAGGCTATTTCAGATTTTATTTTGAAAAATCATCCCGAGTGCCGTGCTGTAGGTAAAGGAGCACACGATACCGATGAATGACCAAACCCAAAAAGAGCGCATAGCTTTACGCGCGGTATACGAGCAGCGGGTCTGTCCACCCGATGATATTCTCTTTGCCAGTCCCCATTCAGAAGAGCTGGAAGCGCATCTTGGATATTGCCGGTTTTGTGCTGAACGTCTGGCGATGACAGATGGTGAGCGTAAATCCTGGGAGCTGGTATCACAAAGGGTACAGCAGGAACTGGCTCCGCTGCCGACGGATGCGAATCCTGCTCCCGGTCAGATCTGGTCGCTCAGGCGGAATATGCTGGGGGGATGGGGACCATTAGACCGTTACTTCAATCCGCCGCTTGTTCTGCTGCTGGAATCGCTCATAAATGACAGAACTTATCGCGCCGCCCAGATATGCAATGAAGAAGCGCTGCAGTGCCCTGCAGATGTTCGACTGCCGGATGATTCAGGTTTTGTGGAACCGTGGAATGCTTTTGTTGTTCACCGGGATCACTTGAACAGGTTTATCGGTTCCACTGGGGAGCTTATTGCACGGCGGGTAATTAAGCACATTGATGAAATGCCGGAAGACAGCCAAGCCAGACCGCTGATCAAGCAGTTCCATGAGCTGGAGAAGGATGTTGCCAGGGTTATTTCCGAACGGGCGCAGATAATGGTTCTCAGTGAGCATGAACCTCAGACCGGTATTCTGGAAATATTGGCTGGATGGGTTCGGCCGTTGGCGAAGCCTGTACGTTTGACAAGCCTGGCTGCCATGATCGTGGCGGTTGTCAGTATTGCCATATTCTACAACAGCAATGATGGAAAGCGGCAAATCGCAAAAGTACCTGGAGAGCAGTACTCCCAGAAACCACCTCCAACTACACCGCCGGATACAAAGCCCACTTCACCGGACGCACAGAAGCCGGGTATTCCTGTGAAGCCACCAGCGCCAGCCACTGCTCCAACTCTGATGGCAAGTGCTGGATCCGTCATGGATAGTAAAACGATAACAAAGGTGGAAACATTTCAGGAGCACGGACAGGGATTCGCTGCCATATCCACGGATGATGCTGCACTTAAGATCGGTTCAGCTTTTGTGGATCTTGTGGCGGCAGGTAGGTCGGGAGATTCTTCAGCAAAAGCCGAGGCGACAAAACAGCTGGAAAGCCTTATTCCCGTGATAGCCGGAGGCTCGTCAATTAAACTGCCTGTTTCCATGGATGACAAACACGCTATCAACACCTTTGCCAGGGAGATCGAGCAGGCCGCAGCGAAGTCAGGGCAGCTTATGAATCTGCGTTTCGGATCATGGCTTCAGTCGGCACGTCTTGCGGATGATGAACATTTGCTGCGCATAGTCACGCCTTCACTAGTTGAGCATTTCAGGAACAACGTAAAGAGTAAAACGGAGGGCCACTCAATTACAGCCGCATTCGATATCCTGAAGAAATCGGCAGATGAAGGGAGCACGCAAACGATGAGGCGCGCACTTGATGAAATTAAAGCGGGGCTTTGACACATGGCTAGATCACATGTGTTTTGCATTGATAATATAGTTGAATAAGCCTTGACTGATTCATCCTTCAGATAGTGGCGTAGAGTACATCCTCGATAAAAATCAAGCAGGGAATTTGGATGAATATGTTTAATGCTCAGCTAACAGTTGAACTACCAACACTTGGACCAGCATCGTTATCTGATTCCTATTTAAATTCAGCAAATAGCCTGTTTGTAGGAGCTGAAGAGCTTTCAAAAGGAACATCAGAAATGGCTATTGCATGTTCGTTTTTATGTGCTCAGGTTGTTGAATGTACTTTAAAATCCTACGTATCACATGTTGGAGTTACAGAAAAAGATCTTAAAAACAATCTTCTCCGACATAACCTAATTTTACTATGGGGAATGGCCGCTGATAAAGGGTTGCCCATAAATAATGAGCCCCCCGAATGGTGTAATATTCTGAGCAATACCCATGATTCACCATATGTATTGAGATACCAGAAAGGGACTATGTTGATTCAAACACCTGACCTGATTTTGATGATCGCTGAAATAAAAGATCTACTTCTTACTATTAAAGCAGCCATAGAAAGTTAATAATATATATGATTTGTCTTCAGATCCATATGAAGAGGAGAGGCATAGTGAATATAACTACAGGCGGTTCTATTAAAATATCTGCTATTGCTATTCTGCTTATCTCTTTGTTTTGTGTGGTGGATATTAGTCACGCGAGCAAACTATATAGCGGAGATTTTGTTGGTGGTAATATTTTAAATGAATTGTCTAACAAAGTTAATGCTAAAGTACACCTTGATATAGAAATAGGCGTGGATGGAAAACTTATTGGTATCATTAGCTCCAAAGAAATGCACACTGGATTTATATATGGCAAAGGCAGAAACATATCTATTATGGGAGCATACCGCAAAGAAATAAAAAGTGATCCACTTTCACCGTTTGAAAGCATTTATAATGTGACGAAACGCAAACTGACCCAGGAAGAGGTCGATGCAACTTTTGACGAAGAATTTGAAAAGCTCCCTGAAAATATAAAGAAATCAATAAGAAAACAAATTACACCCAATACTGTTATTACTGAAGGACCTGAAATTAATAATATCGAGCATACCTGCAGTTTTACAAATACAAAATATGATGATCGTTCAATAGAGGGTAATATAGATTTAAGCTGCCTTTCTCCATATTTTTCTAAAATAAATCCGATACACATTGTTATACCGCGCAACAACGACAATACAACTATCATCAGCCAATACAATAGAAAAAAAATTGATGACAGTTTTAAGCTCGTTTTTGGCAACAATGTTTTCACAGACAATTCAAAAATAGATATCATTTCCGAATTACGTTTATCATTGAGCCTCTTCCGGTGAATTTGGATTAGTGGTCGATTAAAAACAGGAGCACTGC
>JBAXVE010000094.1:0-10486 GCA_037129245.1 Desulfuromonadales bacterium
TCTGTAATCCGCGCGCCACCAGTTCGGCTCCCCAGCCGATGGCGGTGGCCGATGAGGAACAGGCGGTGGTGACGGTACCCTGATAGCCGGCCAGACCAAAGCGCATGGCAATCTCGCTGGAAGTTTTGTCCGGCAGCACCCCGCGCAGCAGGACAGGATCGGGCCGGGTTCCTTCCAGCTGGCCTTTCAGCCACTGTTCCGACTGGAACATGCCGGCAGCGCCACCTCCTACGGAAATCCCCATATCAAAGGGTGAGTATGCGCCGCAGACGCCGCTGTCGTTCAGTGCTTCTGCCGCGGCAATCATGCCGAACTGGTCGGAGCGGGAAAGTTTGCGTGCCATGCGCCGGTCAAAGTGATCGAGCGGATCATACCCTTTAACCTGACAGCCGATGCGGGAGGGGAAATCGGAAGTGTCGAAAAGATCGATGGTGTCGATACCGCTCTCTCCCCGAATCAGCGCTTCACGGAATACGGAAACCGAGGTGCCGGCGCCGCTGAAGATGCCCATGCCGGTTATGACAACGCTGTTGTTCGGCATGTCAGAGGATCCCGCCGTCAACGATCAGCGACTGACCGGTGATATAGGAAGATTGACCGGAGGCGAGAAAGAGCACGGCATTGGCAACATCGTCGGGAGTGCCGATGCGGCCCAGTGCAGCGGTTGCAACGATTTTATCCACAAGGTCCCGCTTGAGGGAAGCGGTCATATCGGTCTCGATCAGGCCAGCCACCACGGCATTGACCCTGATCCCCAGCGGTCCGAGTTCGCGGGCCAGTGATTTGGTGAAGCTGATGGCGGCACCCTTGGAAGCCGCGTAGTTGGTCTGTCCGGCAGTGCCGCTGAGAGCGGAAACCGATGAGATCGAGATGATGGCGCCGCTCCGGCGGGCCAGCATCTTGCGGACAGCCCATTTGGAACAGTGGAACAGAGGATTCAGGTTCGTCCTGATCACGTTCTCCCAGTCATCATCCGCCATCATTGCCAGAAAGCCGTCTTTAATGATGCCGGCATTATTGACCAGCACGTCGATATGGCCGGCCTGCTGTGATGCCGTATTCACGAGTTCCTGCGCACCGGATGACGAACTGACATCTGCCTTGACGGTTGTAATCCTACCCGGCAGGCAGGCCGCTGCGGCCAAAAGTGATTCCGCCGCTTCGTCGTTGTGCAGATACGCCGCAAAGACCTGCGCTCCTCGGCCGGCAAAGGCAAGTGATACCGCCCGCCCGATGCCGCGAGTTCCGCCGGTTACGACGATGATGTTTTTTTCGAATTCCATTTCAGCTCCGGGTCAAAGTTGCGGCATACTACTTTATTATCAGGTCAAATGTCCAGAGTGTTGGCGTTTAGCAGGGTGTCACTCTGATACCGGTACATCAGAACAGTGAACGAATTATTGAAGGGGACTTTCCCAGCTCATATCCAGCAATTCTATCAATCTTGCGTAGTCAGCGTTACTGAGCCTGCGATCGTGATACAGGGCCGTTGCGTAAATTGATGTAAATTCGTGAACCTGCGTGATGTCAACCGCTTTTGCTATTTCAATCAAGCCAAGTCCGGGCAGATCGACGTGCATGCCGTATTCTGCGGCAACTCTTTTGAGAAAGCGCCGTAGAATGCGTTCTTCGCGCGGACGAAACCATACCGTTGTGCGAAAAATGATCAACATCGCACAACAGACCGAAAATAGTGCCAGATATGGCAGCAACCGGCGCATTGTCCGCAGCGGATTGATCTGCTGAAGTTTCTGTCCGGCGTTCTGGGCAAAACGGATCTGCTGTTCGAAATCATAGCTGACCACCGAGCGGTTCCAGGCGTGGTCGATGGAGTCGATTGCCAGGCGCAGCTTGAAGAGCAGTGAGCGTGAGGACTTTGAGCCCCATACTTCACCGGCGTTGACGGCAAACGAGGTAGGGTCGATACGATGCCATCCGCTTCCCTCCAGATAGGCTTCAACCCAGACATGGGCCCGGTCTGCCGTCACCTGATAATATCCCCCCAATTCGTTGTACTCTCCTCCCAGGTAACCGCCCACCAGACGGCTTGGAATCCCGGCTCCCCGCAAGAGCACTGCAAAGGATGATGCAAAAAATTCGCAATGTCCCCGGCGTTTTTCAAAGAGAAATGTTTCCAGAGCCCGGTCGCCGGTTGGCAGGTCTTTCAGGGCATAGCGAAAATTGCCGTTACGGAAATATGTTTCCAGCAGTTCCAGGCGCTGACGGTCGCTGGTTCCTCGTCGTCGAATATCGCCGGCCAGCTGGCTGATACGAGAGGGAATATCTTCCGGGAGATGCAGATAGAACGGTTTGTTGATCAGACGCTCAACTCCGACCGTCCCGGCCGGTTTGGAGATGGCGGTTACCGTTACGCGCCTGCCGTACGAACCGCCGTATTCGAATACTCCGTCCGGTGCACTGCTCACTCTCCAGACGGAGATCATGGAGGGACGGTCCAACGAGATCAAAGTCCGTGAAGTTGAAGGTTCGGGATAGATAGTCTGGGTAACGGTCTGTCCGCTGAACAGCGGCCGTTCAGCCGGGACGTTTCTATCGCGCATCCAGCGCTGCTTCTCCATCCGGTTAAAAACCGTGCCGCGCCAGTAGAGCTGCTGTTGGGGCAGTTTCTGCATTTCCGCCCGGAATATCAGTGTCCGCGCCTCCGAGATCTGTGCCTGACCACCGGTTTCGACCTTGTCGGAATAGCCGGATATCTGTGCCGCAGGGGGTGAAAGGAAATTCCATAGCGGCAGCTGTGTTCGCGGCAAAAGCGGAAAGAAAAACAGCAGCAGGGGGATGGCCAACAGCGGCATTGCCAGACCGGCTGTCAGGATTTTTCTCAGATCGGAAGCCGACACCTGCATATCGGCATCCTGGCTTTGAAATGTAAGCAGCACAAGTGCCACCGCAACCAAGAAAAGTAGAAATCCAAGGTAGACGAGGAACAGAGGGCTGAGGTCGTATAACGACGAGGATGCAAGACAAAACAGAGAGAGAGCGTGGATCTGAAGACTGTGGCGAACTGTTTTTTCTCCGCTGAGGCGGACGGCCAGCATGATTGCCAGAACATTGACAAATGGCTGAACCGGGTTTGCCTTGCTGAATTGCATCACATAATAGAGGAAAAACGGCACAATGGCACAATTCTGCATCCAGGGTTTAAATTGCCACTCATGTTTCCGGTCCTGCCAGAATCCGACAATAAAGGCAATTGCCAGAATAACGCGCGGAGTAGTCGTCAACCAGGGAAAGAGCGGAATCAACCCGCACATCCCGATGGTGTACGTCAGTATCAGCGCCAATGATCTAATCGCCACCATACAGCGCCAACTCCTTGAGTAGTTTCAGGCCGTGCTGACGACCGCCGGCTGCCGTTATTGTGCGACCGTTGATCACCAGTCCGACCGGCCGACGCAGTACCCACATTTTCACCAGCCAGGCTGCCTGTGAGAGTCGTACTTCACTGTTCTGCCCTGGCAGTTGGTCCAGTTCGATGACCAGAGGTGGAACGGAGCGGTCGCCAAATCCTTTGACCAGAAGATCTCCGGCCCGGGCTGACAGTTTCCAGTGGATCAATCTTTGTGGTTCCCGCCCTGAATAATTCTCAATCCGCTCTAGTTCGCCGTCTATTCCCCGTAACGAGCGGGCAGTGTCTCCGGTGCGCTGTTTGTCTCCACTGCAGGATGCCATGTTCATTGGTAGCAATTGTGGAAAAACCGTGAATCCGCCATCAAGCAGTATGGTCAGGTAACGGGTAAAAAAGCCGACCGGATAGGAAGAGCTGATGGTTATATGTCCCGCAGGAATCTGTCCCCGCTTGCCAGATACAAGAGTGAGATTTCCTTCGAAGGTGCTGTTACGGTGGATAATCGGCACGACAAGCGACGTGCCGCTGTTGTGTTCCAGGCGGATCAGAAACGATGGGAGGAAACGCTTCGTGTTGCGGATTGACAATCGAAACGGAGTGGGAGTGCCGGCAAAAATTTCGTCGGGGGGGAGCAGAGCCGGAATCAGGCACTTGATATTATACATTCCGGCCATTCCGGTGATCGACATGAAGGCCAGCAGCCCGGATACGACCAGGAAGAGGAGGTTATTCCCGGTGTTGACAGCAGAAAACCCGAGCAGAAGGGTAATGGCGATGTAGAGCGCCCCTGATTTGCTGATCTTTAGACCAAAGGCAACGGTATTCCGGCTATGATTGTCCGTAGAACACCCCCCCGGTCAAAATTCGACATGTCACCGCGCATGACCAGACGATGAGCGAGTACCGCCACTGCACATCCCTTGACGTCGTCAGGTGCCACGTAATCACGTCCTTCAAGGAATGCAGCCGCTTTAGAAGCCTGCACCAGATTGATTGCAGCACGGGTGGAAAGTCCGGTGAGTATCAGTTCGTGGGCACGAGTCGTCAGAATTACTGCATGAACATAGCTGAGTGCTTTTTCAGAAAGAAATACCGAGTGGACCGCGCTGCGGGCACTGATAATCTGCTCGTTTGTCACCAGCGGCTGTATTGAACTGATCCGTTCGCGGATTCCCCCGCCGGAGATGATTTCTCGCTCCAGATGCTCGGGCGGGTATCCGATTGCCGTGCAGATCAGAAAACGGTCCAACTGGGATTCGGGTAGCGGAAATGTTCCACTCTGATCGGAGGGATTCTGGGTGGCGAACACCATAAAAGGGGAGGGGAGCGAGTGGGTAACCCCTTCAACTGTCACTCGCTGCTCTTCCATGGCTTCAAGCATGGCGCTCTGGGTGCGGGGCATAGAGCGGTTTATTTCATCGAGCAGGACTATGTTATTAAAAATGGGGCCAGCCTGGAAGATAAAGCGACCCTCTTCGCGATTGAAAACCGACAGGCCGGTTATATCAGAAGGGAGCAGATCACTGGTGCACTGGATCCTGCCGAAGGAAAGCCCGGTAGCGCCTGCCAGTGCCAGTGCTACGGTAGTCTTGCCGAGGCCCGGAAGATCTTCGATCAGGATGTGTCCCCCGGCGAGCAGCGCGATTGTGGAAAGTCTCAGGACCTCTTCCTTCCCCTGAAGGTAACAGCGGGACATTTCATCCAGCATGGTGGTGAAAACTGAATTGGGGGCGGATGATGTCACTGTGATTCCTTCGTTTGAATTTTCGGGCACTGAATCCGATTTATCAGAATGGACGGCAAGCAAGCGCAGCAACGGGGCAATCATTCACGCATTTCAGGCAGAACGTGCATCGACCGGAATCAGAGATGGATGCGGTCTTGTGATAACCGGTTACAACGAGTGAGAACAGTTTTTCCGGACATACCGACACACAACGACCGCAACCGCTGCAGTGGGCTAAAACGGTTACCGGACCGGTTTCAGGTTCAGTTAGAGGGCCAGTTCCATCTGTTTCCACGTGAATTCCGGTTTCGACTGCTTCGATTTGTAGGGGTAATAGCGCGGACATTTGGCAACCACAGCGTGAGCTACCTGTTTGCAGGTGCGTCGGCAGGAGCTGCAGAACTTGTTCGGGGATTGTTTGAGTGCTGATTTCTGTGCCATGCACCTATCCGAAACGGCAATCACGCAAAAAGACTGACGCGGGAACGCGAGTTCCCGCACGCGGTCTGCCTGGTTTAGTCAACAAATTTTACCCATCCGAAAGTATCCTCAATCTTACCCGTTTGAATACCGGTGAGTGTTTCGTAGAGTCGGTTGGTAATTTCTCCGACGTTCCCACCGCTCAAATGCAGACATTCTTCCTTATAGCAGAGTTTGCCGACCGGCGTAATAACAGCAGCCGTTCCGCTGCCGAAGGCTTCGGTTATCTTGCCGGCTCTAATGTCAGCCATCAGATCATGCACGTCAATCTGACGCTCTTCGACCGTATAGCCGAGCGTCGGCGACAGTTTGAGTACCGAATCACGGGTGACGCCCGAAAGGATCGAGCCGTTCAAGGGAGCGGTCACGATCTGCTTGCCATAGGCGAAGAACATGTTCATGGCTCCCACTTCCTCAATATAGCGGCGCTCTTTACCATCCAGCCAGAGCACCTGGTCGTACCCCTTCTTTTTCGCTTCGAGACCTGCCTTGAGAGAGCTGGCGTAGTTGCCACCGGTTTTGGCCTCGCCGGTGCCTCCCGGTACGGCACGGACGTAATGGTCTTCCACCAGAATGTTAACGGGGTTGAACCCCGCCGCATAATAGGCCCCCACCGGTGAGAGAATTATGAAAAAATAATAGTGATCCGAGGGATGAACTCCCAGAAACGGTTCCACAGCGATCATGGCCGGACGGATATACAGCGATGTGCCCGGGGCGGTCGGGATCCAGTCGCGCTCCAAGGAAACAAGTTGTTCTATAGCGCTCAGGAACAGCTCCTCAGGCACGTCCGGCATACAGAGGCGATCGGCGGATTGATTGAAACGGCGGGCATTCATTTTTGGGCGGAACAGGGCAACGCGTCCATCAGGCCACTTGTAGGCCTTGAGACCCTCAAAAATCTCCTGGGCGTAATGAAAAACTGAACAGGATGGGTCAAGTTGAAAGGGTGCGTAGGGCTCGATACGGGCGTTGCACCATCCCTGAGACTCTTTCCACTCAATGACCAGCATCCGGTCGGTAAAATATTTACCGAAACCGAGCTGGGATTCGTCAGCAATTTTTGCTTTAGCTTTTTCCGCAGGGAGCGGAATTACCTTTATATTCATCTGAATGCCTCCTGGAGGTAGTGACGAATTTCTTATCATATCAGGGTACTTTGCGGCAAGTTTAAAAAGTCTGAAAATGTCCAATCGGATCACAAAAACCGGTTGCCAGCGCAAGCGAACATACAGCAGCATAATCAAATTCCACTGTTGACAAAGTAGTGCAACCGTGATTAAGTGCCGCCATAGCGCTGTAACTATTTATAATAACTGAATAAATTTTAGTTTTGCTAAATAATTTTACCATCAATCGACAGGGAGATTTCGCATGCAAAAACACAAATTTCGCAAAGTCATGGCAGCCAATCGTGGAGAGATAGCCATCCGGATTTTCCGGGCCTGTACCGAGCTGGGGATTGGCACCGTGGCGATCTATTCCGAAGAGGATAAGCTTTCCCTGCACCGCTACAAGGCGGATGAAGCCTACCTGATTGGCAAGGGAAAACCCCCAATCGACGCCTATCTGGGAATTGACGAAATCATCGCTCTGGCAATCAAGGCCGACGTGGACGCGATTCATCCCGGTTATGGTTTTCTCGCTGAAAATGCCGACTTTGCTGAGGAGTGCCGGGTCAACGGCATCACCTTTATCGGCCCAACTGCTGAAATGATGCGTGCGCTGGGGGACAAGGTCGCTGGACGTAAAGCCGCCATTGCTGCCGGAGTAAACGTTGTTCCAGGTACCGAAGACCCGATCGTCAGGGAGGAGGACGCCCTTATCTTTGCCAAGGAGTACGGCTATCCGATTATCATCAAGGCCTCGGCCGGCGGTGGCGGACGAGGCATGCGTGTGGCCCACAACAAGAAAGAGCTGCTGGAAGGACTGGTCGCAGCCAGCAGCGAGGCCAAGGCTTCCTTTGGCAATGCCGAGGTGTTCCTGGAGCGCTACCTGGCGAACCCCAAACACATCGAGGTTCAGGTGCTGGGGGACAATTACGGCAATCTGGTACATTTCTTCGAACGTGACTGCTCGGTTCAGCGCCGTCACCAGAAGGTTGTTGAATTTGCCCCGGCGCTCTGTCTCACACAGACTCGGCGCGAAGAACTCTGCACCGCTGCTCTCAAGATAGCCGGCCATGTCAAGTACCGCAATGCCGGCACGATCGAGTTTCTGGTGGACCAGGAGGGGACCCACTATTTCATCGAGATGAACCCGCGTATTCAGGTCGAACACACCGTCACCGAGATGATCACCGGCCGCAATCTGGTGCAGAGCCAGATTCTGGTCGCCTGCGGACACAAATTGTCAGACCCGGAAATCAACATCCCCAGCCAGTCGGCTGTCGATATGCGCGGCTACGCTATTCAGTGCCGTATTACCACCGAGGATCCGGCCAACAACTTTGCCCCTGATTTCGGCACCCTGACCACCTATCGTTCGGCTGCTGGTTGCGGCGTTCGACTTGACGCCGGCAACGCCTTTACCGGCGCCAAGATAACGCCGCACTACGATTCACTGCTGGTAAAGATCAGTTCCTGGGGGTTAACCTTCAACGATGCTGCCAATATTATGCACCGCTCGCTGCAGGAGTTCCGTGTCCGCGGCGTCAAGACCAACATCGGTTTTCTGGAGAACGTGGTCACTCATCCGGTATTTCTCAAGGGGCAGTGCGACACCTCGTTCATCGACAAGCACCCGGAGCTGCTCAAGTTCCGCGAGAAGAAGGACCGCGCCAGTAAGGTGCTCAGCTTTCTGGGTGATGTCATCGTCAATGGCTCCCCCGGTGTCGCCAAACCGCTCAAATCGGTGGAATTGATTGAGGCACGCGTGCCGGATGTGGACACCAATCGTCCCCGTCCCCTCGGCAGCAAGGACCTGTTCATGCAGTTGGGGGCTGAGGGGCTCTCCAAATGGATTCTTGAACAGAAGAAGCTGCTGATCACTGATACGACCATGCGCGATGCCCATCAGTCCAACCTGGCAACCCGTGTCCGCAGTTACGATATTCTCAAAATAGCCGAACCGACCTCCTATCTGGGTTCCGATCTTTTCTCGCTGGAATGCTGGGGGGGGGCTACTTTTGACGTATCCATGCGTTTCCTGCGCGAGGATCCCTGGCAGCGGCTGCACAAACTTTCCGAACTGGTGCCGAACATCCTCTTCCAGATGTTGCTGCGCGGTTCAAACGCCGTCGGTTACACCAACTATCCCGACAATGTGGTGGAGATGTTCGTTGAGGAGGCTGCCAATTCTGGCGTGGATATCTTCCGCGTCTTTGATTCACTCAACTGGACCACCGGTATGAAAGTGGCTATGGAAGCAGTGCGCAAATCCGGCAAGATCTGTGAAGCAGCCATCTGTTACACCGGCGATATTACCGATCCCAAACGGGATAAATATCCGCTGGAATACTATATCAACATGGCAAAGGAACTGGAAAAAATGGGCGCCCATATTCTGGCCATCAAGGATATGGCCGGTCTGCTGAAGCCCTTTGCCGGTTACAAACTTGTCAAGGCGCTCAAGGATAACATCGGCATCCCCGTACATCTGCACACCCACGACACATCGTCCAACGCCGGGGCTATGCTGCTCAAGGCCAGCGAGGCGGGTGTTGACATTGTTGATGCGGCGCTTTCTTCGTTATCGGGCTTGACTGCCCAGCCCAACCTGAACGCACTGGTGGCGGCCCTGGAAGGCACCGAGCGCGATCCGCAAGTCAATGCCCGCGGTTTGCAGCAGCTGGCCAACTACTGGGAGACGGTGCGTGACTACTACGCCCCGTTTGAGTCGGGACTTAAATCGGGAACCGCCGAGGTGTACCACCACGAAATTCCGGGGGGACAGTACTCCAACTACAAGCCGCAGGTGGCCGGTCTCGGTCTTATCGAGCGCTGGGACGAGTGCAAGGAGATGTACCACAAGGTCAATATGATGTTCGGAGATATCGTCAAGGTTACCCCGTCATCGAAAGTTGTCGGCGACATGTCCATGTTCCTGGTCAAAAACAACCTGCAGCCGGAGGATGTCTTCACGGCTAAGGAGGAGTTGGCGTTTCCCGAATCGGTTGTCGGCATGTTCAAGGGGATGCTCGGTCAGCCGTATCAGGGGTGGCCGGAAGATCTGCAGAAAATCATCCTTAAAGGTGAACAGCCGATCACCTGTCGTCCCGGTGAACTGCTGGAACCGGTGGATTTTGATGAAGAGCGGATCAAGCTTGAGGAGAAGCTGGGACACCGCATTGATGACAAGGCTCTGATTTCAGCCATCCTTTATCCCAACGTCTATCCCGAATTCGACCGTCATCGCCAGGAGTACTCCGATATCTCGGTTATCCCTACGCCGATATTCTTCTACGGACTTGAGCCGGGCCAGGAGACGTCACTGGACATCGAAGCGGGCAAGACGCTGATCATCAAGCTGAACGCCATCGGCAGGGTACAGTCGGACGGAACCAGAATGGTCTACTTCGAACTCAATGGCAATAATCGTTCAGTTGTTGTTCGCGACCACTCCGCCGTCACTGATGAAAAGGCCCGCGAGAAGGCGGACAAGGGTAATGGCAGTCACATCGGGGCGCCGATGCCGGGCAAAGTACTGAAAGTCAACGTCAAGGCCGGTGATGACGTCAAGGCCGGTGACGTTCTGATGGTTACTGAGGCGATGAAGATGGAGACCAACATTAAGGCCAAAGGTGACAGTAAAATTGCCGAAGTGAAGTTCAAAGAAGGCGAAAAGATTGAGAAGGAAGATCTAGTGATCGTTCTGGCTTGAAGCTCCGTACGAATCACGGCTAACAGCAGGCTTGTGTTTCACTAAATATCATTTGACATTTATGTTTTATGTTTGTTATAAGGCGAGTCCTT
>JBAXVE010000095.1:0-9635 GCA_037129245.1 Desulfuromonadales bacterium
CCCCCGACCCCCTCCTTTAGGCCCCAGAGGGTCCGTCAAGAGAGGGGGAGTGTAATTCAAAGACTTTTGCAAGAGGCTCAGCTATCAATGAATTTCAGTAAGACCGCAGCGCCGGATTTTTTCAACCAGTGTTGTCCTGTTGAGGCCCAGAAGAGCGGCCGCCCTGGCCTTCACTCCTCCGCTGCGCTGCAATGCACTGGTGATCAGGTTTTTCTCAATGTCCAGAAGTGTGGCGGCAAGATCAATCCCTCCGGCCTCTATTTCAGGAGCTTCATACAAACGAACTGCCGTTGAATCGACCACCTGCTGCGGCAGGTCACTACGGTCGATGACCGGTCCGTCGGACAGTGCTACCATCCGCTCAACCAGATTCTCAAGCTCTCTTACATTTCCGGGCCATGAATAACGTTCAAGCAGTTTGAAGGCTTCCCTGTCCACCGTCATCAAGGGGTGGCCCATAAGCCGGCACTGCTTTTCCATAAAATGGGAAATGAGGTGCATGATGTCCTGACTGCGTTCACGCAGCGGCGGTAAACGCAAAGGAATTACGTTCAGGCGGTAATACAGGTCCTCCCTGAACTCACCTGCCCGGACCCTGGTTTCAAGGTCGGCATTGGTCGCCGATATGACCCTGACATCAAGCCTGATTGTCTTATTGGATCCGACCCGCTCCACTTCGTGTTCCTGCAGCACCCGCAGCAGCTTGGACTGCAGATGCAGCGGCATGGTGCCAATCTCGTCGAGAAAAATGGTACCGTGATTGGCGGCCTCGAACTTGCCGGCCTTATCCTTGATTGCCCCGGTAAATGAGCCGCGCATATGCCCGAACAGCTCACTCTCCAGCAGCATTTCAGGGATAGCCGCACAATTGACCGCAATAAACGGGCGCTCGCGGCGGCTGCCATTGTGATGCAGAGCACGGGCGACCAGCTCCTTGCCGGTTCCCGACTCACCGCTGATCAGCACCGTTGAATCAGTCTTGACAATACGGCTCATCATTTCAAAGACCAGCTTCATTGCCGGTGAATTTCCGATTATGCTGCTGAACTCGAAGCGCCCCTGCAACTGCCTCCGCAGATAGACATTTTCCGAGAGCAGTTTCTGCTTTTCCAATGCCTTCAGTACGACTATTTTAAGTTCATCAAAATCGATCGGCTTGGTGATGTAATCGATTGCCCCCTCTTTCATGGCCTGCACAGCTGTCTGCGCCGATCCGTGGCCGGTCACCATAATGACCTCGCACCCCGGCATCACCTTGCGCACATTCTGCAGAATCGCCAGGCCGGTGCTGTCCGGAAGGAAAAGATCGCAGACGATCACCTGGAACTCCTGCCGTGCAATAAATCCCAAAGCCTCTGCGGCGGTGGCAGCCGAAACGGTCTTGTACCCGGCGGACCGGAGCAGGAGCGTCAATGCCTCGCGGTTGGAATCATCGTCATCCACCACCAGAATGTGCGTTGTTTCAAGAGCCAGATTAAACCTCCGTCACTGCTTGAATGGCGCGCTGTATACCGAGTACCAGCTGTTCCAGTTCTGCATCAGAAATTATCAGAGGAGGAAATATCACGATCGTGGCACCGAGCGGCCGGGAAAAAATCCCGTCCTTTCGCGCTTCCAGGCAGACTCGTACGCCGACTTTCTCATCCCAGGGGTAGGCGCGGCGTGTACGTTTGTCCGCCACCAGCTCAATACCGGCGGCCAAACCGAACTGACGCACATCGCCCACATGCTGCATGTCAGCCAGCGGACCAAGAAGCTCAGACAGCCGGCGGGTACGGCTTTGTACCCGCTCGATCAACCCGTCGCGCTCGAATAATTCCAGACTCTTCAGGGCCACCGCACAAGCCAGCGGATTGCCGCTGAAGGTGTGCCCGTGAAAGAAGGTTTTCAATTCGGCGTACTCACCGCGGAACGCGTCATACACTTCATCGGTCGTTACGGTGACCGCCAGCGGCAGATAGCCACCGGTTATCCCCTTGGACAGCGCCATGATATCCGGAACCACATCCTCGTGCTGGCAGGCGAACATTCTGCCGGTCCGGCCGAAGCCTGTGGCTACCTCATCGGCAATCATCAACATATCATAAAGGCCACACAACTCACGGACACGCTTCAGAAAACCGGGCGGCTGCACCAACATCCCGCCTGCTCCCTGCAGCAAGGGTTCGATCACCAGACCGGCACAGACGGAGGCATGCTCCTTCATCAGGACTTCGAGTGCATCAAGGCATTTCATGCTGCACATCGCATTGTCGCGAAAACCGAATTCGCAGCGATAGCAATAGGGTGACGGAGCCTGGAACGTCTCGAACATCAGGGGTTTGAACGTGGCATGATAGATGTCGATGCCACCGACACTGACTGCGCCGAGGGTATCGCCATGATAGGCATGTTTGAAGGTGATGAAGCGGCTGCGCTGAGGTCGGCCGCGGTGTACCTGGAACTGGTAGGCCATCTTGACCGCCACTTCCATGGCGGTCGAGCCGTTATCGGAGTAAAAGAAGCGCTCCAGACCGGGGGGAGTAATACCGGCCAGTTTTTCAGCCAGAAGTATGCTCTGTTCACCTGCCAAGCCAAGCAGCGTCGAGTGTTCCAGGCGATCTACCTGCTGCTTGAGCGCCTCGTTCAGCTCCGGGTTGCAATGGCCATGCACGTTGGTCCACATGGATGCCACCCCGTCAAGGTAACGGTTGCCGTCCGTGTCAATCAGCCAGCACCCCTCCCCTCTGGCTATGACGATCTGCTCGTCACGCTCCCAATCCTGCATCTGAGTGAACGGATGCCAGACATGGCGCCTGTCGAGCTCCCGCAGCCTGGCGGTGGAATGGTCGCTCACAGACCAAGCTCCCGCATCACGATGGCCGTTTCCGGCTGTCCATCGAGCCAGACAGCCAGCTCGTCCACCAGTTCCATCTCTCCATCAGCTTCGATGCGGGGCCAGATCCCAAGCACCGGTGCCCCGCAGAGCGATCCGATCTGATGGGGAGAACTTTTCTCCGCAGGACCGGGATTATCGGGCATACCGTTGATGATCACTCCTGAAACTGAAAGTCCCATCTGCCCGGCGGCGTAGCAGGTCAGCAGCGTGTGGTTGATGGTACCCAGATCCGGCCTGGATACGACCACGAGTGGCAGCCCCAGGTGCAGAGCAAGATCGGAGACCAGCAATCCTCCCGACAGCGGAACCATCAAACCTCCGGCTCCTTCGACGATCAGGTACTCATAGTCGGCAGCCAGTCGATCAAACGCCTCGCGGATCACGGAGAAATCGACCTGTACGCCCTCGATTCGGGCAGCGGCGGCTGGAGCAATCGGTTCACGCAATCGGTACGGCGCAACATCATCCGAGCAGGGGGTCCCGGCCGCCTGACAAAGCAGCAGGGCGTCCTCAGAGGCTAGTTCTCCATCGTTTTCGAGACAGCCGCTGGTGACCGGCTTCATCACACCGACTCTGATGCCGTTCATACGCAACAATCGGGCGAGAGAGGCAGCCACTACCGTCTTCCCGACTCCGGTATCGGTGCCGGTCACAAATATTCCACGTGCAGCCATTAATGCTCCCCGCCGCAACACCCCTCAACCGGCAGCTGCAGGTCCAGCAGCATCTGTCGATCAAGCTCAGGTGGGCGTCCGGGGGTGGTCAGATAATTTCCCGTCATGGTGCCGTTGGCGCCGGCCAGAAACATCCACGACTGCAGCTCACGCAGGTTTTTCTCACGCCCCCCGCATACCGCCAGGCGTTTATCGGGGAGCAGAAAGCGGTACAGCGCTATGATGGTCAGGCACTCCAGCGGGGTAAGGTAATTAGCCGACTCCAGGCGGGTTCCCGGCACCGGGTTCAAGAAATTGAGCGGCACCTTGTCCACGCCAAGCTCGCGCAGCGTCAGAGCCATCTCGATTCGATGTGCAAAGGATTCCCCCAATCCGAAAACCCCCCCGGCACAGACCCGCAGGCCGACCTTCTTGGCCGCCCTGATGGTAGCCACGTCATCCTCGTAATCGTGAGTAGTGCAGATGTTCGGGAAAAAGCTGCGCGAGGTTTCCAGATTGTGGTGATAGGTCTCCATGCCGGCATCCCGCAGCCGGATTGCGGTCACCTCATCCAGTATACCGAGTGAACAGGACGGCGAGATTCCGGTTTCGGTCTTGATTCGGGTGACAGTTCGGCAGACACGGTCCAATTCATCGGTCTGATTGATGCGGGTACCACTGGTAACTATGCCGTAGCACCCGGCACCGTTCTGCTCTGCAAGAGCCGCGCAGCGTACGATTTCGTTCTCATCCACCAGCGGGTAGACGTCCACGCCGGTCTGGTGATGGGCCGATTGGGCGCAGAAAGCACAATTTTCCGGGCAACGGCCGGACTTGGCGTTGATAATTGAACAGAGGTGCACCGTGCTGCCTACAAAATAATCCCGAATGCGGGATGCCTCTACAAACAGGCAAAGAAGATCATTCCCCTGACATCCGGCAAGCTTCAGCGCATCATCACCGCCGAGGAACTCGCCGGAGACGACAGCATCGGCACACGACATAATAAATTTCTTCATATTACTATCCTCCGTAGTTGCTCTATCACGAAACAAAATCCATTGTCAACCAAACAGCAAAATAATGGTTAACAATGGATTTCCAATTAAAAATCAGACACTGAATAAGGAAAGGCCCCCATGCGGGAGCCTTTCTTTATTCAGCACTACCTGCGATTACAAATGGCCATCAAGCAAGTGTGTTCACCAGCCTGGTAAGACGGGACACGTTACGAGATGCAGTCGCACGGTGAATGACCCCCTTGGTTGCACTGGAATCAATGACCGGTACCGCATTTTTCAGTGCCACCAGGGCGGCGGCCTTGTCATTTGCCTCAACTGCCTCACGGACGCGTTTTATATATGTCTTCAACGTGGAAGATACATGACGGTTACGTGCGGTTTTCTTCGCAGTCTGTTTAATCCTTTTTATTGCCGACTTGTGATGAGCCAAACTATACCCCCTCTTTGACTACCCAAGATATCACTTGAGTAGATTTCTATGCAAGACGGCTGTATATCACCACTAATTGCCAATTGTCAACACAAATGTATGACAAAAAACAGTTGACTTGGTTTACGTAGTTTGGTATTTGTTCAACTCCAAATGTGGGGCTGTAGCTCAGCTGGGAGAGCGCTTGACTGGCAGTCAAGAGGTCGACAGTTCGATCCTGTTCAGCTCCACCAAAAAAATCAAAGGGACTTGGCTTTATGCTGGGTCCCTTTTTTGTTTTTACGGGCCATAGACTGGCTTTCTGACGGTTTATCCAAAATGAAGAATCCGCCGGTTATTTTTTGTATCATCATCTGGTCGGGCATTCAGCTCAAACCACTGACCAAAACGTTCATGCTGATTGGTGCATTCATTATGCTAGCCCCGTCGGGTACGCTAGCAGGTATATTAATGTTTCCGACCAGACGGGTAAAATATTCAGGGATACCGGTTTTAAAGGTCAGGCGTTTGCCGTTGAATGGGTGGTTAAATGAGAGTGATTGTGCATGCAGCGCCAAGGTGCCATGAACTTCATCACCCTTACCGTACTTTTTATCCCCTACTACGGGATGTCCCTTTTCCGACAGGTGAACCCGTATCTGGTGTTTACGTCCGGTAAGCAGTCTGATTTTCAGCAAACTGAAACCTTTAGCCTCATTCAGCACCTCGTATTCAGTATGAGACAACTTCCCAAGTGTCTGATCTGGTGTTGAATAGGCCGTAAAGGCACTGTTCTCGGTCAGGTAACTGCTGATCGTTCCTGATTTATCTGAAAGCGTTCCGTGTACGACCGTAAGATAGCACTTGTTGGTATCCTGCCAGTGATCCTGTAGATACATCTTGGCAGCTTCACTCTTTGCAAAAACAAGAATACCTGAGGTTTCCCTGTCGAGGCGATGAACAATGTAGACGCGGTTGCGGGAGCGGGGATCCCCCCTGCGAACATAGTCATTGAGAATGCTATGGACTGTTCTAGATTTGTCACGGTCAGTCCCAATCGTCAAGAGGTTGCACGGTTTTTCCACCACGATGATATCCTTGTCTTCGTGGTGGATAATTATTCCTTTGGGCTGATATTTGACTGCGCATTTAGCGGCAGACATAGCTCCCCCTACGGTAGAATCTGTTTGCAGTCTGTCAACAAAAATTAAACAGACAGAACCTAATACTGCTTTTTTCACGTCATCACTGCTCCACCCTTTACAGACAAGAACAACTTTATGAAGAAGGGTAGCAAGCCACAAAAGTACCACTATAAGTACTACTGAAATATTTTTCAACAAAAAAGGGATTACAGAACAAACTGTAACCCCTTGAATTTGCTGGTCGGTGAGACTTCGCTCGAACCGATTGTTTAAATATATGATTTATAATAGCTTTAATGTATCGCAAAAACAGATGTACCCCTAATTGTATCCCTAAAAATATCGGCTTGCCTTGATTCTTTTTTCCTCGGCAATTACCATTACAAATCTACCACACCTGCCGGTAACTGTAGCGAGCCTTTCTTATAAAACGGTCGAAAAATTCTCCTTTTGACCCGGCAAACATCAAAGCACTGAAGAGATGAAAAGGAACACCGAAAAAGTGATAGATGTACCCCGAATTAAATTCAACTTCGAGGGTGGATAGTTCCTCATCATACCCGACGGAACATAGATTTTTGGATGTAACCCGCTGCCGGTCCATTCTGCCCTCCAGTGACATTCACTATAGAGAGAGTACCATTAGCATTTTTACATTTCAAGGCTCTTACGGCTTGATATAAGCATTCAGCCCTATAGTGATCGGCTTCCCGTCAACCATAGCTTCTGTTACGGCATTTCCCCGCGTACTGGCAACAACAAGCGTCTTGCCGGATGCCGACGGTGTTGGTTTTTCCAGGTCAATTTCGATGCAGAGTTTGTTACCTTTTATTTCGACGGTCATTGCCATGATGTAGTTCTCCTATTATTCGCTGTCAGCGTTACAGAGGAGTTTGGTATGCTGCCCTTGGAACTTTTTTCATATAGAATGGGTTTATTGTAGGAGTTGCTTGATACTTATATTTGGACGTGGATTCCCTGACCGAGTTTTTTAGTGATCGTTATATTCCCATCCGAACGTGTCGTAAATACATACCTGTATTCTGGCCCCCCATTCCACGGGACACCGTATGCATGCTGTTTATACTGTTGTTTCTGAGTTTCATGTACGATTTCTTTATCTGATATAATCACGATTTCGGGATTGCAATGGTCAAAGACTTCTTTACAATAACCAGTTTCACGACCGTGATGAGACGCAACGAATATGTTCACACGGCTTAAATGTTGGCAAAATCTTGGATCTCGTAATAAAGCTAACCACCCAGACTTTTCTAAATCCCCTGGAAATACAATCCCCATACCATCATAATGAACGAAAGAAACAAGACTGAGATTGTTGGTGTCTTGAAATTCAGGATAGTGATTGTGGAAGCATTCAAATTCAAGCCCTGGGAAATCTGGGGGAGTTTGCACTTCAGTTACGTAATTTCCATGCAAATCAATCGCAGCTTGCATGGCAGAGGTTAACGGCCCTGTCTTAAGCTTCAATGCTGTTAATGTTTCGGGAGAAATACTCCTGTTCCTGTAATGTACGTCTACTGGAAGGATTCGCAATAAATTATGAAGGTCGCTAACGTGATCTTGATCAAAATTTTGAATAATTAAATGCTCTATTCCTCTACAGCCATTTCTTGGTAAATATTCAGATGGACGAAAGCCGGTCCTTTCGTTGTGCCCACAGTCAAAAAGCATGACGTTACCGTTATCTGCAATGAGGTATGCACAGAAACCATGGGAAACATCGAAAACTCTAATTTCCATCGCTATCCCCTTGCTTTGAAATCCGAGATTTTTCTATTCCCCATGTAGCTTGAGCAATATCCTCTATCTTCGCTATGAATTTATCTACATTTAGCCCAGAAATAAATGCCAGCGCAAGAAAACCGAAGTCAGTGGCCTGGGTATTTTGTTGAGATTCTAGCAGTATTAGACCAGCCTTGAGGAACAGATAACTGATAGCACCGCACAGATGACTTATTATCGGACGTATGTAGTACCAGGGCTGCCACTTGTCATCCCACGACTTTCGAATGCATGCATTTATATAAACTCCGCGAAGGCAGTAAACGGCACCTCCGACGCCGCCAATTAAGCCACAAGATACAACTAGACCCAAAGTGTTCCACCAATATGGCATCAATCCAATTTTGGATAATGCTAGAAGTACAACGTCAATGATTACAATTACGGCAAGGTAAAATAGGATTTTTTTCATTTTTCCTCTAACGAACTTGTAATTGACTTGAACACATAAACGACAGCAAACTGCTTACACCAAAAATCTTTATTGAATCACAACTCAATCACCTTGGTAGATTCTTCCCCAAACTGGCTGATAACCCGCACGGCTACTTTATGCCCTTTTCCTTTTACTTCGATGGGGTGCGAGGTGTGGCCATAGAGGCGGTCAAAGGCTTCATCGTCAAGCTCGATACGCAGAGTCTTTTCCGCCCTGGCCTTGGTGGTCTGTTTGGCCATGTCGGAAAGTCCCTTCTGCCATTTCTTGAACTCGTCCTTGTCGCCGCCACAGAAAAACACCTGCCGGACAATAAAGTTGCTGCCGTCGTAATTGTCGTCAACCATCCAATAGGCAATGTCATGGATGTTGCGGGGATTGACTACGTCCTTGATCGGGTCGTAAATGTCGAGGCCCTGGATTTCGAGTTGTACGCTGTTGCCGTTGCGATGAACTGAAATGTCCGGTTCGCCAATGGTCATGAAGCTGGCGGCTTTCTTGTCCTTCTTCAAGAGGCCGTCTTGCATTAGGTCGTCGTGCATCCGCACCTTGTCAACCCGGAAGCTCCCCATGCTGGTTGTTACGGATGCCCCTTCGATATTACTCTCAAAGGAGAAACCCAGGATGATAAGCCAATCGGCGTCGCCACGGGTACGACATTCCTTCACCGCTTCATTGACTGCCTGTTTGGCGACGGTGCCGAATTTGGGGCCGATGTGAAGGTATGCCTTTTTCTCGCCGCTGGCGGAATTGTAGAAACCTTCGGCATGAAGATAACCACTGTTCAACCGCTCTACCCGGACGAATACCGCCTGCTCTCCCTTGTCACCATTTTTAACCCCGGCTGATTTAAGGTGAGCAAAGATACGTTCCTCAAACTGTCCGGCGTCAACTTCATCCACCGTATCCAGGCTATCGGGAGATATTGGTTCAAAGCTCTGCAAGGTTTCCACGGTGAAAGGGCCGGCTACACGCAGCTTTTTCTTTTCTTCCAGAGGCTGATCGTAAAGGGTTTCATCGTCAGTCGGCTCGTCGTTAGCAAGAGATTTAAGTGTGATGTGTGGAACAGTTTTGTAGATGAACCCCTGGCGGACGTCACCGCCGGTTTCGTCATACAGTTTGTAATAAGGGAATGTCGCCGTAGTCAGGCGGGTCTTGGCAATGTTCAGTGCGATGCGGGATGTGTCAATGGTGATCCAACGCCTGCCCCATTGCTCGGCAACGTAGGCAGATGTGCCGCTGCCGCAGGTAGGATCAAGCACCAAGTCGCCTGGGTCGGTAGTCATAAG
>JBAXVE010000096.1:0-9374 GCA_037129245.1 Desulfuromonadales bacterium
ACATCCATGCGCTGCTTATGCAGCATGAATGATCAATTTAATTGCCGGAGTAATACGACCAATTACAGCTCCCGCAAGGTCTGCTGCCATGACTCTTTCAGCTCTGCCAATCCGGCTGAAACAACAGGGGCACCGGTCAGGCCGGTGAAAACAAGCAGTTGTTCCTCCGTCACAACACCGATCGAAGCGAAGCAGTTGCCGCTCATGACCGTCTCGAATTCGTCTCGACGTTCGGGACGAACTGTCACCAGATGGCGGGAGGCGGATTCGGAGAAGAGCAGTGTACAATTGTTCCTGCCTGCTGCCTCACCCTTCCACAATACTCGGGAAAGATCGAGATTCATGCCATAGCCGCCGGCAAAGGCACTCTCTGCAGCTGCCACCGCCAGGCCGCCATCGGAAAGGTCATGACAGGAAGCTGCAAGTCCCTGATTGACCGCTTCATGGTATGCCAGATAACGCTTGTACGCTTTGGCTGTATCGACCTTTGGCACCTTGTTGCCAACGGAACCGAAAAGCGCCAGGTATTCCGATCCGCCCAGTTCGTCGCTGGTCTTACCCAGCAGATAAACAATGTCGCCAGGCCTTTTGACATCCATCGTCACCGCTTTCCGGGCATCTTCGATCTTGCCGATAACTGAAAAGAGCAGGGTAGGGGGGATGGAAATTTTTGTAGATCCGTCGTAGAAATCGTTCTTCATGGAATCCTTGCCGGATATCAACGGCAGGTTATAGTCCATGCAGACATCATAGAGCGCCTGGTTTGAGCGAACCAGCTGGGCCATTTTGTAGGGGCCGTCAGGGGTTTTCTCCGACAGAACCGGATCGCACCAGCAGAAATTATCCAGACCGGCCACCAGCTCAAGTGAACCGCCGACCGCCACGTAGTTGCGCAGCGCCTCGTCTACTGCATTGGCGGTCATGTGGTAGGTGTCGATATCTGAATAGCGGGGGCAGATGCCGTGGGCAGTGACAACACCTTCAAACGAATCAAGGATCGGCCTGACAACTGCGGCATCAGAGGGGCCGTCGTTGGTGACACCGCTGAATGGTTTAACGACGGAACCACCCTGCACCTCATGGTCATAACGACGCACCACCGACTCTTTGGAGCAGATATTCAGCGCTGCCAGTAGCTGTTTTACGTCATTTGAATAATCAGACTTTTCAACCAGAACCGGCTCTTCATGCTCAGGTGGCGTCCACTTTGCGGGCAGCTGCATTGGCGGAAGTCCCTCATGCATAAATTCCATCGGCAGCCAGGCAACCGTCTGCTCGCCATACAGAATATGGAAGATACCGGTATCGGTAAATTCACCCAGCACGGTGGCCTCGACACCGAATCCGGCCGCCATGGCACGGAACTTATCAATCTGTTCAGGCGGAACCGCCAGAGACATGCGCTCCTGAGCTTCAGAAATCAATATTTCCCACGGGTTAAGACCGGGGTATTTAAGCGGTGCTTTAGCAAGATCCATACGGCAGCCGCCGCACTCACCGGCCATCTCGCCGATAGAGGAGGAGAGTCCGCCGGCACCGTTATCAGTGATAAAGCGGTAGAGCCCTTTGTCACGGGCACGGATCAGGAAGTCGAACATTCGCTTCTGGGTGATCGGATCACCAATCTGTACCGCCGTAACAGGTGAATTCTCGTTAAGCTCTTCCGACGAGAAGGTTGCTCCGTGGATGCCGTCTTTGCCGATTCTGCCGCCGGTCATGACAATCAGATCACCCGGTTTGATAGATTTTTCATGCCCCGGTATTCCATTGACCCGGGCCGGCATCAGACCGGCGGTGCCGCAGAATACAAGCGGCTTGCCACAGAATCGCTCATCAAAGACGATTGAGCCGTTGACAGTCGGGATGCCGCTCTTATTGCCGCCGTGCTCAACACCTTCTACCACCCCTTCGTAGATGCGCCGCGGATGGAGCAGACGGGAGGGGAGGGGTTTGTCGAAAAACGGGTCGGCGAAGCAGAATACATCGGTGTTGAAAATCAGCTTGGCCCCCTGGCCGGTGCCGAACGGATCGCGGTTGACCCCGACAATGCCGGTCAATGCCCCACCGTAGGGATCCAGAGCAGAAGGGGAGTTGTGTGTTTCCACCTTGAAGACCAGCGACCAGTCGTCGTTGAAGCGGATCACCCCTGCATTGTCTTTGAAAACGGAGAGACAGAAATCCCTGTCCCCCATCTTTTCGCGCACGTCTTTCGTAGTTCGCTGGATAAATGATTTGAACAGCGATTTGATCACCTGCCTGGTGCCCTGTTCATCCTCATACTGTACCGTACCGGCAAAAATTTTGTGTTTGCAGTGCTCGGACCAGGTCTGGGCCAGACATTCCAGCTCCACGTCGGTCGGCTGTGCAGAAAGACCTATTTTCAGACGCTCCGCCTGAACAGCGGCATCACGATAATGAGACTGAATAATTTTCATTTCGTCCAGTGTCAACGCCAGCACGCCTTCCCTGCTGATACGCATCAGCTCTTCATCCGATACTTCCAGATTAATCTTCCGCACCTCGGCCTTTGTCGTGCCGCTGACTTTCGGCACGCTTACGGGAAACCCGCCTTGGGAGGCGAACTCTGCGGCGGTGAGGATGCTGAAACGCTGTATGAGTGTGTTGCAAAGCAATCCGGTGGCGATTTTTACGGCTTCTGCCGAAGTAATGGAACCCTTTAGCAGATACTGAACCGAATAATAAACGCCATCACCCTCGGCAAATGTGCGACCGGTCAGATACGCGAGCGCTTCTCGCGCGGTACGGCCAACATTGTCGGTTACTCCGGGGCGAAAGCCGACTTCAATCGCAAAATCAAAGCCAGCAGCCAGGGCACGGTCGATGCTCCATCGCTGGATAACCGGATCGCTGAAGGGACCAGCTGCGGCCATTTCCAGCTCTTCACGGATGAGTTCCGTATCAACGGTGTAGATGTCGAGCGTGCGCACTTCGCTGACGTCACACGTGAGGAAATGTGAAATTTCGCGTCTGATCCGTTCGCCACGGGCATCACGAACCCCCGGCTTTAATTCGGTCTCTATTCTGTAGGCCATGTCACGTGGATCCTTTATGCAGGTTTACCGTCCTGGTCGGGTACGGGATTTCGACCGCTTCTTCCTTGAAAATGTCGAGGATAGCAGAATTGATACTGTCGGTAATTACGAGGAGTTTTGCGTTCTCTTCCACCCAGAAAAAGAGCGTCATGCTCAGAGCCGATTCGCCAAATTGTGTGAAAAATGCCTCCGGCGGCGGATCAGGCAGGCAGCCCTCTGTTGCCAAAGCGGTACGGACAAGCAGTTCCTTAACCCGATTGACGTTACTGCCATAGGCCACAGAGACGGTGATTTTCCCTTTGACGCGGGAATCAGGAAAACTCTGATTAGTCAGCATGGTGTTGCAGAGGTCAGAGTTGGGTATGATCAGCAACTGATTGTCAAGGGTTCTGATTTTTGTGCTGCGCAGGCCAATATCCTGAACGTCTCCGACGTGCCCGTTGGTTAACTGAATCCGGTCACCAATCCGAAACGGGCGATCAAGCATCAGGGTAAATCCGGAGATCATGTGGGCCAGGGTCTCCTTGGCCGCCATGCCGACCGCCAGGGAGCCGACTCCCAGAGCCGTTACCAGTGAGAATATGTCATAGTTGAAATGTTTGAGGATAACGATCAGGGCGGTTCCCATCAATAAAAGAGAGACGATTTTTTCGGCGACCGGAACCATCTGGCGTGACATATCAGAGCCGGCTGTCTCCTGACGACTGGTGACATACCATTTCAACAGTTCGCCAACAGCATGATAGATAAGGCTTCCGATGATCGCCACCAGGCAGATGAACATAACGCCCGAGAGGATGATTATCAGTCGTTCATGCAGCGGCATGGAGCGGATTGCCAGGTAAATACCCAGCACATTCATCAGCCGTGAAACGTGGGGGACCACCCGCTGCAGAATACGGTCGTCAAGGTCGGTTGCCGTAAAGGTGGTCAGCTTTTTACCCCACCTGTTCAGGGCCATTACCAGAAGCTGGGAAATCAGCCAGAACAGCGCAATGATTAAGAGCGCCCCCAGAATCTCCTTGGCCCAGAACAGCAGGGTGCCATCTCCATCATGCGGGCGGAGCAGCCCTTGCAGGATAGTCAGCACTCTACTCACCGAAGACTCTCTTGAAGATGGTATCCACGTGCTTCAAGTGGTAATTCAGATCAAAGGACTCACGGATTTTGGCCTCGCCCAGAGCGCCTACCACTTCCGTGTCGGCCAGCAGCTCGGTTTGGAAATCTTTGCCTTCTTCCCACACTTTCATGGCATTTTTCTGTACCAGACGATACGCATCTTCGCGGGAAACGCCGGACTGGGTAAGATCCAGCAGGATCTTCTGCGAAAAGACCAGGCCTTTCATCTGATTGAGATTGCGGAGCATATTTTCGGGGTAGACCACCAGGTTCCTGATTAGCCCGTTCAGGCGGCGCAGGGAGAAATCGAGTGCAACCGTGGCATCAGGGCCGATGTAGCGTTCAACGGAGGAGTGGGAAATGTCCCGCTCATGCCAGAGGGCAACGTTTTCCAGCGCCGGGATGCACATGGAGCGGACATAGCGGGCCTGGCCGGTAAGGTTTTCGGAAAGAATCGGATTGCGCTTATGCGGCATGGCTGAAGACCCTTTCTGCCCTTTGGTGAACTGTTCCTCGGCCTCCAGGACTTCGGTACGCTGCAGGTGACGCACTTCGATGGCAATACGCTCCATCGAGGAGGCGATGATCGACAGTACGCAGAAATATTCGGCGTGGCGGTCACGGGGGATTACCTGGGTTGAGACAGGCTCCGGCTTGAGTCCCATTTTGGCGCAAACATACTCCTCGACGTAAGGATCGATATTGGCGAAGGTGCCGACAGCTCCGGAGATGGCACCGGTGGCGATATTCTCGCGGGCAGCTTTGAGACGGATACGATTACGCTGCATCTCGGCATAGAACGACGCCAGTTTGAGACCGAATGTGACCGGCTCGGCGTGAATGCCGTGGGAACGCCCCATTGATACGGTGTCCTTGTGTTCGTAAGCCCTTATTTTTAATGACTCCAGCAGCATGTCGATGTCGGCCAGCAGTTCATCGGCGGCCTGCATCATCTGCACCGACAGGCAGGTGTCCAGCACGTCGGACGAGGTCATCCCCTGATGAATGAAACGAGCCTCCGGACCGACAAACTCTGCCACTGAGGTAAGAAAGGCGATTACGTCATGCTTGACTTCCGCTTCGATGGCGTCGATCCGTTCGATGTCGAAATTGCCTTTCTCGCGGATGACAGGCACGACTTCCTTCGGGATTACTCCCAGTTCGGCCTGGGCTTCGCAAGCCAGAGTTTCGATTTCAAGCCAGATGCGGAACCGGTTCTCCGGTTCCCAGATCTTTGCCATTTCGGGACGGGTGTAGCGTGGTATCATGCGTAACTCCTTGATAATAAAATATTAAAGTAATTAATTTTAGATTTCCATCAGGCTGCTTGATTTGTGCTGATCACCAATAATGATACGCGGTGCGCAGACATTTTGGCTGTGCAGGAATGATTGAGTTGACCGTGCAACGTGTTCCGGGTGGTTATTGACTTCGGAGAGATGTGCCATCACCAGCACAGTCAGACGCTCGTGGGCCAAATCATGCAGAAGTGCCAGGGAGTCTTCATTCGAAAGGTGCCCGTGTCGCGATTTGATACGCTGCTTGAGTTCCCAAGGGTAGGGGCCGTTCATCAGCATGTCGACGTCGTGATTTGATTCCAGGTTAATTACGCGGCATCCGCGTAGTTTTTCCGTTATCAGCCGGGTGACAATACCAAAATCGGTCATTGATGCTGCACGACCTTCTCGTGAATCTATAACGAAACCGACAGGGTCACAACTGTCATGGGTGAGGCGGACCGGATCAATCTGCAGATCTCGAAACGTAAGCTGAATACCGGATTCAAATTCCTTCACGTCGGTTTTATGAATGTGTTTGCTGGCTTTTGAGTGCACCAGATGGCTGGCAAGCACAGGTACCTTGTATTTACGCGCAAAGGACCCGGCACTGCGGATATGGTCGATATGTTCGTGCGTCACCAGCACGGCGTGTATCCCGGCAGGGTCAATCCCGACACGTTCCATGCGCAGTACGGTTTCGCGCAGCGAGAGCCCAGCGTCCACCAGGACGCGCGTGTCGCCGGTTTCAAGATAAAGACAGTTTCCTTTGCTGCCGCTTGCCAGCGAACAGATTTTCACAATGACTCCAGGAGATATAAAATTGACGGTACGCAGGTAGAAAAACGGGAATATCTGAAGTAAGTACAGATGGTTACATACAAACTCCAAAATGCCTGCTGATGTATCGCGGGCGCCACTACCTATATACCGAACAGGCTAAATTATCAAGGCATATCGATGGAAAATCGGGCAGATTAGATTCAAATTTCGGAGATGTCGGCACCGGAAATCTCCACATCTGGCCAGTCATTGTAAATCCAATCTTCCACGCGTTCCAGCACCTGTCGCGGCAACAGCCTGTCAGAGCTGACTGTCACAAAGGCAAGAACGGCAACAGATGCATTATCCTGACGGTCAGTCTCGGCACAGGCGACATTGAAGCGGTTGCGAGCCCGGCCAAGAATGCTTTTGACTATTCCGCGCTTCTCCTTGAGCGAACGTGAGTGCAGGGAGAGCTGAACTTCAAGATAGAAGATGTACATATTAAAATCCGCAGTTCCTGGGTGTCCGGGGGAACGGTATCACGTCGCGAATATTTTCCATTCCGGAAAGGTACATTACGAGTCGCTCAAACCCGAGACCAAAACCGGCATGCGGGCAGCTGCCCCAACGGCGGCTGTCAAGGTACCACCAGAGCTGCTCATGCGAAATTCCCGATTCGGTCATACGTTTTTCGAGTACATCCAACCGCTCCTCGCGTTGACTTCCTCCGATGATTTCGCCCACCTTAGGTACCAGCAAATCCATGGCTGCGACAGTGCTTCCGTCATCATTCTGCCGCATATAGAATGCTTTTATATCTTTTGGATAATTGAGAATAAAGGTTGGACCGCCAACGATTGTCTCTGTTAGGTAGCGTTCGTGCTCAGTCTGCAGGTCGAGACCCCATTCGACCGGGTGAATAAATATTCTGTCTGATCGTTTCAACAGGTCAATAGCATCGGTATATTCCATGCGAACGAATTCAGCTTCAGCAACCTTTGAAATTCTTTCAATCAGCCCGTTTTCGATGTGTTTGTCAAAGAACGCCATATCTTCAGCACACTCACGAAAAACAAAGCGGCAGAGGTGCCTGATGAACTCCTCGGCCAATTCAGCATCGTCAGACAGATCGGCGAAGGCCATTTCCGGCTCAATCATCCAGAATTCGGAGGCATGACGGGTCGTATTTGAGTTCTCTGCGCGGAAGGTCGGGCCGAATGTGTAGATATCACCGAATGCCTGGGCAAACTGCTCCCCTTCCAGTTGCCCGCTTACCGTAAGGCCGGTTTTCAAGCCAAAGAAGTCACGGCTGAAATCACACTGGCCAGCACTCAAAGCCGGATGAGTTTCGTCAAGCGTTGTTACGCGGAACAGTTCGCCTGCTCCTTCGCAATCACTGGCTGTGATTATGGGGGTGTGGACGTACAGAAAATTTCGCTCGGCAAAAAAACGGTGAATTTCCTGGGCAAGTTTCGATCGTAAGCGGAAAACCGCCCCGAACGTGTTTGTTCGCGGTCTAAGATGGGCGATAGTACGCAGGTACTCGAATGTATGGCGTTTTTTTTGTAAAGGGTAAGTAGTATCGGCTGGACCGATTATTTCTATCGAATGAGCCTGTAATTCCATTTTTTGTCCTGCAGCCAGCGATTCGACCAGTACCCCGTCCACTTTCAAAGCGCTTCCAGTGCCGGCACGGCTGGCCTCGGCAAAGTCCGTACAATCCGATTCGATTGTTACCTGGATTCCACTAAGATTAGAACCATCGTTCAGATCGATGAAAGTTATTTGTTTAGACGATCTTAGCGAGCGGATCCAGCCGGAGATGGTGTAAGCCGTACCAGGTACGCCGTTTTCTACGATGTACTTAATGCGTTTTCCCATGTGCTGTACTCCTTTAGAATACTTTGTCGATGAATCATAGCGGCAGACTACCACCGGATGCAAGCTGCATGTTTGTTTGCGTGTATATTCTTCCAATGTTCAGATGTTCTATTAAAACCGGCCGAGCAATCTTTTAATGAAGACTAATTCCAGTGTTAATTTTAAAAATTTTCTGTTATGAGTGCAGAAGTCGATATCTATAAATTTCATTGCCATTTAAATTGTCGATTTCATACACTCTATGGTGGCAGCCTTTGACTGCAAGAAAGCCAGATCGGCAAAAGCCGATGAGAAACTGAAAGAGGAACTGTATCGCCAGATAGGCCAGCTCAAGGTTGAACTTGACTGGCTCAAAAAAAAATCTGGCCTGTAGTGCCGCTCAAAAGCGCCTGCTGATAGATACGAAGCATCCCAAGATCAGTGTTATCAGGCAGTGCCGTCTTTTGGGGCTGAGTCATTCCAGCCTGTATTATCAGCCTGTTCCTGTCTTGGCGGAGAACCTGATCCTGATGCGGCTGTTGGATGAAGAGTTCACCCGGCATCCGTTTCTGGGTGTTATCAAGCTGACGGACTGGCTCAAGAAGCAAGGGTATCCGCATGTAGGAACACGGCGCATACGCCATCTGCTGCGCTTAATGTGGCTGATGGCGCTCTACCCCGGCCCCAATCTGAGCCGCCGTGCTCCGGGCCATAAGATTTATCCGTATCTTTTGCGCAACGTGCCGATAGTACGGGCTAATCAGGTCTGGAGTGTTGATATAACCTATATTCGCCTTAAAGGTGGCTTCGTATACCTGGTCGCAATCATCGACTGGTTCAGCCGCTACGTTCTTGATTTTGGCATAAGTATCACCCTGGAAGCCGACTTCTGCATCGAAACACTTGAGCGAGCATTGATCAGGGGGAAGCCGGAAATATTCAATAGCGACCAGGGCTCACAATTCACGAGTCCGCGCCATACAAAGATTCTGGAAACCGTTGGTGTCAAGATCAGCATGGACGGCAAAGGTAGGGCACTTGACAACATCTTTGTCGAACGGCTCTGGAGATCATTGAAGTACGAGGAAGTCTACCTCAAAGACTATGAAACGGTTCAGGAAGCAAAAGATGGAATCAAAGCCTATTTCGGTTACTACAACAATGAGCGATCTCATCAGTCGCTGGACTACAAAACCCCGGCTGAGGTATACTTCAAAGGGCTACTCAAATTGGCAGATCTTTCAAAGAACAGGGGCTTTTAAACTGGGCTGAACCAAACTTAAATTCTTCATTTTTCTGT
>JBAXVE010000097.1:0-8472 GCA_037129245.1 Desulfuromonadales bacterium
TGTTGCCAGGGTGCCGCCGGTGACCGTGCCGACGATATCGATGCTGCCGGTGCTGTTGTTCAAGGTCAGAGTGCCGCCGGTGTTCAGTAACGTCCCGGTCAGGCGCGTCTTACCTCCGCTGCCGGTCAGTGTTCCCAGGCTGGCGGCGGAGATGCTACCTCCCAGGTTCAAAGTACCGGCCGATACGGCCAGAGTACCGGTGTTCGCAATCGCACCGTTTAGGTTAAGTGTCCCGCCGGAGGTGGTTAGCGTTCCTTTGACGGTGGAGGCACCGTTCACGGTCAACGACCCGCCAGACACGCTGAGCGAGTTGCCGCTGTTGACGGTCAGTGATCCGATGCTGTCGGTTCCGACGCCGTGGACAACTGCCAGCCCGGAGCTGAGCAGGACGTCGTCGGTGGAGCCGGGCAGGGCGTCGCCGGTCCAGTTACCCGGCGTTTCCCAGGTCAGGCCGCCGGCAGCGTTGGTGAAGGTCTTTCCCCCGGCGGAATAAACCAGTCGGGCTGCTTCGCCTGCTGCCAGACGATAGCCGGCGGAAAATCCTGCCGGAGCACTCACCGTTGTGAATGTACCGGTTGATGTGCCGGTCGTCGTCAGGACCGGGAAATAATTGGTATTGACGGGAGCAAAGCCGTTGATGAGGCTTACATTCAGTGTCCCACCGAGCGTGGCGTTGCCGTTGACAGGCGCGCCGCCCGTTGCGGTGCCGTTGACGGCCAGCACATCGTACTGCCCCGCCGCTGTGCCGCCGATTCTGGTTGTGATGGTGCCGGTATTGATAAGGTTCCCGTAGAGGCTGAGCGTGCCGGGCGTAGTGGCGTCACCGGGGTTGATAGTACCGTTGTTGGTGAGTGTCTTTCCTCCCGGCCAGGGGCCGATGAATAAAGCGCCGCTCCCCTTGATAACGCCGGTTGAACTGTTAATCAGGTCTGCACTGGTGTTGGAGACCATACTTGCACCGGTATCAATCTGGAGGATTCCGGTGTTAGTGGTAGTACCGGAGAACCAGAGCTGCCCTGTGGTTCCTCCGGCCGTTGATCGCAGGGTGCCGTTGTTAGTGAGTGAAGCCGGTCCCAGCACGATATCCTGGATCGTGCCGTTGTTGATGACCTGGTCGCCACCCATGGAGTTGTAAGCCGAATTTGCCGAGCGCAAAGATATCCCACTTCCGAGGGTTAATGCCCAATTGCTGGTCGTGTGATAGGTCGGGTATATCCCCGCACCGTTGAGCGCATTAAAGACGACCTCTCCCGTTCCGCCGATGGTCTGTGTACCGTCCCAGTACAGGTTGGAAGTAACGCCGGTGGTTACCCCGTCACCCAGATTCAGCCTGCCGCTTATTAGCGTCAGGCCGTTACGGATGATAAGATTGCTGTACGGATTGAGTTGAAAGGTACCGGCGAGGGTGCTGCCCCCTGTGGCGTCCAGAGTGACGTCGAGCGTGTTGCCGGCTGATCCGGCGACGCTGGCGCCGGAGTGGATATTGATCGTGCCGGCGGTGGTAAGGGTGAGGGTACGTGCTCCTCCGGCAGTATTACTGATTGCCACAGCGCCCCCCGCATCGGCAGTGCCGTTTATCACAATGGTACCGGTGCCGCCGGTGCCGGTGGTGGTTTGGATGGTAACATTTGTGCCGCCGCTTAACGCGGCATTGATCTGAGTGTCGCCGATGCTGGAAGTTGTCGGCGGATTAAATATTCCTGCTGCGAGAGCACCTGTTGATCCGTGGGTGATGGTGACATCGGAGGGGTCGAGCAGCCACTGACCGTTGGCGCCATGGGGAGCAGAGGCGTTGGCGCTGAGCCCGGTGATGTCGAGCAGTTGTTTGCCTGATGTTTCAATAAACCCGCCATTACCGCCATCCTTGCCGCCTCTGGCAGTTATGCTGCCGGCAGCGGTGGTATCGCCGTCTGACCAGACAATTACTCTGCCGCCGTCGGCAGTGCCGATGCCGTCGGCGCTGATGCTGCTCTCCGGCTCAAGTACGGTCTGTTTTGTTGACTTGAAGAATATCTTCCCGCTGGCATCCCGTGTGGCACTATCAGCACTAATCTTCCCTTTCTGCCTGACAACTCCGCCATACATGCCGATTTTCCCGGCATCGGCTACCAGTGTGCCCAGGTTGATGGCCTGGTGCTCCGGGGCGCTGACGGTTATTGCAATTTCGGGGTTGTTTTTGTCAACCAGCAGTACTTCCTTGCCCGCCGCCAGCAGGATGTCTCCGTTTGGGGCGGTGATAATGCCGCTGTTGCTGACGTCGGGGGCGATCAGGTAGACTTCACCGCCTGCGGGGGTGGTGATGGCGCCCTGATTATCTACGTTACCGGCGGTAGGTCCGGTGGTGAATTTCATCCTGCCGGCCAGGAAGTCGTCATTACTGATACCCAGGGTGGAGGCAATCAGGCCGTTGACATCTACCCGTGAACCCTGTCCGAAGAGAATGCCGTTGGGATTAATCAGCAGTACTTTGCCATTTGATTGAAGCGAACCAAGTATCTTTGAAGGATCACCACCGGTGACGCGGTTCAGTACGGCACTGGTGGCAGAAGGTTGAATGAAGCGGGTGCTTTCACCTTGTCCGATGGAGAAGCCCTGCCAGTTGATGATGGCGTTGGCAGAGTTGGTAACGGTCATGCTGCTGCCGACGGTGCCGATGGCAGCCGTGCCGCTGATTACCTGCGGCCCGCTGGGGAGAGCGTGTACGGTTGCGGCTGTCAGAGCCAGTGAAGCGGCAGCAACAAGAGCTGCAACGGTCAAAGGCGGCGGCCCACCCTTGCCGGCAATGTTTTCAGCAACGATAACCCAGGCCTGCTTGGCTCTGTTCCAGATCAGACGGTAGGCTTTGTTCATGGTAATGCCCCCTGTGTTGTGTACGCTATGCTACTTGTGGAACAGTGCAGCGGTGCCCGAGCTAATTGCAGTACAGTTTTTTGACCGGCTCGTTTTTTATCTCAGTCGGCGTAGGTGGCGCCGGTTCCTGCCCGCTTCTCCGGGTGTTTTTTTCCTTATCTTTGTCTGCTTCGCTATCCGTTATTTCCGGTACCGGTACGCGCTCGCTGCTGGTCGTCGGTACCTGGGCCGCCACTATGAAATTTGCCGGTGGTGATAGCGGAGTTGTCGGCACTACGATGAGGTTATTTACAACCACATTGGTTACCGGTGCTGTCACGGTGGATGGAGGTGATGTAACCGGAGTTGTAACCACCGTAGGCGTTGTAACCACTGTTGGAGTTGTAACCGTCGGAGCTGTGACAACTGCAGGAGTTGTGACCGTCGGAGTAGTAACGGTTGGTGTAGTAACCGCCGGTGTTGTGACTGGTGGTGTAGTCACCGCTGGTATTGTAGGCGTTGTAATTGGCGGTGTTATGATCGTCGGTGTTGTCACCGGGCTGATAATGTTGGGTGGGAGTGGTGATGCTGCCGAGGGTGATACCGGTGCAGTTGACGTAGTAGTGGTCGTTGGCGTTGTTGTCGGCGCTGCTGGAGCCGGTGCTGCCGGATTCAGGTTTGAGGCTCTGCTTACCGTGCCACCCGGGGCAGAAACGGTGCCGCTACCGAGTATGGAATCCCCGGCTGAAAGTGAGACGTTGCCGCTTGAAGAGGTGACCGGGCCATTGATGGTAAGATTGTCGCCTGCGCCGGCTGTGCCGCTGGAACCGGCGGCCAGGGTTATGTCACCGCCGGCTGTTATACCAGCTGCACCGATGGTCAGCGGGCTCAGGGTTCCCAGTTTTACAAAGCCAACAGCATGGATAGGAGTCACAGCGTCAGTTGTCAGGCCGCCGGTGTTAAGGATGTTGATGTCGCCGGAAGTGCTGTTGATCGCCTTCAGGGTTGACACCTTGGTTTTTATCGGAGTCGCCAGGGTTCCGATGCCGGTAGTAGCGGCGATGTCTAACGCCGGTGATGATATGGCAGGCACTGATGTGACGCTGTCAGTGAGGGCGCCGGTGATATTGAGCGTTACCGATACCGGTGATGTCAGACCGGTAACAGAAACACCACCGACACCGCTTGCCGTGCCGATTGCCAACCCCTGCCCGTTCTTGATGGAAATCCCGCCTGCAGACGTGCTACCCGCTACGGTGGCTATGGTATTTGACGATGTCAAAGCGACGGATCCCGCAGCCTGGAAAACAAGGGTAGGAGCAATAACACCTATTATAGCTGTTTGAGTTATCCCGCTTCCACCAAACAATGATACGTGAGTAGCATAAATAATATCTGCCAGAGTCATTAATCCGGTTGCCGAGATGGATGTATTACCGGTGGTCTTAATCAAATGCACCAGCACATTACCACTATGATTGAGGGTCGCATCAGTAAATCCTATATCTGCATTGCCAATGGAAACAGCTGTTTCAGTTGCGACGGGACTGGTATTTAACGGGCCAAGAATTGATGATGCCCCGTTTGGCATAAATGTGAGAAAATCTGATGTGATAAGACCAGAACCATTGATGGTCGATCCTTGAAACTGCAGTGTTTTTCCCGCCTGCATCGTGATGGGCGCATTAACGGCGATACCTCCACTTGCAGCAACAGTGATGTTGCCAGACGAATTGACACCGCCGAGGATTAGGTTGCCGGTATGGGAAATATCCACGCTGGAAGGCTTGCCTGCAGCCGGTTGGCCGATGGTGAGCGTTGTTGAGGTGCCGGCCGGACTTGTGATAAAAGGAGTTCCCGACCCACCGATGCTGCCGGTAGAGAGGCTGTTGGTCATCAGATTGATGGTATCTGACGCCACAATCCCGGCGCCGGTGGTCAAGACCCCCATTTTTGCATTCATGGTAACGGATGTGCCCGTTACCAGCCCGGATACGTTAACAGTTCCTGTAGGAGCGGAAGCATCGACACTTCCGGAGGAATTCGCCGTTCCGATATATATATTTGCGGCACTGCTTGTCAGTGTAAGTGGGCCAACATTTCCTGCAGCAAAACCGAGATTGCCTGCAGCCTGGGTTATGTTCATACCGCCGGTGCGATTAATGGAACCGTTTACATGTGAATAATTAGTAGTAACGGTAAACAGACCGCTGCCTCCGAGTGTACTGTTCGTGTTAATGAAGCTAAATGAGCCGACGGTGGTCGGACTATTGAAGGTCGCGTTGCCACCTTTGAGTGTGAACAAATCGCTGACGGTAAAACCACTGACGGTACTGTCAACCCACAGGGTCTCATTCAGATACAGACTTTTGAACAGGATCGTTCCACCGGAAGCAGTAATGGTGGGATTAGCGGGAATATCAATGACAACATTTTCGGATGCTGTTGGTACATGACCCCATGACCAGTTACCGGCAGTTCCCCAGAAATTATCTACAGACCCTGTCCAGCAGTTGTTGGCCACACAATCGGGAGCAAGATAGGGACGCAGAGATGGTGGGGAAGTCCCCGAAGTTATGTTCCAGGTATTGGTAAAATCCCAACCGGGGAAACTTGCCTGCTGCTTCATCTGGGCGGCTGTCAGGCCTGAAGCGGAGAATGTACCCAAATTCGTGCCATAACCCAAAGAAATGACGGAATCCCAGTAGCTGTCATGGAATGTTCCTTTGTCGTTTATTCCTACCAGACCTCCATATATCCCCACCGACGCTACCGTCCCGGACGAGTAGCAGTAATTGACTGTGCCGCTGAGAGAATTGACTGAGTCGCCGTTCCAGCCAACCAGCCCGCCTAAATAACTGGTTCCCGTCACGCTGCCGGCAAAGTAGCTGTTGTCTATTGTGCCGACGTTCCATCCGACCAATCCGCCAACGTCCTCAATTCCGGATACACTACTGGTAGAGTAGCTGGTGCTGATCGTGCCGGCGTTAGTTCCTACCAGACCACCAACAATGTGGTTTAGAATGCCTGTTACACTGCCGGTGCTGTATGAATTTGAAATCACCGCAGATCCGCCGGTGGATACCTCCTGAGTTCCGACAAGTCCACCTATATTGCCGTCCCCCGTTACATTTCTGGTTGCATAACTGTTTGATATGACTGCTGTGGCACCGCCGTCGCCGATATTACTTCCGACCAGACCACCTACCGCCTGCTTTCCGCTTACCAGTCCGGTCGCACCATAGCTGCCTGAAATAGTGGAGTTGTGGTTGAAACCAACCAACCCCCCAACGAGGTTCCCGCCAGTTACCCCGCCGATAGCATAACTGTTGGTAATGCTGCTGACATAGTTGTCCCCCACCAATCCACCGGTATACATGCTGTCTGATCGGGCAGTTACTGCTACATCTGCATGGCTGTTACTGATCACGCCGCTCCAGTTTTTGCCTGCCAGACCGCCAAAACGCTGACTACCTGCAACGAGATTTATATCCGTTACCGTGCCTGCTGCGGACGATTTAATAATTGTGCCGTGGTCGTTGAAGCCGGTCAAGCCACCGGTATCGCTGTTACCGCTGACTGCGGCGGTGGTGACTGAACTGTTATTGATCGTGCCGGTGTTCCACCCGACCAGGCCGCCGACACTCAAATTCCCGATGATGTTTGCGCCGCTCAGATTGACGTTAGTGATTGTCGAAGTGGTATCGGTATAACCAAACAAGCCGATATTATCGGTTGCCGGTCGATTGATGGTGAGGTTGGAAATGGTATGTCCCAGACCGTCAAATTTACCGGTAAATGGTGTTGTTGTGTTGCCGATTGGCTCAAAGCCCGCACCGCTGTTCCAGCCGGTGGTGGTTGCAATAATATCACTGCCAAGAACGTAACGACCCGACAGGTTGCCGTTTATTCCCTGCAGATCAGCACCGGTAACGCTTAACGCGGCACCGAGGCTGTTAATAATGCTGTATGCCTGACCGGCAATATTCAGGCTGGAACCGGAGGGAAGATTGAGCTTGCTCCCGGCGCTCAAGGTGGGTGAGGTACTGAGGTTTAGTGTACCGTTGCCGGTTAACGTGCCGCCATTGATCGTGAGATTCCCAAGCAACGTTGATGTCGTACCGGGGTCTAATAAGGATAATGCGCCACCTGTGTTAATGTTCAGATGATTGTTGGCGTCAGAGTTCAATCCCTTTACAGTCTGGCTGCTCGTCAGGTTGACGGTGACACCGGTTACCAGGTTAAGATAGGCGACGTCTGCGCTGGTTGGTAAGGTGTCTCCAGTCCAGTTGGCGGCATCCGCCCAGTTGGTTGTGGCGGCTCCACCGTCCCAGCAGACGCCGGCGCAACCTGTGCTGTGTGTGAGACGATAGATGTTACCCACGATAGAGCCGTTGACGCCTGGGGGCAGGTTTGAAGTCGTAAAGCTGCCGATGGCTGAACCAGCGGTGATTACGTCGAAGCTTTGGCCACTCGGCGTGAAGCTGTTGATCAATGTGCCTGTCAGCGTACCGCCCAGAGTTGCCGCACCGGAAACGGTTAGCACATCGTAACCTGAGCCGGGCGTTGTACCCTGAAGTTCAAACTCAAGCGTTCCAGTTGCTCCGTTAGTGAGGTTGCCGGTGATATTGAGAGTCCCGACAGTGTTCTGCCCGCCCGGACGTATGATGCCATCATTGAGGAGGGTTCCTGCACCTACGTTAATTGTTCCTGTTCCGCTGATTGTACCGGAATTGGTAAAACCGCCGGTTTTCAGGAAGACAGCTCCGGTTGCAACGTCGATGGTGCCGCTGGTGGTGAAGCTCGGCGTACTGACAGTAATGGTCTTTCCGGTTGTTCCGGCTGTGATGGTGCCGGTGTTGCTGATGGAATTCCAAAGATCTATCGACAGATCACCGGTGGGCGCCAGTGCTGCATTGTTGATTAACCCTCCGACTGCGCCAGCCGCGTAAATCCTGCCGAGACCGGCACCGTTAATGGTAATCCCGCTGCCAAGTGTGAGATTGGAGGGGCCGGAGTCGTTTTTATAGATTCCACTCGTACTGCTGGCATTGCCGAAAGCAACGGTGGATGTTCCGGCGCTCAGCAGTGACTGCGAAGCGGCAGCACCAAAATACAATATCCCGGCACCGCCGGAGTCGCCGATGGTCAACGTCTTCCCGCTGCCAAGCGTCAGGTTGCCGGAGGTGACTGAAACCTGCGAACCGCTTGGTATCGTTAAGTTGGTGTCAAGCGTCAGGTTGTTGAACGTAATGAAGGCACCGGTCGGCATGGCAAGGCTGCTGCCGCTGATGGTGCTGGCGGTGATGGTGCTGCCGCTTTGCAGGTTCAACGTGCCGAGTGTGCTGCTGTTGCTGTTTATAATGCCGCCGCTTATGATGCCATAGAGATTGAGCGTACCGGCGCTCGCATTTATCGTGTTGACAAAGTCTCCGGAAAAAGTGCCGGTTCTCAGGTTGATGGTGCCGCTGCTGGCTGCGATGCTTCCGGCAACGCTGCTCGATGAAGCGGTAGATGATTTAAACTCCAGTATGCCGCCGCCCGATGCGGTGATGCTACTGGCAGTGGCATTGGTGTTATTGAAGCTTGGCGTACTGACAGTAATGGTCTTTCCGGTTGTTCCGGCTGTGATGGTGCCGGTGT
>JBAXVE010000098.1:0-8416 GCA_037129245.1 Desulfuromonadales bacterium
AGTACACTTTGAAATACAATCCCCCTTGACGGGCATAAGCGCTAACTTAGAGCTTATGCCCCCAACATGCCAATTATCCTGTTGCTAAACCAAGTTACTGTAATTACACTGAGCATATACAAAATATCGAGTCAAGGAAACCATAATGAACACCGTTTCTAAAAACTCTAATTCCGGTTCATCTCAATCATACCTCGCGCCAATCGCGGTATTCCTGGTTTCTGCTGTTTTATCTGCCGGCGTTATCTGGCGCATAGAACACGACAGGCAATCAATAGAACACTCCAGGGTTTTAAATATTGCGCATGCCCGAGCACATTTACTCCAGAGCAGCATCGATCACGCCCTCTCCGCCACATACGCAGTGGCAGCTTTAATTCGCCATGGCAAAGGGACCTTTTCCGACTTCGCTCCAACAGTAAGTAAATTGCTGCCATTTTATCCCGGCGTTTCTTCACTTGATTTGGCGCCAGGAGGTGTTATCAGCGCTATTTTCCCGCTTGCAGGCAACGAAAAAGCCATTGGTTTTGATATCCTGAATGATCCGATACAGAAAAAAGAAGCCCTCATGGCGCGTGATTCCGGCAAAATGACGCTGGCTGGACCGCTAAATCTGGTGGAAGGCGGATTAGGCGCAATCGGACGGTTACCGGTTTTCCTTGATAGGCAGGATGGCGCCAGGATTTTCTGGGGATTTACCTGCGTCGTGCTTAAATTTCCTGATGTACTCGCTCCGGCCGGGTTGGATGAACTGGTTAGGCAGGGGTATATGTATGAGCTTTGGAAAATTCATCCTGACAGCGGAAAAAAACTGACCATCACCACATCCTCAACCACCGCCCTTGTTGACCCTGTTGAATACTCGCTTGATCTACCCAACGGGACATGGACGCTGGGTATCAGCCCGGCGAAGGGCTGGGCAGACCCACGTGGCGTTACGGTTAAAGCAATAATGGGCATGATGGTAAGCCTGATAATGGCATTTACCACGTTTTTACTTATTCAGTTAAAAGCACACAAACATGATCTGGAAAAAAATGTTTTCCTGCGGACGGCAGAGCTTGAAAAGGAAGTCTCAGAGCGAAAACAGGTTGCGCAGGAACTTCTGGAACAATCCGAATATAACCGGTCATTGTTGGATTCAATCAGCTCAAACGTGGCAATACTTAATAAAGACGGGGTAATCGTCTCGGTCAACAATGCGTGGTTGATGTTTGCCAGGGCGAACAATTGCCACACCGGGAGACAGCCCTGCAATTCGGACGTTGGTGCCAATTACCTTGCAGTCTGCCAAAAGGCAATGGCAGAAAATGAATCTTATGCCAGAGAAGCGTATGAAGGAGTGACCTCAGTTATAAACGGCTCATCTCAACTCTTCAAGCTTGATTACCTCTGCAATGAGCCGAACAATGCCACACAACGATGGTTCTGCATGACAGTTGAACCGCTCAAAATCTCCGCTGGCGGCGCGGTTGTCACTCATGATGATATATCTGCGCGTAAACAGATCGAAAATGAGTTGCGTCAATCGGAAACGAAGCTGCGAACCATATACGATTCCACTACCGACGCGGTGATGCTCCTGGATGAGACCGGTTTCATCCATTGCAACAAAGCCACGTTGCGTATTTTTGGCTGTGCAACTCGGGAAGAATTCTGTTCAAAACATCCTGCAGATCTATCGCCACCGGAACAGCCATGCGGGACGAATTCATTCACGTTGGCCGGCCAGAAAATATCAACGGCAATGGAACTGGGAAGCCTTCATTTCGAGTGGGTACATATGAGAAATGACACCGGGGCAACATTCCCTGCCGATGTGATGCTCAGCGCCATGGTTCTGGACGGAAAACAGGTACTTCAGTCTTCAGTCCGTGACATCTCCGAGCGCAAACAGGTCGAAGCAGCATTGAAGATAAGCGAACAACGCTACCGGTTTTCGTTGGAAGTTACCGGCCAGATAGGCTGGTCTTGTCTGCCCGATGGACAAATAGAAGATGCGCCGATGTGGCGGCAATTCACGGGGCAAAGCTTGGAAGAAGTAGAGGGTTTTAAATGGTTGGATGCCATACATCCTGAAGACCGCGAATCCACCAATAAGGCAGTGAGCATCGCCATCACTCAAAAATGTAACTATATAACAGAATACCGTCTCCGTCGTGCCGATGGGGTGTATCGGAATTTTATGGTGCGGGGAATTCCACTATTTAATGCTGATGGCTCATGGAAGGAATGGGTAGGTACATGTATTGACATCACAGACCTCAAAAAAGCCGAAGAAGAAAAACTGGTACTTGAACAGCAATTTCACCAAGCCCAGAAACTGGAAAGCCTCGGCGTACTGGCAGGCGGAATTGCTCACGACTTCAATAATATTCTGACGGTCATCATGGGGCACTGCTTCATGGCCAAAGAGGATTTTATCCCGGAAGCGGAATATAAAGCAGCATTTCTAAAGATTGAAACTGCCGGGAACCGGGCCGCCGACCTCTGTCGCCAGATGCTGACCTACGCCGGCAAGAGTCCGATGATTCAGACACGGGTCAATCTCTGGCTGCTGGTTGATGAGGTCGTCAAGATGCTGCAATCGGCTATCAAGAAGAATGTCACCATCGAGCTTGACTTGAAAAATGGCGTCCCGGAAATAAATGGCGACACCGCCCAGATTCAGCAGATTATCATGAACCTGGTCATCAACGCCGCCGATGCGATTGGTGAAGCTAACGGCACCATCAGGGTTGTGCTGACAAAACTGTTTTTAGAGGAAGATCAAGCGGCAAAGGATATGTTTGGTACCTCCTTAAAGTCCGGCAGATACGCCTGTCTGGAGGTGGCTGATACTGGCAGCGGCATGGATGAGGAAACACAGAAGCGGATCTTTGAACCTTTCTTCACCACCAAAATCACTGGCCGCGGCCTGGGCATGTCGGCCATACAGGGCATTGTAAAAGCACATGACGGCATATTGCACATGACCAGCATTCCTGGGGTCGGCACGACTTTCAAAGTCTTTTTCCCGGCACCGCAAGAATCCGACAATGCAGAAGCCAGTTCAACGACAGTATCAAAATTTGAAAAGACAGGTGGCACAATTCTACTGGTGGAGGATGAGGAGACGCTGCTCGTCATGGGGGAAACCATGCTGAAAGCGATGGGCTTTTCTGCCCTGGCCGCATCAAACGGCTGCAAAGCGCTTGAAATCTACCGTGAGCGTGGTAGCGAGATCGACGTGATCCTGCTGGATATGATCATGCCGGTTATGGGCGGCAGAGAAACCTACCATGAACTGCGCAAAATAAGCCAGATCATCCCGATCATCATCTGTAGCGGTTACGGCGTGGAGTCTGTGGAAGATATCATAACAAAAGATCCGTATGCCGGTTTTTTGCATAAGCCTTATAACCCTTTGGAATTGCGGGATGCAGCGGTGAAGATGATGGTAAACCGGGAGGTGAAAAGTGAATAAAAAAACCGTACTGATTGATGATGATGAACCGTTGAGCGTCCAGATATACCCCCGTATCGAAACGATGAGAGAGGTGAGTATAAAAGTTTTGAACAGGTCTGGCACAATCAGAGCTTTGGCAATGTGTGACATTCTATTTGTGCTATGATCATTTTTTCGCATTTCCGTGTACCCGCGCCTAACCAGAGTCGGAAGTTACGCCTCGCCAAATAGCATGACCTCTAAAAGCCCGGAACAGCTGACAGTACTTCGTGAAAAGCGACTGCGCAGGTTCCATATATTTTTTTAAGAAGCTTCACCGTGGATACCATACCAGACCCCACCGTCTTGTATGGAATGGGAGAAACATCATTTATAACAGCGAATTGGAATACCTGAAGAGCCTTACAGTCTTGTATGTCGAAGATGATGAACTTACCCGCGAAATGTTCAGCGAGTTCCTGGCGCGGCTTGTCGGGGTGCTGATCACCGCTGAAAACGGCGCTGAGGGTCTGAAGGCCTATCGGGAGCATTGTCCGGATATAGTCATCACCGACATCCAGATGCCGGTGATGGACGGCATGACCATGATACAGGAAATCCGCTCCCTTGATACATTCAAGTCGGTTCCAATCTTTGTCATGACCGCCTTTGATCAGGTTGATTACCTGAAACGCTCCATCCCGTTTGGTGTCTGCGAATATGTCTTTAAACCGCTTAACCCCGGTAAATTTACTGAATCACTGCTGACCTGTTCCCGCCGACTGCTCGAAGAGAAAAAACTGCGCCAGGCCCAGGATGAGGTCGTGATATCACGCGACATTTATTCCGATCTTTTTCAATTCGCGCCGATTGCCTATTTTGTCTTTGATATCCAGGGTGAGATACGGGAAGCAAATCATAGCAGTGGGCAACTGCTCGGCGTAGAGCGGCACCTGCTGGTAGGGAAGCCTTTTAGCAGTTTTGCCGTTAATGACGAGGGTAAAGAGGTTATTGCGCAGCACTTCGAAAGCGTTCTACAGCGAGAGGGGATGCAGAAATGTGACATCAGGCTCACCGGTTCTGACGGGGAAGTGGTTTTTGGACAACTTCAGAGCGTGGTGGTGAACCCAACAAAAAGTGAGGTTATGCATATTCTTTCTTCCGTTGTTGATGGCACGGCTGGAGAACAGTTGAAAAAAGAGATTCAGGGCGCCCTGGAATATGCAGAGAATATCGTTGAAACCGTTCGCGAACCGCTGGTGGTGCTGAATTCCGACCTGAAAATCCTGACCGCCAACCACAGTTTTTACGCCACCTTCAAAGTTACTCCCGAAGATACCATCGGCAACTTCATCTACGATGTCGGCAACCGGCAGTGGGACATTCCCAAACTGCGGATGCTTGTTGAGGAGATCCTCCCGCTGGAAACAGTGATCAATGACTATGAAGTCGAGCACGATTTTCCCGGCATCGGCCACAAGATAATTCTCCTCAATGCACGGCAGATTTTCCGGGAAAAAATCGGCTCGCACATCATCCTTTTGGCCATGGAAGACATCACCGCGCGCAAACAGATTGAAGCGGTGCTGAATGAGAATCAGGAACGGCTTCAGTTTTTCAATGACCAGCTGGAAAACCGGATCGCCGAAGAAGTCGGCAAGAACAGGGAGAAAAACATCCTGCTGCTGCATCAGGACAAGATGTCCTCCATCGGGCAGCTTGCCGCCGGTGTTGCCCATGAGATAAACAATCCGATGGCGTTTATCGCCAGCAATCTTGTCACGCTCAAGAGCTATGTAGAATCACTGAGCCAGTTCCACCGGTTTTTTCAGGATCTGCTCGAAAAGAACGGCACCGTTCAGGAGCTTGTCGTACTGGAGGAAGCGACCAGGAAGCTGGACATTGCCTTCATCCTTGATGATATCGCTCCGTTGATCGCCGAGTCATCCGAAGGAGCCACCAGAGTCAAGCAGATAGTCCATGATCTGAAGGGTTTTGCCCGAACCGATGACAGCAGTTTCGAGCTGACGGATCTGAATGATTGTGTTCGGAGCACCGTTAACATCGTGCGTAACGAAATAAAGTATGTTGCCGAACTCGACCTGCAGCTGGGTGACATTCCGCAGATCAACTGTTCCAGCAATCAGTTGAGTCAGGTCATCATCAATCTGCTGGTAAATGCCGCCCACTCAATCAGTAATCACGGTTCCATCACCGTCATCACGCGGCAGGTCGATGACACGGTGGTGCTGAGCGTTCGGGATACCGGTCGCGGGATGACGGAAGATGTCAGAAAACGGATTTTCGAACCATTTTTCACGACCAAAGGGGTTGGCAAGGGGACCGGTTTGGGTCTCAGTATCAGCTACAGCATCATCAAGAAACATGGCGGAGAAATTCTGGTGGAGAGTGAACCGGGGACAGGAACCACCTTCACCGTAACTCTGCCTATCCATGACCGACGGACGGCTTGAATGAGTGCACTTAACAGAGCGGCTGGTGCTGATACCGGCATGGAGCTGTATACCGTTGTTGTGATTGATGATGAGCAGAACATCCTGCAATCATTGAAGCGCTGCTTCCGTCATGAGCCGTTTCAGATTGCATGCGCCGGTTCCGGTGTTGAAGGGCTGAAGCTGATCGCTGAAACTCCGCACGTTGCCGTCATTATTTCTGACCAGAAGATGCCAGAGATGACCGGGGCCGAATTATTGGCCCGCAGCAGAGCACTTGCCCCCGATGCGATCAGGGTTCTGCTGACCGGTTTTTCTGACAATGAGAGTACCGTTGCCGCCATGAATGAGGGCGGGGCTACCCACTACATTGTCAAACAAAAACCATGGGATGATGCGGAGCTGCTGCAAACGGTTCAGGAGTGCGTCCGGGACTACCACCAGGTCATGAAAGACCGCCAACTGCATGCGATCATCAGCCGGAAAAACAGAGAATTACAGGAGTTGCTGAGCGAACTGGCACAGCAAAACAGCGAACTTGAACGATTGTCTTCTACCGATGCCCTCACCGGTCTCACCAATCGTCGTCGCTTCCTGGAGTCTCTTGAAAATGAACGGAGACGTATCGAGCGGTACGGCGGTTCACTTTCGCTGATTATGTTCGATATTGACAACTTTAAAAAGGTAAATGACAACTGGGGCCATGCCGTCGGTGATGCAGTGCTGTGCGAAATCGCCCGCGACGCGCAGCTGTTTTTACGCAGGGCGGATAGCGCCGCGCGCTATGGCGGCGAGGAGTTCGTCCTTCTTCTGCCGGAGACCGGACTATCCGGGGCAGTTCTCATTGCGAACCGGCTGCGGCAACTGGTTGCCGATACGGTGATTTCACACGATCTAGGGCCTCCGATTTCGGTAACGGTTAGCATCGGTGTTGCCTCGCTCGAACCGGATGAAAGCTGCGATGAGCTGCTGGTGCGGGCGGATAAAGCGATGTATCAGGCCAAAAACAATGGCCGTAACCGGGTGGAACTATCGAACCCAAGGGATCTGACACTATGAGTAACCAGCTTGAAGGTACCGGCGACAGTAGTTTCATGTCGCAGTATACCGTTGTCATGGTTGATGACGAACAGAACATCTTGCAGTCATTGAAGCGCTGCTTCCGCCGTGAGCCGTTTCAGATTGCATGCGCCGGTTCCGGTGTTGAAGGGCTGAAGCTGATCGCTGAAACTCCGCACGTTGCCGTCATTATTTCTGACCAGAAGATGCCAGAGATGACCGGGGCCGAATTATTGGCCCGCAGCAGAGCACTTGCCCCCGATGCGATCAGGGTTCTGCTGACCGGTTTTTCTGACAATGAGAGTACCGTTGCCGCCATGAATGAGGGCGGGGCTACCCACTACATTGTCAAACAGAAGCCATGGGATGATGCAGAACTGCTGCAAACGGTGCGGGGGTGCGTCCGAGACTACCATCTGACGATTGAAAACCGCCGTCAGCAGGAGATTATCTATCAGCAGAATGAAGAGCTGCGGAGCGTACTGAGCCAACTGACCGAACAAAACATCCAGCTTAATGATGCCAGAAAATACGCGGAAAATATTGTCGAAACGGTACGTGAGCCACTTCTGGTACTTGACTCATGCCTTAAAGTTATCACCGCCAACCGGAGCTTCTACGAAATATTTAAGGTAACGCGAGAAGAAACGATTGGAAATTTTATCTATGAGCTCGGTAACAGGCAGTGGGACATCCCCAAGCTGCGGATACTCTTTGAAGATATTCTCCCGCACGAAACGATGTTCGATGGTTATGAGGTCGAGCATGACTTCCCCGCTCTAGGCCGAAAGGTTTTCCTGCTGAATGCCCGACAGATTTTCCAGAAGGATGTCGGTTCACAAATTATCCTCGTAGCCATGGAAGACATCACCGAGCGCAGGCTTGCTGAAAAAATGCGTGAAGATATTGAGCGGATAACCCGCCACGATCTGAAAACGCCGCTTAATCCAATCATAAGTATTCCCGAAATTCTCCTCATGGACGCAAATCTGACACCTGAACAGGTCGACTGGATACAACTCATCAAAACGAGCGGTCACCGGATGCTCAACATCATCGACTCTTCCCTGTCGCTCTATAAAATGGAGCAGGGGACGTATATAGTCACCCCCGTGCCTTTTAACCTGTTCCCGCTGATAGCAGATATCGGGAAAGAGCTGGCCACGGAAATCACGAAGAAGCGACTCAGGCTTGTTACTCAGCTAAATGACCCATCCAGCAATACGAGCGACGGATTCATGCTGAATGGTGAGGCTATGCTGTGTTACACCATGCTGGCAAATTTGATAAAAAATGCGATTGAGGCATCCCCGCCGGACGAAACAATTACCGTTTCATGCGACCAGGACGCTGTGTGGAATTATGTCGGTATTCATAACAAGGGAGCGGTGCCGGAGAAAATAAAAGCAGGATTTTTTGATAAATATGTAACGCACGGCAAAAAAACCGGGACAGGATTGGGAACCTATTCGGCACA
>JBAXVE010000099.1:0-8081 GCA_037129245.1 Desulfuromonadales bacterium
CCGGTGATGTTATCCGTAGAAAAGAGCTTTGCCAGATTACGGGACTATCAATGACGACCCTTTGGCGGCAGGAGCGAGAGGGATTTTTTCCGGCTCGCATCCGTCTTACCGATTACAGTGTCGGCTGGCGACGTAGTGAAGTCGAAGTATGGTTGGCGACACGGCAGGCAGTCTAAATAATGGCCGTGTCGTCAGGTGTGCTTTGCTGCAATCGTATCCTGCTGAATGCGGCTTGTGCCGTTTCCATCGGCAATTCTGTGGGGAGCAGCGGTGTGGCAGATCGCCAGCTGCTTTCCCCAACTTGGCGGAATCGACGAATCGACTCCTCAATGGTAGCCTGGTTGATCTCATCAACGTGAACAACCATATTCAGCCCGGTACCATAGCAGTAGGAGCGGTCTGTCTCGAATGATTCAAATATTTCCGGCGGCTCGTTCTGAACGATCTCTTCAGCAAGTCTGTCTTGATACTCGATAAAGCTGAGCCCGCTGTATTTTTCATAGACCAGTTTTGGCCTTTCGGCCATGCGGAACATACGATGGCCACTTGACCAGATCGGTTCAAACTTTATTTCCGCTTCTGCTGATTGTTCTTCAGGAGTCAGCATATCCCAGGCCCGTGAGTGTGCTAACTCTTCCACTTCATCCCAGAACTCTCTGGCGGCGGTGATGATGGTGGCATTCCAGATGGTCAACCCGTCACTGCCGAGGAAGTATGCATCAGCCCATTGGTTGTACAAAGCGGGACGTCCCGGTTCGTTCAGGACATGATCACTTGTAAACTCTCCGCCATAAATTGATGTGTCATTACGAATCTTCTGCCGCAGGCGGATGAAATTGTCACGCTGTTTACGACGGGAAAGTTGCCCGTATGGTGTCGTTTTCTTTTGTCGCATTTTCCCCCTCCTCAAAGCTTCACCAGTTATTTCCACTTGCTCATAGCTCGATCAGCAGCTGTTTGTCGTACTGCGGATTGACCTCCACATCCTTGTAGCCATAGGGATTCACAACCACCCGAGTTTTGCCGAGTGGATAGTCGAACGAGTTATGCGTATGGCCATGTACCCAGAGATCCGGGCCATGGTCGATGATTTCGTTGGAAATATCGGTCATGAAGGCACAGTTGAGACTATCTCCCCGGAACTTTTCATGGATGGAGAGCGGTGAAACCCCATGATGTGTTACCACGACGGTCTTCTTTTCGCCGGCGGTTGCCAGTGCCTCGAAAATATAGCGTTTCGATTCGTGAAACAGATCGACCGTCTCTTCGGGCATGAGCAGCGTTCCGTCGGCCTTTTTGATCAACACAAAGTCGTTCATATTCTTCCGGGCGTATTGCATCTTGAAGAAATCCTTCTCCCGGAAGTCTGTCCATAATGCTGCCCCGATAAATATGACACCGTTGATCTCAACTGATTCATTTTCAAGAAAATGGACATTTTTTGGAATCGACAGCTTGGCTTTCAGCTCATGGATACGCCCGAAGAAATCGTTATGGTAGAAAAAGTGATTACCCTCCACATAGATGACGGCAAGGAAACGCTTGGCTAAAAGACTAATGATCTTGAGCCAGGTTTCCTGTTTGTGGGCCAATCCGATATCGCCAGCAACCAAGGCAACGGTTTCATTATCAGTCGGTAACGGCGGGATCACCATTTCCAGAATGCGGGGAATCTTGTTGGGTTGCCAGAACTCGGCATGAATATCTGAAAAGGGTCGAACCAGCATAATACACTCCAACAGTATTGAAAAAAACCCGCTAACAAATGGCCCTTACATGTTGGCTCAGATTGGATTACGAAGGCAGCAGGTGCGCTGCCGAGTCTAAAGCGTTCTCAACACTTTAATACTGTCGAGATAATCAGCCCACAGCTGCATCATTTTTTTACGTTCATCAAGGTGTGCTATCCTGTTATAAGCTCTTCCATTAGGGTCCTTGACTGCATGTGCAAGCTGGTGCTCAATGAAGTCAACGCGCTGGTTCAATACTTCGTCAAGGATGGTTCTTGCCATAGCCCGGAATCCATGAGGAGTCATTTCCCCCTGAACGTAACCTAATCGGCGAAGTGCGGCCGTCAAAGCATTCTCACTCATACAACGTGAATTTGTGCGATAGCACGGAAAAACATATTTGTTGCCACCGGTCAAAGGCTCCAGCTCTTTCAAAATTGCGATCGCCTGATGGGAAAGGGGTACAAGGTGATCTGATTTCATTTTCATTTTTATTGCAGGGATGTTCCATTCAGCTTTATCAAGATCAATCTCTGACCATTCAGCCGCTCGAAGTTCCCCAGGGCGGACAAACAGCAACGGTGCGAGCTGTAATGCGCATTTGACGACAAATGACCCATCGAATCCATCTATAGCTCTCAGAAGTTGAGAAACTTTCTTGGGATCCGTCAATGCAGCATGATGACCTGGTACCCGCTTGGCTAATATATCTTTCATGTCGTCGATCGGATTTGATTCGATCATGTCATTATTTAGGGCATACCGCAAAATCTGTCGGCAATAGAGCTTAATTCTGTCTGCAGTCTCTATCGTTCCACGTGCGGCAACTTTTTCCATCAAACATTTAACATCATTTCTGGTTATGCTGGTAACTGCACGATCTCCGAAAACAGGGAAAACGTCGCGATCAAGTCTACCTTTAATCGTCTTGATATGGCTGTCGCTCCATTGCGGAGAATTTTTAAGTAGCCACTCCTTTGCAACTTTTTCAAACGTATTTAAAACAATTTCGGCATGCAATTGCACTTGTATTTTCTGGGCCTTAATTACAGCACCAGGATCTACGCCATTCGCCAGTAGTTGTCGAGCATCATCACGAGCTTTTCGTGCATCTGAAAGAGTTATTTCGGGGTAGGATTTAAGGAAGAGGGTCTTTTGCTTTCCATCAAAACGGTAATTGCATCGCCACAGCTTCCCGCCGCTGGGTGTGATGAGCAGATGAAGGCCGCCGCCATCAGAAAGCTTGTACTCTTTTACTTTTGGTTTTGCAGTTTTAAGCTGAAGATCCGTAAGAGGCACAATTCGTTTAGGCATGGCTTCCTCCATTTTTTGGTGGTGTTTGCTTTTGTGGTTTTAGGAGACACCACCAAGAACACCATCAAAGTATCTGGATTCCATCATGCCAAGGCGGATCATGTCGGACAAGCAAAAACAAAAAAGCCCTGATTTCTCAAGGCTTTTTACACTTCACCGGACTGCTCCGGACTATGTTCTGGCGTCCCCTACCGGATTTGAACCGGTGTCGCCGCCGTGAAAGGGCGGTGTCCTGGGCCGGGCTAGACGAAGGGGACGTTGGTTACAACCACGCGCCGATACAATGGCCCTAAGGCGCGCGAAGTTGCCTTTATACCCAACTGCTCATTACAAGTCAACTTTTTTTTGTTTCGTTTTTTTTAGCTCCACCCATTTCATGAACAACAATAATCTCGAATGCGGCCCGATCACGGCATTTCATAGACCGGTCAGGCATGCAATGTGAAGATGTGCAAAAAACAGGCACCCTTAGTTTTGGCAGAGCACTCGAAGAGATGATTCAATCCCCTGTTTACGCCCGATCTTTATGTGTAATTCTCGTAAATATTCGTAATTATTGATATATGTATTTTTGGCACGTTCAATGCTTTGCCACTGTCAACATCGCTGCAACACTGAAAAATAAATCTATAGAAACCGGCAAAGGCGCCGCCATTCAAAAAATGGGGCGCCTTTTATATTGCCCCGACACACACTCAACATGCTCACAGATTGGTGAGCGAAAGGAGCAACACATGAGACAGATCGCAATTTACGGCAAGGGCGGCATCGGCAAATCGACAACTACACAGAACACGGTAGCGGGTCTGGCCTACCTCGGCAAGAAGGTTATGATTGTAGGCTGTGATCCCAAGGCCGACTCAACCCGCCTGATTCTGCATGCCAAAGTACAGAACACTGTCATGGACCTGGTTCGTGAAAAAGGCACCGTCGAGGATCTGGAACTGGAAGATGTCATGAAGATCGGTTACGGAGACACCAAGTGTGTCGAGTCCGGTGGACCTGAGCCGGGCGTCGGTTGCGCTGGCCGCGGCGTAATCACTGCCATCAACTTCCTTGAAGAGAACGGCGCATACACTGATGACCTTGATTTTGTCTTCTACGATGTTCTGGGCGACGTTGTCTGTGGTGGATTCGCCATGCCAATCCGCGAAGGTAAAGCGGAAGAGATCTACATCGTCTGCTCCGGTGAAATGATGGCCATGTATGCAGCCAACAACATTGCCAAGGGTATTCTCAAGTACGCATCTTCCGGGAAGGTGCGTCTGGCCGGTTTGATTTGCAATGCCCGTAAGACTGATAAAGAGTTCGAATTGGTCAGCGCCCTGGCAGCAAAGCTTGGCACCCAGATGATCCACTTCGTTCCTCGCGACAACCAGGTACAGCGTGCCGAAATGCGCCGCATGACCGTTATTGAGTACTCTCCCGAACATCCACAGGCACAGGAATACCGGACACTGGCAGAGAAAATTCTCAACAACAAGATGCTGGTTGTGCCGACCCCGCTGGAAATGGAAGAACTGGAAGATCTGCTGATGGAATACGGCATTATGGAAGCGGAGGATGAGAGTGTCGTCGGTGTAGCAGAGGCAGCATAACTAAGAATCAGGAGCCGGAATCCAGGAGTCAGGAAAAGTTCATTCTGACTTCTGTCTCCTGAATTCTGAATCCTTCCATAAAGGAGTTTTTATGTCAGACAACATACGAAAAGTTGACGGTATAACCAAGGAATCCACTCAGGCCATGATTGATGATGCCCTGTCGGTATATCCTGAAAAAGCCAAGAAAAAGCGCACGCCGCACCTGGCACCTAACGATGCTGCCTCCGGATGCTCCAGCGTCAAGTCCAACAAAAAAACTGTTCCCGGTGTCATGAGCGCCCGTGGATGTGCATACGCCGGTGCAAAGGGCGTTGTCTGGGGTCCGATCCGCGATATGGTGCATGTTTCCCACGGCCCGGTTGGCTGCGGCTGGTATTCCTGGGGCACCCGGCGCAATCTTATGAGCGGCATCACCGGAGTCACCTCTTTTCCGTTGCAGTTCACGTCCGATTTCCAGGAGAAGGACATCGTCTACGGCGGCGACAAGAAGCTCAAAACCCTGTTGGAAGAGGCCCATGAGTTGTTCCCGCTGGCCAAGGGCATCTCGGTGTTGTCCGAATGTCCGGTCGGCCTGATCGGCGATGATATCAACTCGGTTACCAAGCAGGCCAGCAAAGATCTGGATATCCCGGTCATTCCCTGCAACTGCGAGGGGTTCCGTGGCGTTTCCCAGTCGCTTGGTCACCACATCTCCAATGACTCGATCCGTGACTACATCATCGAAACCCGCGAATTTGCCGAACCATCCAGCCCCTACGACATCGCCCTGATAGGCGATTACAACATCGGCGGCGACGTCTGGTCGGCCAAGTCGCTGCTGGAAGAGATCGGCCTGAATGTGAAATCGGTCTGGACCGGCGATGGCGAACTGGAAAAAATTGCTGCAACACATACCGTCAAATTGAACCTGATCCACTGCTACCGCTCGATGAACTATATGTGCAAGGTCATGGAAGAGAAGTACGGCATCCCCTGGCTGGAATTCAACTTCTTCGGTCCGACCAAGATCAGGGAGAGTCTGCGCGCCATCGCCGAACGTTTTGACGATGTAATCAAGGAAAAGGTCGAACTGGCCATTGCCAAATACGAACCGATCATGCAGGCCATTATTGACGAATACAAACCGCGTCTGGACAAAAAGAAGGTCATGCTGCTGGTCGGCGGTCTCCGGCCGCGCCACACGATCGGGGCATACGAGGATCTTGGTATGGACTGCGTTGGCGCCGGTTACGAATTTGCCCACGGCGATGACTATGACCGCACCGCCCCGGAAATGCCGGATGCTACGGTTGTTTACGATGACCCATCCGAGTATGAGTTTGAAAAGTTTGCCCATGCCCTGAAGCCTGATTTGATCGGCTCGGGAATTAAGGAAAAATACGTGTTCCAGAAAATGGGTATCCCGTTCCGTCAGATGCACAGCTGGGATTATTCCGGTCCCTACCACGGCTATCAGGGTTTTGAAATCTTCGCCCGGGATGTGGATATGGCGGTCAACAGCCCGACCTGGAAACTGGTGAAAAGTCCGTTTTGAGAATACAAGAGTCAGGAGTCAGGAGTCAGCATTAACATCCCATTCTGGATTCTGACTCCTGTCTCCTGAATCAAATAAAATAGAGGCTGTGTGACAGATTGGTCACCAGCCCACAAGGAGCAAATCATGGCAAATCTATTGGGACTTGAAGTCAAAACAATAGTCGAGACACCGCCCGAAGAGATCGAACGCGTCAAGAACTGGATCAACTCGGAAGAGTATAAAGAAAAGAACTTTGCCCGCCAGGCGCTGGTGATCAATACGGCCCATGCCTGTCAGCCGCTGGGAGCGCAGCTGGTGGCCCACGGCTTCGAAGGAACGCTGCCGTTCGTCCATGGCTCACAGGGCTGCGCATCCTACTACCGCTCAACCCTCAACCGTCATTTCCGTGAACCGGCTCCGGCTGTGTCCGATGCCATGACCGAGGATGGCGCAGTGTTCGGCGGTCAAAACAACCTGCACGAAGGTCTGGAAAATGCCCATGCTCTCTACAAACCCAAGATGATCGCCGTCTTCACCTCCTGCATGCCGGAAGTCATCGGTGACGACCTGACGGCCTTCATCAAGAACGCCAAACAGAAGGCATTCGTACCCAAAGATCTGCCGGTGCCGTACGCCAACACGCCCAGCTTCAACGGTACCCATATCCATGGTTACGACTCCATGCTGGTTTCGATCTTGCAGACTCTGACCGAAGAGAAGCAGGTCGAGGGACGCTGCACCGGCAAATTGAACCTGATCGCCGGTTGCGATTTCAACACCGGCGACTACCGTGAATACAAGCGCATTCTGAAAGAGTTCGGCATCCCTTATACGTTTCTGGCTGACATTGGCGATACCTTTGAATCACCCTGCGACGGCACCTATCACATCTACGCCGGCGGAACCAAGCTGGACGATGCCGCCGATTCGATCAACGGCAAGGCCACCATTGCCATCGGCCCGTATGCCACACCCAAGACCTTCGGCTGGATCAAAGATACCTACTCCGGCAAACATGTAAGTATGCCGATGCCGATGGGTATCGAGAAGACCGATGCGTTCATCATGAAAGTCGCCCAGCTGTTCGGCAAGGACGTGCCGGCATCACTGAAGAACGAGCGCGGCCGTGCCGTTGATGCCATGACTGATTCACAGCAGTACATGCACGGCAAGAAATTTGCCGTCTACGGTGACCCGGACTACCTGATGGGCTACGTATCCTTCCTGCTGGAGATGGGAGCCCGTCCGTACCACATCCTCTGCAGTCGTGGCAGCAAGAAAGCCGAGAAGGAATTGCAGGCACTGCTGGACGGCTCCATGTACGGCAACGGCTGCAAAATTTACATGAACAAGGATCTCTGGCATCTGCGCAGCCTGGTGATGACCGATCCGGTGGATGCAATCATTGGCGACAGTCATGGCAAGTTTGCCGCCCGCGATGCCGGCGTGCCACTGTTCCGCTTCGGCTTCCCGATTTTTGACCGGGTCAACAAACACCGCTATCCGATCATCGGCTACCAGGGTGTTGTCAACATGGTAACCGAGATCTGCAACAAGTTCATCGATATCAAGGACGAAACCTGTGAGGATCGCTTCTTCGAGTTGATGCGGTAACCACGTATAAACTGTTTAACGTTTTTAAAAGTAAGGGACTCGCAAGAGTCCCTTATGAGGTGTTGCGGCAGGTCGGGGCGCTGGGTGGCATTCGCTGAAAGCAGGTGCGTATCCTTCTGTAATGTTATGGGTCAGAATGCTTGTGAGTGTTTTCACCCGCAAAAATTTTCGGCAAGCTTATTGTGATAAGGGTTCCCGCTTCCTCGGAGCTTTGCATCGAGATATCACCGTGTTGGGTTCTGGCAGCCGACTGTGCCGAATAGGTTCCCAATCCTGTCCCGGTTTTTTTGCCGTGCGTTACATATT